>CAIXWQ010000120.1 GCA_903923175.1 uncultured delta proteobacterium | reverse complement strand
GGGCTCGTCGGCGACGGCGCTCGCCGCGCGCCGCAGGTGCGGCAGCGCGTCGCGCGGGCGATCGAGCGCGACGTCGAGGAGGTGGCCGAGGTTGTGCGCGTACCACGGGTTGCCGGGGTCGAGCGCGATGGCGCGTCGATACGAGGCCGCCGCGAAGCGATGGTGGCCGAGCAGCGCCTGCGCGAGGCCCATCAGCGCCCAACAGGCGTCGTCGTCGACGTCGTCGCGGAGGCGACGTCGCACCAGGAGCGCCGCGCGCCAGGGCGCGGACTCGAGGACGAGCTCCGCCAACCTGCGCTCGGCGAACCGCCGCTCGTCGGTCCCCTCGCGCGCCACGCGCTGCAGGCGCTCGAGCATCGTGAGGATCTGGCCGCGCGGGTCGTCGCGCACGATCGCGCGCTCGATCGAGCGGCGAAGCGCGAGCGGGTCGTCGGGGCGTTCGCGGGGAGGAGGCATCGGCGGCGTAGGCAGAGCGATGACCGGTGCGGCGGAGCGTTTCGGGGCGAACGGCGCGCGCTCCGCGGTCGACGCGCCCAGGAACGCTAGCACCCGCGAGCATGGTGGGACCGCCGGGACCGAGGGGGAGCGCGCGGCATGGTCGAGCGCGCGACGAGGTGCGGCGCGGCAGGCGCGGGACGTGTTGGCGCGCCCGCGCTCGGGGCTTGTCATTTTGGCAGCCGATGCGCGATTCGCTCGGCGGGAATCGCAGGCTTTCGTGGTGACGAGGTCCTGGCGCGGCGCTTGCTCCAGCTGGAGACGTCGTCGTTCGACGGCCACGCGACCCCGACGCATCCGCCCCCGCCTCGCGCCACGCCGCGCGGGCCCCCGAAGCACCACCGCAGAACCGCGCGCCACGAACGCGCGGTCCGGCCACTCGACCGTGCGCGCCTCGCGCACGGCCCGGGAGTGGTGCGCCCTCGAGCTCCCACGACGCTGCGAAAAAGGACCCGACGATGCTGATCCCGACGCTCCCCAAGAACGACTCCACGCTCCTCCCGCGAGACGCGTTCGTCTACGACCTCCTCGCGATCCGCCCTGATCTCCGGGCGCGTGCGCTCCGGCTGACCCGCGACGACGCGCACGCCGACGATCTCGTCCAGGACGCGATCGAGCGCGCGCTGCGTTGCCGCGAGCAGTTCGTCCCGGGGACGAACCTCCGCTCGTGGGCGCAGACGATCGTGTTCAGCGTCTTCGTCTCGGGCTACCGCCGGCGCCGCCGCGAGCGCGAGGCGATGAAGATCCTCGGCGTCGATCCGTGCGCGTGGACCCAGCCCGAGGCCGAGGGTCCCGCGCTGCCGATGAGCGAGCTGCCACCGCGGATGCGACGCGCGGTCGAAGCGCTGCCGCAAGGGTTCCGCCAGGTCCTCCTGATGGTCGACGTCGGCGAGAACAGCTATCGCGACGTGGCCGATCACCTCGGGATCCCCATCGGGACGGTCATGTCGAGGCTCCACCGCGCGCGCCGCCAGCTGGCCGCCGCGCTCGGTGACCAGGAGCGCCTGGCCGCGTGACGCTGGAAAGCGGCCGCGCGTCGCGCGTACGCTCGCCGCGATGCGCGCACGCCGTCCCGCTCCCCGCGTTAAGTTCCTCCGCTCGCTCGCGCTCCTGTCGGGCCTCTCCGGCGCAGCCGCGGCGGCCTGCGGCTCGGCCGCTCGCGTCGCCGCCCCGACGCCCTCACCGAGCGCGTCGCTCTCGGCGACCGAAGCGACGCGGGTGGAGCCCGCCCCGAACCCGGAGACCGATCCGGGCGCGCCGTGCCGCTGCTCGTGGGACACGGACGCCAACGCGGCGCCTCGGATCTGCAAGCGCGGCGAGGCGGCGTTCGACGGGCGGCGCTGCATCGCGGCCGGGCGCCAGCCCGACGTGGTCGAGGGGCCGCTGCCGCCGCCCGATCTCGCGCTCGCTCGGCACGCTCGCCGCGCTCCGCGCGCAGGCACGCGGTCGCGGTAGCGGCGGCCGCGTAGATGGCCGCGACCAGAGCGCGCCCGAAGGCCGACGGGCAGCTCAGCCTGTTCGGCGCGCCGCCGCCTCCGCCAGAAGCGTCCCCGCCGCGGGCGCCCGTCGACGAAGTGCTGCGCGCGCTCGCGGCGAAGCTCCCGAGCTCGATCCGCTTCGGCACCTCTTCCTGGTCGTTCCCGGGCTGGCGCGGCCTGGTGTGGCCCGACGAGGCCGGCTGGAGCGAGGCGCGCTGCGCGCGCGAGGGGCTCGCGGTCTACGCCAGCCACCCGCTGTTCGGCACCGTCGGCATCGACCGCGGCTACTACGCGCCGATCCCCGAGTCGGACCTCGCCGGCTACGCGCGGCAGCTCCCGGACGGGTTCCCGACCATCGCCAAGGCGTGGGAGGCGCTCACGCGCGCGCGCCGCGATCGCCACGCCGAGCGGCCGCACGGCCACGCGACCGTGGGCGACAACCCGCGGTTCCTCAGCGTCGAGGCGCTCGACGAGGCCGTGCTCGGCCCGCACCGCCGCGCGTTCGCGGCGCACACCGGCGCCGTCGTCCTCGAGTTCCCGGCAGGCGAGCGGCTCGAGCCCACGACGTTCCTGCCCGCCCTCGCCGCGTTCCTCCGCGAGGCGGTGGCGCGGGCGTCGGGGCTGCCGCTCGCGGTCGAGGTGCGCGATCGCAAGCTGATGGGCGCGCCGCTCGCGCGCGCCATCGGCGACGCGGGCGCGATCCCCTGCTTCAGTTTCCACCCCTCGATGCCGCGACTGTCCGAGCAGATCGCGTGGGCCACGACGAACGGGCTGCTCGAGCGCGCGGCCTCGCCGATCGTCGCGCGCCTCATGCTGCCGCCCGGCGCGAGCTACGCGGCGCGCAAGCAGCAGTGCGCGCCCTTCGCGCGCCTCCACGACGTGCAGGCCGAGATGCGCGACGACGTGCTCACGCTCTTCGAGCGCGCCGTCCTGGTGGGGCGAACGCTCTTCGTGACGGTCAACAACAAGGCCGAAGGCTCGGCGCCGCTGACCATCCGCGCGCTCGCCGAGCGCGTCGTGCGCGGAAGCTGACGGCGCTACGCTGGGCGCATGGTCGCGCGCGCGAAGGGCAAGAGCACCGTCACGGTCGGGATCCAGGGCTCCGGCACGCCGATCGAGGCGGAGTACCGCAAGGTCGACGAGGCGCTCGTCCGCTGCGCGACCCTCGTCACGACGTTCGACGCGCGCGCCTACGAGCGGCGCGCGGTCGAGGCGGCGCGGCAGTGCTGGACGCTGCGCATGGCGGCGGAGCACCGCTCGACGGTGGTCTTCGCGCAGCTCGCCTCCCAGCTGTTCGAGGCGAACGCGACGCTCGACGCGAAGCTCGTCATGCTTCGAATGGCGCAGGACGAGGTGCGGCACACCGAGACGTGCGGCCAGGTGCTGATCGCGCTCGGGGCCCCGCCCGCATGCGTCTTCGATCGGCACGTGCGCCCGCTCGCGCGCCACGCCGGCTGCACGCCCGAAGAGCGCGCCCTGCGGAACGTGATCTACACCACCTGCATGTCGGAGATGGTCGCGGTCGCGCGGCTCGTCGACGAGATCGAAGCGACGCGCGATCCGCTCCTGCGCGACGCGGCGCGCAGGCTCCTCGCCGACGAGGTGCTCCACGGGCAGTTCGGCTTCTTCTACCTGGAGGCGTGGCGACCCTGGCTCGACGCGCACCGCGGCGTCCTGCGCAGCCTCGAGCGCTACCTGCGCCACGCGTTCGCCGTGATCGAGGTCGCGCTCGCGCCGCCGATCGCGGTGCCGCCGCCGCTGACCGCCGACGAGCGCGCGCTCGGGCTCCCGGACGTGGCACGAGGGCGCGAGATCTTCTACTCGGCGATGGAGGAGGCGATCGTGCCCGGACTCGAGCGCTTCGGCATCGAGGCGGGCACGGCGTGGAGGAGGCGGAAGATCGCGGCGGCGTGACGAGCTGGGTAACGGCGCTCGGCCCGGCGCCTTCGCCGCCTCGACCACCGCGCGCAGCTCGACGCCGCCGGCAAGCCGCCGGCTTTGGGGTACGATCGGCGGACGATGCCCGATCCCTCCTCCGCCTCGTCGAGACCCCACGCGCACGGTGCCGCCGCGGACGCGAAGGCGTCGCCGCGCGAGGGCGTCGACGTGGCCTCGGAGCTCGATCGCGTGGTCGGCCAGATCCGCGAGTCGTTCTCGCAGGGGCGAAGGGTGCTCTCGTTCCAGGAGTACCTCGCGCTGTTCGCCGCCGAGCCCGAGCGCCTCGGCCGCGACGCGAGTCGCTACGTGCGCGACATGTTCGGCCACTACGGCAGCACCACGATCGACAAGCCGTGGGGCAAGCAGACGCGCTACGCACTCTTCGATCTGCCGTTCGGCGATCCAGCCACGCGCCGCGAGCGCCTCGTGGGCCAGGAGGAGGTGCAGGAGGAGATCTTCCGCATCCTCTCGAACTTCGGCCGCGAGGGGCGCCCGAACAAGCTCGTGCTCCTGCACGGCCCCAACGGCTCGTCGAAGTCGACCATCGCCGCGTGCCTGATGCGCGCGCTCGAGCACTACTCGGGTCAAGAAGAGGGGAAGCTCTATCGCTTCCACTGGGTCTTCCCGAGCGCGAAGACGATCAAGTCGAAGATAGGGTTCCGCGACGACGACACGCAGGCCCGGTTCGACAAGGACGCCTCGTACGCGCACCTCGACGAGGAGCTCATCGACGCGAAGCTCGTCTCCGAGATCCGCGACCATCCGCTCTTCCTGCTGCCGATCGACGCGCGTCGCGAGCTGGTCGAGCGCGCGCTCGCGAGCAAGGCGCTGACCGAGCCGCCGCCCGAGTGGCTCCTGCGCGGGCGCCTCTCGCACAAGTCGCAGCTGGTCTTCGAGGCCCTGCTCGCGAACTACCGCGGCGACCTGCGCGAGGTGCTGCGCCACGTCCTCGTCGAGCGCTACTTCATCTCACGGCGCTACCGCGTGGGCGCGGTCACGATCGGCCCGCAGATGTCGGTCGACGCGGGCGAGCGGCAGATCACCGCCGATCGCTCGCTCGCGGCGCTGCCCGCGTCGCTGCAGGCCGTGACGCTCTACGAGGCGGTCGGCGAGCTGGTCGACGCGCAGGGGGGGATCCTCGAGTACAGCGATCTGCTCAAGCGCCCGCTCGACGCGTACAAATACCTGCAGCTGACCGTCGAGACCGGCGAGGTCGCGCTCCAGCACCAGAACGTGCAGCTCAACAGCGTGCTGATCGGCAGCGCCAACGAAGTGCACCTGAGCGCGCTGCGCGAGCACCCGGAGTGGGCGAGCTTCCGCGGGCGGCTCGAGCTGATCCGCACGCCGTACCTGCGCTCGTACATCGACGAGCAGGCGATCTACGACGCGCAGATCGCCTCGCAGGTGCGAAGGCACGTGGCGCCGCACGCGACCTTCGTCGCCGCGCTGTTCGCCGTCCTCACGCGCATGCGCCGCGCGGTCGACGGCACGTACCCCGCCGAACGGCCGGGCCTCGGCGCGCTCGCCGGCTCGCTCACCGCGATCGAGAAGGCCGACCTCTACGCGAAGGGGGCGCTCCCCGAGCGGCTCGAGCCCGAACAGGCGAAGGTGCTGCGCTCGTCGCTCGCGCTCGTGTTCGAGGAGAGCCGTGGCTACCCGATCTACGAGGGGCGCATCGGCGCGTCGCCGCGCGAGATCAAGTCGGTGCTCCTCGACGCCGCGCAGAGCGCGCGCTTCGCGTGCCTGTCGCCGCTCGCGGTGCTGGACGAGCTCGAGGAGCTCTCGGCGCGCACGACGGAGTACGAGTGGCTGCAGCAGGAGCCGCTCCCGGGCGGCTACCACGACACCAAGAGCTTCCGCGAGGCGTGCCGCGTGCGGCTGCTCGATCTCTGGGAGGACGAGCTGCGCGCCGCCTCGGGGCTCGTCGAAGAGCGCAGCTACGCCGACCATTTCAACCGCTACGTGCGGCACGTCTCGACGTGGGTGAAGGGCGAGAAGACCCGCAACTCGGTGACCGGCGAGTACGAAGAGGCCGACACCAGGCTGATGCAGCAGATCGAGACGACGCTCGGCGTGCGCGGCGACGCGAGCGACTTCCGCCGCGGCATCCTGAGCGGCATCGCGGCGTGGTCGATCGACCACCCCGGCGAGAAGATCGACGAGCGCGTGTTCCCTCAGCACCTGCGCAAGCTGCGCGAGGCGACCTTCGTCGAGCGCAAGCGCACCATGGCGGAGATCTGCAAGCACCTGATCACCCTCGTGAACGACGAGGGGAAGGGGCTCGACGCGAACGCGACGCGCACCACCGGCGAGGTGCTCGGTCGACTCGAGAAGGCGGGCTACTGCCGGAGCTGCGCGCGCGACGCCGCGTCGGCCTTGCTGCGCCACCGGCTCTCCTGAGCGGGCGCGAGAGCGTGGCGGAGGAGCAACACCTCCGCGCGTTCACGCGCAGGGCGACGATACGCTCGAAATTCCAGGCGATCGGCGCTGGTTCGCGGATTGCTACGTCGTCGAGCATGCGCCGTCCCTGCCCCTCCACTCGCATCTCGCTCGTCGCGCAGCTCGCGCTGCTCGCCCTCGTCACGGCCGCGAGCGCGCTCGCGTGCTCGCCGGCAGCCGACGTCCGGCAGTGTCCCTCGGGCGCCGTGTGCGACACGGGCACCCCGCCGGGACCGCCGCACGGCGTAGCCAAGGACGGCACCGTCGACGTCACCGCCGATCAGGCCTGGCCGAACCGCCCGAACGAGCCTGCGCCCCTGACCCCGGCGCAGCTCGCGAACGCCTGCGCGATCGAGGGGGCGTGCTTGCTCGGCCCGACGAGGGGCTACGCGTACTCCGACGACGACGTGAACTTCCTGGTCCAGCTCTGCACCGGGCCGAGCAGCGCCGAGGAGCGCGTGATCCCGGAGAGCGGAAGCAACGAACGGTGGAGCTGGAAGCACCACGCCGCGCTCTCCTCGGGCGGCTCGTGCGACGTCGTCCGCGGATTGACGACGCCGCCCGCGAGCGGGCTCTCCTGCGAAGAAGACGGCTGCTGGTGGTCCGGCGGCGGCGGCGTGACCCCCGTGCCGAGCGTGACCTGCAGCGGCGACGTCGCCACGCTGAAGCAGGCCGGGACGACCACCACGCGCGACTGCTCCCACGCGTACACGCACTGCGATCCGACGTCGGCGACCGGCTGCACGGATCGCGCGCCGGTCGCGTGCGATCCGGCCGGCAGCGACAAGTGCGACGGCGACGTGCGGCTCGGCTGCGATCACACCGGGCGCGTGAGCTACCACGACTGCTCGCGCTACCCGGGCGGGCACTGCCAAGCCACGACCACCGGACCGAAGTGCGTCTACCCCGACGCGACGGCCGGCTGCGACACCAGCAAGACCGGCTGCAGCGGCGACGTGCTGTCGCTCTGCGTCGCCGGCGCGCTGCAGCAGGTCGACTGCAAGGCGCTCGGGCTCGCGGGCTGTCGCAGCGCGCACTGCTACGCGAACTGAGGACGCCCGCGCGGCGTCACTTGCCCATCAGTCGCTTCGGCGCGTTGCCGAGCAGCTGGAAGATCGCCTTGAGCTTCGCGAAGAGCCCCTGCGTGCCGCTGCGCAAGATCGCTAGCGCCTGCACCGTCTTCACGAGGCTCACGGTGTACGGCATCCACCAGAGCTCGCTCTTGGCCGAGCTGCGATCGACGAGGATGAAGCGCGGTCGCGTGAACTCCTTCAGCGCGTGCCGCGAATTGGTGACGCCGAACCCCGACTCGCCGACCCCGGTCCACGGCGCGGCCGCGATGGCGCCGGTGAAGCCGTGGTTGTTCACCGTGGCGACGCCCGTGCGCAGGCGCAGGGCGAGCTGCTCGCCGCGCTCGAGGTCTTTGGTCCAGACGCTGCCGGTGAGGCCGTAGCGCGAGTCGTTGGCGCGGGCGAGCGCGTCCTCGGGGCCGTCGACGCGGACGATCGGCAGCACCGGGCCGAAGGTCTCGTCGCACATCACCGGGCTCTGCTCCGAGGCCCCTTCGATCTCCAGGACCGTCGGCAGGTAGCCGAGCCCGACGCCGGTGGGCTCGCCGCCGACCAGGATCTTCGCCCCCGCCTCGCGGGCCGCCTCGACGTGGCGCTGCACGATCTCCAACTGGGCCGGCGTCGTGAGCGGGCTGACGTCCTCGCCGACGCGCAGCGGCCGCGTGAGCTCGACCACGCGCGCGACGAACCTGTCGGCGATCTTCCGGTCGACGTAGACGCGCTCGATCGAAGCGCAGTTCTGCCCGGCGTTGGTGAACGCGCCCCACACGACGCCGCGCGCGGCGCGCTCCAGATCGGCGTCGGCGAGCACGATCGCGGCGTCCTTGCCGCCGAGCTCGAGGCTCACGGGCACCAGCGAGCTCGCGGCGGCCTGCGCGATCTTCTTGCCGGTCGCCACCGAGCCGGTGAACACCACCAGCTCGGGCGCCGCGTCGACGAGCGCGCGCCCCTGCGCACCGCCCCCTTGGATCAGCGTGAAGACGCCGGCGGGCACGAGACCGTCGAGCAGCCGCGCGAGGAACGCGCCGGCCCGCGGGGAGAACTCGCTCGGCTTGAACACGACCGCGTTACCGGCGAGCAGCGCGGGGACGATCGTGCGCAGCGGGATGGCGACCGGGAAGTTCCACGGCGTGATCAGCGCGATCACGCCGCGCGGCACCGAGATCAGCTGCCCCGACTTGCCGGGGTAGGACATCGCGTCGAGGGCGACCTCCTCGGGCGCGAGCAGCTCCTCGATCTTCTCGATCCAGTACTCGACGAGGTCGGCGTTCGGCAGGACCTCGGCCGTCCAGGACTCGCCCTCGGGCTTGCCGCACTCCCGCTTCAGGATGCGCGCGAGCTCCGCGCCTCGATCGAGGATGCGGTCCTTGAGCGGCCACAGCGCCTCCATGCGCTCGGCCAGCGGCGTCGCCCCCCACGCGGCCTGGGCGACGCGCGCGCCGGCGACGAGCTCACGCACGGTCTCGATCGGGGTCTCCGCGACCGGCTCGAGCGGGGCGCCGTCGAGCGGAGAGAGCGTCGAAAAGGGGGTCGCGGCGGCGTCCATGACGCGCGTGGTTATCGCAATCCGCGCCGGGACTCACGCGCGCGCGGTCAGAACGCCCAGCCGGCCGCGACGCGAACCTGGAGCGGCACGTCGCCCGCCTTGAACTGGGAGGTCTTGCCGCTGGGGCAGAACCAGGAGCAGTCGGGGATCGCCAGCGCCCGCGAGTCGGCGAGCACGAGCGATGGGCCGCCGCCGGCGAGCAGCGAGAACCCGGAGCGCGTGCGCAGCTCGTACGCAATCTCGCCCCGCACGAGCCAGACGGCGCCGTAGTCGCCGCCGAAGAAGGTCGACGGGCCGACCGCGAAGGTCAGCGCGTGGACGCCGGCGCGATCGATCGGCAGGGCGAACCGCCCCATTGCGAGCGCGTTCGCGCCGGTCTTGGCGTAGTTGCCGAACCCCCAGCCGAAGGTCCCTTCGACCGAGAGGTGCTCGTCGAGCGAGTACGCGACGGTGGCCCCGGCGAACCCGTCGGTCGCGCCGCCGACCCCGTCGAAGAGGACGTCGACCTCACCGCGCACGGCGAGCGGACGCGCGGCGCGCACGGAGCGCTCCCCGTCGACGACCGGCTCCGGCGAGCGATCGACCGCGCCCTCGGCGCTGGCCGTACGCGTGGCGACCGAGGCCACGCAGGCGAACAGGGCAACGAGCGCGATTCGAGCCTTTCCGTGCGTCGAGGAGGTCATGCTCCCAGGCATCGCAAGGCGCGCGCCAGCGCGGCGCACGCCGAAATTCGGGCGCTCGCCGCTGCGTCGGATCGGACGCGTCGCGGTTCGACGACGCTCGCGCGCGCGGGTGTCGTCGATTGGCAACGCGCGCGCCGCGCTGCCGACCCGCGCGCCGCCTTCAGTGCGCGCGCAGGCCGTCGGCGGGCCGGATGTGCGCCGCATGCAGCGCCGGCACGACCGTCGCCGCGAGACAGATGAGCACGGCGATGAGCCCGGTGAGCAGGAACTCCTGCGGGCGCACCTCGACCGGCAGCCGCGAGATGAAATAG
Source organism: uncultured delta proteobacterium (assembly GCA_903923175.1). Lineage (GTDB taxonomy): Bacteria > Myxococcota_A > Polyangia > Polyangiales > JADJMO01 > CAIXWQ01. Next base: position 17,877 of record CAIXWQ010000120.1, on the reverse strand, counting down.
ACCTTCGGATCGAGCGGGAAGCCGTACACCAGGAGGCCGCGGCAGACCGCGAACCCCATCGCGAGGCCGAGCGCGGTGCCGATCGAGCCGATGACGAGCCCCTGGTACATGAAGGCGCGGAGGATGGCGCCGTCGCGCGCGCCCATCGCCTTCAGCACGGCGATCTCCTTGCGCTTGTCGAGCACGATCATGATCAGCGTCGCGATGACGGTGAACGCCGCCACGACGATGATCAGCGCGAGCACCGCGCTCATGCCGATCTGCTGGATCTTCAGCGCCGTGAAGAGCGGGTGGTTGAGCTCCTCCCAGTCCATGACGTGATAGACGCCGTTGGCGAGCTGCTTCTCGACGTCGTCGCGGATCTTGCGGGCGTTGCCGATGTCCGAGACGCGCATCTCCACGCCGGTGACGCTGTCGCCCTGGTCGTAGAACGCCTGCGCCTCGAAGAGGTCGACGTAGACGAGCTTCGAGTCGTACTGATCGAAGCCGGCCTCGAACAGCGCGATCACCTTGAATTGCCGGGCGACGGGCGTGTGCTGCGAGCCGAAGGCGAAGCCGACCGACGGCGACGTGATCCGGATGCGGTCGCCGAGGCCGACGCCGAGCGACTTCGCGAGCGTGGCGCCGATGGCGACGCCCGGCAGGTCGTTGTCGGAGACGCGGGCCTGGTCTTCCTTGGTGATCGCGGCGACGACCTTGTCCTCGACGTCGTCGGGCGGGAGCTCGCTCGCGTAGCCTCCCTGCGGCGCGAGGTCACCGCTCGGCGCCGGAACCGCGGTGCTCGGAGCGGCGGACGCCACGGCCGAGGTCGAGGGCGCTGCGCTCGCGCTGGCGGCCGCGACGGCGGACTCGTCAGCCTCTTCCTTCGCGATCTCTTCGTTGCGGTGATGCAGGTCGGCGACGGTCTGCTCCATCGCCTTCATCAGCGGATCGTGCTGGACCGAGCCCGTGCTCCCGGCCGAGAGCGCGGTGGTCGGCGCGCTACCCGCGGGGCTGGGCGAGAACGGCCTGCTGCCGGGGCGCCCGGGGGCCTGCGCACCGGCGCGCCGCAGCCCCGCGAGCGAGCCCTGCGTGATCTGCTTTGGGAGATCGAGCACGGCCGGCATCCGGTCGGGGTCGACCCCCTTCATGAGCACGCCCGTCGCGGTGTGGTCACCGGCCGTGACGAGCATCGGGTTGATCACGAACGGCGCGACGCCGATCACGCCCGGCACCTTCGCGCAGCGCTCCATCACGTCGCGGTACTCGGAGAAGTCCGGCGTGTGGCGCTTCAACACCAGCACGTGCGCGTTCACGCCGAGCACCTTGTCGCGGAATTGCTTCTGGAAGCCGCCGGTGACGCTCATCACGGTGGCGAGCGCGGCCACGCCGAGCGCGACGCCCAGGATCGCGAAGAGGGTGCCGACGGAGATCGACGCCCGCTTCTTGGAACGGAGGTACCGGATGCCGAGGGTCCAGGCGTAGCCCATGGGTGTCTTGCGAGGCGTTCGTGGCGCGGTTGGCCGCACCGAGTGCGCACGGCGGGGCGGCGGGGGGCGCGGAGTGTCGGCGAAAGGACGACCTCCGTCACCCTCGTTCGACGAACCGCGGAGCGGATCGATCCGTTCCCGCGTCTGTCGAAGCCCGCGCGGGGGTACAAGGAGGCAGTGATCGGGCGGATTGCCGTGATCAGGACGCGCCGCGGCCTTCGGCGCGGACTTCGCAAGCAGGGTCGCGCCCGACGCCCCTCCGCCCTCGAATCTCGCGACATTCTGCGCAACCCAGGACGGAGAGGGACACGACGGCAGTCACGTCGCTCCGCATTTTTTTCACCCCCGGACCGCAAACCGGGGGAAAACAGACGCAGATCCGCCGACCGTCCCGCACGTAGTGAGCCTAGGAGCCTCTCATGCCCGAAGTCCCCCGCCCCTCTCTCCCCGGCGCCGCCGGTCCAGCCGTTTCCTCGCGGAACGCGGACTCGTCGGGCGGCTTCGCGCCGCCGTCGCTGGATGGGGCGACCTCTTCGTTGGAGCCGCAGATCAAAGAGAAGACGGACCCGCGCATCGGCGAGGTCTTCGGCGGCAAGTACGAGATCCAGCGGGTGCTCGGCGAAGGCGGCATGGGCATCGTCTACGGCGCCCGCCACAAGGCCATCGGGAAGAAGTTCGCGATCAAGGTCCTCCTCGGCGACGCCACGAAGGACCCGGAGGTCGTCGAGCGCTTCAAGGTCGAGGCGCAGGCGGCGAGCTCGATCGGCAACGAGCACATCATCGACATCACGGACTTCGCCGAGCTCCCCGACGGCTCGACCTACTTCGTGATGGAGCACCTCGACGGCAAGCCGCTCACCAAGCTCCTCGAGGAGCTCAAGCGCGTGCCGACCAATCGGCTCGCCAAGATCGCGAAGCAGCTCGCGCAGGGCCTCGGCGCCGCGCACGAGGCCGGGATCGTCCATCGCGATCTCAAGCCCGACAACATCTTCCTGTGCAAGCGGAGCGGCGGCGAAGTCGACTTCGTGAAGATCCTCGACTTCGGCATCGCGAAGGTCGGCCAGGGCGCGAGCAAACTGACCAAGGCGGGCTCGATCTTCGGCACGCCGCACTACATGAGCCCTGAGCAGGCCTCGGGCTCGCCGGTCGATCACCGCACCGACATCTACGCGCTCGGCGTCATCCTCTACGAAGGCGCGGTCGGCCGCGTCCCCTTCGACGCCGACAACTTCATGGGGATCCTCACGCAGCACATGTACAAGGCGCCGATCGCGCCGCGTGCGCTGCCCGAGTGCCCGTCCGATCTCTCGCCGGGGCTCGAGGTCATCATCATGCGCTGCCTCCGCAAGAAGCCGGAGGAGCGCTTCCAGACGATGGAGGAGCTCGCGGAGGATCTCGACCGCCTGCTGCGCGGCGAGGTGCCGAAGGCGGCGCAGGAGATGATGGCGCTCTCGGCCGGCTACCAGTCGCTCGCGCAGAGCGCGATCGCGGCCGCGATGCCGCAGCCCATCCCGGGGGAGCCGCCGACCGCCAAGAAGCGCTCGAAGGCCCCGATCATGGTCGCCCTCGGCGGGCTGGTGATCGCCGCGGGGATCGTCGGCGTCGTCGCGCTCGGCGGTGGCAAGCAGGGGGCACAGCAGCCCGCCAACGCCGCGCAGCCGACGCAGCCGGCGGCGGCCACGACGAAGGATGCTCCGAAGGCCAGCGCGAGCACCACCGCCCCCGCGGCGAGCACGACGGCCGCGCCCGCAAAGAAGACGCGCGTGGTGATGCTCGACGTCAGCGGGGCTTCGAAGGCGCAGATCTACGAAGGCGACAAGCTGGTCGGCGATTCGCCGTTCAACGTGGAGCTCGAGGAGGGCTCCACGAAGACCTTCACGCTGAAGGCGACCGGCTTCGTCGAGAAGTCGATCAAGGTCGACGACAAGTCGCCCGCGAAGCAGGTCGAGGCGATGACGCGCCTCGCGGTCACCGGGCCCGCGTACACCGGCAAGAAGCCGAGCGGCGGCGGCGACATCGAGAACCCGTTCAAGTAGTCGACGCTTCTCGTCGGGGCGGCCGCGCACCGGCGGCGGCCTTCGCGCATCGGATCCACCGATGGCGATCGATCTCCACTACTGGCCGACCCCGAACGGCAAGAAGATCTCGATCTACCTCGAAGAGGCGGGGCTCGCCTACTGCGTGATCCCCGTGAACATCGGGCGCGGCGAGCAGTTCGAGCCCTCGTTCCTGGCGCTCTCGCCGAACAACCGGATCCCGGCGATCGTCGATCACGAGCCGGCCGACGGCGGCGCGCCGGTGACGGTGTTCGAGTCGGGCGCGATCCTGATGTACCTCGCGGAGAAGACCGGGATCCTGTGGCCGCGCAAGCCTCGCGCGCGCACGCGGATGACCGAGTGGCTGATGTGGCAGATGGGCGGGCTCGGTCCGATGATGGCCCAGGCGAACCACTTCCGGGTCTACGCGAAGGGGAAGAGCGCGTACGGCGAGGAGCGCTACACGCGCGAGGTCGGGCGACTCTTCCGCGTGCTCGACGGGCGGCTCGCGGAGGCCCCGTACCTCGCCGGCGACTACTCGATCGCAGACGTCGCCTCCTATCCGTGGGCGCTCGGCGCCGAGCGCGTCGGCGTCGACCTCCGGCACTTCCCGCACGCGCAGCGGTGGCTCGATCGAATCGGCGCGCGCCCCGCGGCGCAGCGCGGAATGGCCGTCGGCGAGGAGCTCGGCGCGCCGGTGATGGACGACGAGGCGCGCACCCTCCGGCTCTCGCTCTCGTAGCGGCTCCCTGAGGGCCGCGACGAGCTCAGGCGGCGACCGCCCCGTCGAAGCGGCGAACCGCGTCGGCGAACCGGGCGTCGAACGCGCGCAGGTCGACGAGGAAGCTGCGAAACTCGAGCGTGCGATCGGCCGGATCGGTCAGCAGCCGGCAGAGGAACTCGGCGATGTCGAGGACGTCGCCGACGATCGCGCGTTCACGCCGGCCATAGGCGAGCTCGCGTGCGAGCACGACCACGCGGTTGAGGGCTTCGAGCGCGTCGGGGGTCCGCTCCGAGGGGATCATGTCCTGGCGAACGCCCATCGCGCGCCGGAGATTTCCCGTGCGAAGACGTTTGCCCCGATGGCGCACGGCCCAGAGCCCGATGACGCGCTGACAACGCGACCGTGCGCCGCGGCGCGCGTGCCGCCGGCGCTACGCGCGGTTCGGCAGCGCGACGACGTCGACGTGGAAGACCTCTTCGAACGCCTTGATCTCCGCGATGCACGCCTCGCCCGGACGCCCGGTCACGCGGAACTTCGTGCACGCGGCGATCGCGCCGTCGAAGATGGTCGAGTTGACCTCTTCGATGTTGAGGCCATGGCGCTTGACCACGCCGAGCACGTTGGCGAGCACTCCGACCTTGTCGAGGCTGCGCACGACCATCAGGTAGCGCGCAGGGCTGATGGCGCTGACGTTCACGCAGCTCGGCACCTCGCCGGTCTGCACGAACGAGCGGACGATGCGCACGGTCTCGGCGGCGATCGCGCGCTCCGACTGCGAGGTCGACGCGCCGATGTGCGGCGTCCCGTAGACCACGCCCCCTGCGACGTCGAAGAGCGGCGAGCGGAACGGCGCGCTCTGCCCCTCCGGCTCGGCGTCGAACACGTCGAGACCGACGCGCAGCCCGCGCGTCGCGACGGCCTCGCGCAGCGCCTCCTGGTCGACCAGCTCGGGGCGCGCGGTGTTGATGAGGATGGCGCGCTCGGGGAGCGCGGCGAGGATCGAGCTCGTCACGATGCCGCGCGTGCGCTCGTTGAGCGGCAGGTGCAGCGAGAGGATCTGCGAGCGGCTCGCGAGCTCCTCCAGCGAGCGGGCGAAGCCGACGTGGTGGTCGCCCGCCTTCTGCGGCGTGAGCGAGCGGCTCATCGCGATGGCGTGCATGCCGAAGGCGCGCGCGCGCACCGCGACCTCGCGCGCGACCGCGCCGAAGCCCGCGAGCCCGAGGGTGCGGCCGTGGAGCCCCTCGGCCTTCGACAGCTCGCCACGCTCCCAGCGCCCGGCGCGCAGATCCGCGACGGCGTCGGGGATGCGACGATCGAGGGCGCAGGCGAGCCCCATCACCAGCTCTGCGACGGCGACGGCCTCCTTGCCGCCGCAGGACGCGACGTAGATGCCGCGGGCCGACGCGCTCAGCAGGTCGATCCCGGCGGTGCCGGCGCCGGCCTTCACGATCAGGTGCAGCGATTTGCCCGCCTCGATCGCCGCGGCGCGCACCTCGGTCGAGCGCACGACGAGGATTCCGACGCCGACGAGCTTCTGCGGGAGGCTCTCGGCGGTGCACTCCGGCTCGTAGGCGACCTCGACGCCGAGGTGACGGAGCTCTTCGAGGGCGTGCGGCTCGAAACGGTCGGCGATCAACAGTTTCATGGGAGCCGCCGAGGATACAGGACGCGGCGCCCTCGTTGGGCATGCTTGGTCGCGGCCGCCGCGAAGGGTCCCGGCGGTCGAACGGCTGGGGTCGGCGGCATCGCGATGGCACGAAATTCGTGAGCGCATCTGTGGCTAGACGCGCCACGTCAGGAAGCGCAAAAAGCCCAGGTGAGCCAGCCGTCGAACAAGGGACCGTCGGAATCGGGACGCAGCTACGCCGAGGCGCGCAAGCGCTGGAAGGAGGCCAACTCCAGGCCGAAGAAGGGCGACGCGAAGCCGAAGGCGCGCGTGGGTCTGATGGCCCAGCGCTTCGACCCGCAGGATCTCTATGGGCCGGACGACCTCGAGGCGATCGGCTTCGATCCCGAGAGCGATCTCGGCCTCCCCGGCGAGCCGCCGTTCACGCGCGGCGTGCAGCCCGACATGTTCCGCGGCCGCCACTGGACGATGCGTCAGTACGCGGGGTTCGGCACGGCGGCGGAGTCGAACGAGCGGTATCGCTACCTGCTCAAGCAGGGGCAGACGGGGCTCTCGGTCGCGTTCGATCTTCCGACGCAGATGGGGCGCGACAGCGACAGCCCGGTCGCCAAGGGGGAGGTCGGGCGCGTCGGCGTCGCGATCGACTCGATCGACGACATGCGCACGCTCTTCGGCGGCATCCCGCTCGGCGAGGTGTCGACCTCCATGACCATCAACGCGACGGCCTCGACGCTGCTCGCGCTCTACATCGCGGTGGCCGAGGAGCAGGGGGTCTCCGCCGACGCCCTGCGCGGCACCATCCAGAACGACGTCCTCAAGGAGTACGTCGCGCGCGGCACGTACATCTACCCGCCGCGCCCCTCGATCCGCCTCATCTCGGACATCTTCGCCTATTGCGGCGAGCACGTGCCGAAGTGGAACACGATCTCGATCAGCGGCTACCACGTGCGCGAGGCGGGGTGCGACGCCGTCCAGGAGGTCGCCTTCACGCTCGCCGACGGCATCGCCTACGTGCAGGCGGCGATCGACGTGGGGCTCGACGTCGACAAGTTCGGCAACCAGCTGTCGTTCTTCTTCAACGGGCACAACAACCTGCTCGAAGAGGTCGCCAAGTTCCGCGCGGCGCGACGGCTGTGGGAGCGGATCATGCGCGATCGCTTCCACGCCAAGACGGCGCGCGCCCGCGCGCTCAAGTTCCACTGCCAGACGGCCGGCATGACGCTGACCGCGCAGCAGCCGCTCAACAACGTGGTCCGCGTGACGATCCAGGCGCTCGCCGCGGTGCTCGGCGGCTGCCAATCGCTGCACACCAACTCGTTCGACGAGGCCCTCGGCCTGCCCACCGCGGCGGCGGCGACGCTCGCCCTGCGCACGCAGCAGATCATCGCCTACGAGTCGGGGGTCGCCGACGTCGTCGACCCGCTCGGCGGCTCCTACGCGATCGAGGCGCTCACCAAGCGCATCGAGGACGGGGCGGCCGAGTACATCCGCAAGATCGACGAGATGGGCGGCATGGTGCGCGCGATCGAGCAGGGGTACGTGCAGCGCGAGATCCAGAACTCGGCGTACGAGTACCAGCTGCAGATCGAGCGCAAGGAGCGGGTGATCGTCGGGCTCAACGACTTCGTCAGCGGCAGCGAGCCGGTGCCCGTGGGCAAGGTCGATCCGAAGCTCGAGGAGGAGCAGGTCGCGCGCACGCGCGCCGTGCGCGCCCGCCGCGACGCGAGCAAGTGGGCGAGCACGATGGAGCAGCTCGAGCGGGCGGCGCGCGGGAGCGACAACCTGATGCCGCTCATCGTGGCCGCGGTGAAGGCCGAGGCCACCGTCGGCGAGGTCTCCGACGTGCTGCGCAACGTGTTCGGCGAGCACGTCGAGAACGTGACTTTGTGAGCAAGCACGGCGGTCCGAGCGCCCCGCGCGCGGGCGCCTTCACGCGGCCCGCGGGGCGGCCGCTGGTGCTCGGACACCGCGGTGCGCGCGCCCACGCGCCCGAGAACACGCTCGCGGCGTTCGAGCGCGCCATGGCCGATGGGGCCGACGGCGTCGAGCTCGACGTGCGCACCACGGCGGACGACGAGGTCGTGGTGCTGCACGACGTCGACCTCGCGCGCGTGACCGGCGGGCGCGACGGACGCCTGGCCGCCGAGCTGGGCGTCGAAGCGCTCTGCGCCGTCGAGCTCGCGGGAGGCGGCGGCGAAGCGCGCGTGCCGACGCTCGCCGAGACGCTCGACTGGGCCGAGGCGCGCGGGGCGCTCTTGAACGTCGAGTTGAAGCACGACGTGCGCGACCGCGGCGCGCTCGCGCGGTTGACGACGCGCCTCGTCCGGAGCCGGCCGCGGCTCGCCGGGCGCGTCCTGCTCTCGTCGTTCGATCCGCAGCTCCTCGCGTGGGCGGCGATCTACGCACGCGAGCTCCCGCGCGCGCTGCTCGTGCACGCGGGGGAGCGCCTGGCGTGGACGCGCGCGACGCGGCTCGGCGCGCGCGCGCTCGGCTGCGTCGCGGCGCACCCGCAGCACACGATGTGCTCGCCGACGTTCGTCGCCGCGCTCCACGATGCCGGCCTTCGGGTCAACACCTGGACCGTCAACGGCACGACCGAGGCGGCGACGCTCGCGAAGCTCGGGATCGACGGGATCATCAGCGACGATCCCGGCGCCATCCTCCGCGCTCTCGCGCCTCGCCCCCCCTCGACGTGAATGCGGTCGTGCGTTGCCGCTCCGAACGGCCCGTGGACGAGTACCGCCATGCGCCCGCGTAGCCTCGCCTGCTTGCCCGTGACGTTCGGAGCGGCCGTCGTGCCGTTCGCGCTGCTCGTCCTGGGCCGCGCCGACGCCGCGGCGACGCGCGCGGTCACCGGGTCGCTCGCCTCGGCGTCGGCCGCCTCCGTCGATGCCAGCGCGAGCGCGTCGAGCGCCCCGTCGGCGAGCGTCGCCCCGCCGCCAGTCGACGAGATCGAGGCCACGGCCGCGCGCCGGCGAGAGCGCGAGCGTCGCCAGCGCGACGTCGAGATCGTCGACCTGACGCCCGAGCAGGATCTCGATCCGCAGCGGTTCTCGGTGGGCGGCGACCTCGGCTGCGGGTGGCTGACCAACCGCGGCAGCGGCGCGGGGCAGGCCTCGCTGAACGTCGCGCTCGCCGTCGCCTTCGGTCTCGGCGCCGGCGGCGCGCACGAGCCTTGGTCGATCGAGGCGTTCGCGGCGTTCGCGCTGACGCTCGCGACCATCCGCACCGTCAACGGCGACCCCAACCGCCTGACGGAGCTCGGCGCGCGCCTCGTGTACCGCGTCCCCGAAGGCCCGCTGGCGCATCGCTGGGCGTCGATCGGCGCGGGGCTCGTCTTCTCGAGCTGGGGCGCGCCGAGCGACGCGCTCGATCGGCCACGCGGCGACATCACGCCGGGCGCGCTCGTCGACTTCGGCGTGGGCGTCCACGAGTGGCTCTCGCGACGCGCGCGCTTCGGCATCGCGCTGCGGGTGCCGATTCAGCTATCGGCCCACCCGGGCATCGCGACGCTCGGCGTCTTCTACGCGCAGATCGGCGTCGGCAGGTAGCCGCCGCGCCGCCGTCCGCGGGCGCTCACCCCTCGTGGTTCGGCGACCAGCGCAGCACCGGCTTGCGCGCGGCGCGCGCCTCGTCGAGGCGGCCGATGCGCGTGTGGTGCGGCGCCTTCTTGACCGTCTCGGGGTCGAGCTTCGCCTCCTCGACGATCGCGCGCAGCGCGTTGGCGAACCAGTCGATGGTCTGCTTCGACTCCGTCTCGGTCGGCTCCATCATCATGGCGCCCGAGACGACGAGCGGGAAGTAGACGGTCGGCGGGTGGAAGCCGTAGTCGATCATCCGCTTGGCGAGGTCGAGCGTCTGCACGCCGGTCGCCTTCTTGACGTCCTTGTCGGAGAAGATCGCCTCGTGCATGCACGTCTCGTCGAACGCGATCGGCAGGAACTCCTTCACGATCGCCGCGAGGTAGTTCGCGTTGAGCACGGCGAGATCCGTCGCCTGCTTGAGGCCGTCGGGGCCCATCTCGCGGAGGTAGGCGTAGGCGCGGACCATCATCCCGAAGTTGCCGACGAAGCTGCGCACGCGGCCGACGGTATCGGGGCGATCGTCGTCGAGCTCGTAGTGGGCCTCGCCGTTCGCGCCCGCGCGCTTCACCACGACCGGGGTCGGCTGGTAGGGCGTCAGGAACGACTTGAACGCGACCGGGCCCGAGCCGGGGCCGCCGCCGCCGTGGGGCGTGGTGAACGTCTTGTGCAGGTTGAACTGCATCACGTCGATGCCCAGATCGCCCGGCCGCGCGCGCCCCATGAGCGCGTTGAGGTTCGCGCCGTCGCCGTAGACGAGGCCGCCCTTCTCGTGGACCAGCTTCGCGATCTCCGGCAGGTTGCGCTCGAACAGGCCGAGCGTGTTCGGGTTGGTGATCATGATCGCGGCGATGTCGCCCGCGTGCTCCTCGAGCACCTTGGCGACCTCGCCGATCTCGACCACGCCGCCCGCCGAGCGCGGCAGCGGCACCGCGGAGAGCCCGTTCACCGCGCACGACGCGGGGTTGGTGCCGTGCGCCGTCTCCGGGATGATGACCTTGCGCGGCGAGCGCCCGAGCTTGGCGAAGTGCGCGCGGATCATCATCAGGCCGGTGAGCTCGCCCTGCGCGCCCGCGGCGGGCTGCAGCGAGACGTCGTCCATGCCGCAGATCTCGGCGAGGATCGTGCGCAGGCGCGCCATCAGCTCGAGCGCCCCCTGGATGCCGCGCGCCGGCGCGTACGGGTGCGCGCTGCCGAAGCCCGGCAGCCGCGCGGCCCACTCGTTCACGCGTGGGTTGTGCTTCATCGTGCACGAGCCGAGCGGGTAGAAGTTCGTGTCGATCGAGTAGTTCCACTGCGAGAGGCGGGTGAAGTGGCGCACCACCTCCGGCTCCGCGACCTCGGGGAGCGCGGCCGACGCCTTGCGCGCGAGCCCGCCGAGCCTCCCCGCGACGTCCACCGCGGGGACGTCGAGCTTGGGGAGCGACGCGGCATTTCGGCCGGGCGCACCGCGCTCGAAGATGGACTGCTCATCGAACTGCAACCCGGGCGAGGCGTGCTTGAGCGTCGACATGTACGGATCGGATAGATCGCCTGGCGCGTGGCGGAAAGACTGCCCTCGACGGGCCGGTGTCGATGCGTCACAACGGCGGTCGATGCCTCGACGCCCCCGCCGACATCCCCGGCCCGCTGCCGCGCGCCTCCTGGCCGCCGCCGCGACTTTGGCCTCGGCCGTAGCCCTCTTCCTCGGGACGGCCGGCTGCAGCCGCATTCCCCGCCGCGCGACCCAGACCGACTGCGTGCGCTGGGCCGATCACTTCGGGACGCTGGCGAAGAAGGCCTACGACGAGGTCTCGGCGCAGTGCTGGTCGGGCAACGGCCTCAAGCTCGCCCAGTCGCAGTCCGACCCCAAGAAGAAGCTCGTCCTCTCGCCCGACCTCGACTACGGCCACAAGATCGACGTGGAGCGTAAATCGCTCGTCGACCAGTGCACCGCCCAGGACGGGGCGCGCTACTACCCGCCGGACGCCGAGTGCTTCCTCGGGGCCTCGGCGATGCACGACTGGCGCGCGTGCACCTTCAAGACGCCGTTCTTCACGTCGCTGCAGGACCTCGTGGGCGGGTTCGAGCAGCAGGTCGCCGACGTGTGCGCGAAATAGCCGAGCGCCTTCGCTACTTGGTCGTCGCGCCGCCGCTGCGCTTGCCGCTCCCCTTCGCGCAGTAGTCGTCGATCTTCGCGATCTCGCTCTGGAGCGTCTCGGTCTTGAAGGTCGGCATCGTGAAGTTGCAGGCCTTCCACTCGGCCAGCGATCCGCCGCTCAGGAAGCAGTCGACCTCCTTGGGGATCGCGCGCGCGCCCTGCGCCGCCTGCTTGCGGCAGTTGTCGACGTCGTCGCGCATGCCGCGATCGACGCCGTCCTCCATGTCCTTCGTCATCGGCGCGACCAGGCCGGGATCGCAGCGCTTGATGGCCTCGCCGAACTCGCGCTTGAGCACCTTGGCGTTGTGCTCGTTCCAGGCCTTGCAGTCGTCGTCGGTGACCTTGCGCGGCACGAGCTCGCACCCGGCGACGGCGACGAGCGCCACGAGCGCCACGAGCGCGGCGAAGTACGGGGCCGTCGACGAGGGCGGACGGGGCGTGCGCGGACGGACGGGCATCGAGCGCGGGCGATAGTAGCGAACGGGGCGGCGCGGCGGCGACGTTCCTGACGACGGCGGCGTCAGTAGCGGACCACGACCTCGGCCTTGGCCCCCTCGAACGCCGGGAAGTTGCGGCAGACGCCGGCGACGCACTTGAGCGCGGGGCGCTGCTGGCCGGCGAAGAGCCGCAGCTGCACGTCGTCGGTGAAGCGGAACTGCGCGCCGACGTTGAGATAGTGCTGCATCGAGCCGTACGAGAGGAACGAGCCGCGCTTCAGCTTCGAGGGATCGCTCGAGTACTCGTGCCCGAGGAAGAACGCCTGCTTGGAGCCGCGCTTCAGCGAGAGGTAGTCCTCGCCTTCGTACCAGCCGTTGGTCGTCTCGTAGCGCTTGCGATGCCACCCCTGCACCTCGACGGCCCAGTCGGCGTCGAGCATCTTGAGCGCGTCGAACTGCAGCCAGGTCTCGCGGTAGAAGTCCCCCTCGCCGGGCGCCGGTCCCTGCGCCTTGGTGTCGCGGCGCGCGCCCGCGGTGGCGAGGATGTACGACGACTCGTGCTGCGCGCGGTACTCGGCGCCGACGTAGCCGTCGACGATGTCGTTGCGAAGCGGCCTGGCCTGCGTCGTGTCGTTGGCGGCGTCGTAGGCGTGCGTCAGCCCGAAGCCGCCGCCCTGATAGCAGGTCGAGACCTGCTCGCCCCAGTTGGCGAAATACGCGGCCGAGGCGAACATCGCGTACGCCTTGGTCGGCTTCACGTCGACGCGCGCGCGGCCGCCGGTGGTGCAGCTGTTGTCCTTCAGCGAGTCCTGCGTGATCAGCTCGACCGTCGGCGGCGCGTTGTATTGCACCGCGGTCGTGAAGCCGCCGAACTTGGTCGTGTCGGCGTAGATCCCGACCGGGTAGAAGCCGCGATAGTGCTTCCCCTCCAGGGTCGTGGTGACGACCCCGGAGCTGTAGCTGGCCGAGCCGTAGGCCGCGATGCCTCGATCCTTGTCGGTCGCGGCCGTGCCGTCCCAGTGGAGCCGGTTCTGCACCGCCCACTCGACGAAGAGGTTGATCGGCAGCGCGGAGGAGAGCTTGGGGATGGCGAGCGACGCGCCCGCGGCCTGGACCTGGCTGGCGTTCAAGGTCGGCGAGCCGGGGAGCGGGCCGGTCGGCGCGTTGCGCCAGTCGTAGCCGCCGAAGATCGACTGATCGTGGATGACGTCGGAGGCGTGCACCCCGAGCGTCGAGGTCCCGAGCTTCGACTCGGCGCGCGCGCCGACGATCACGTCGCGCGTCCAGGTCACGAGGTTACGACCGACCGCCGACGGATCGGGATCGCGCAGCGTGGCAGCGCTCGCCTCGTCGACGCGCACGGGGTTCGAGAGCCCCGCGACGCCGGTGAAGGTGAACGGCGCGAACCGCGCCACGACCTTCGCCCCCTGCAGCGAGGTGTCGACGGCGAGCTCGTCGACCTTGCGCATCGAGAGCACGAGGCCGCGGCCGAAGGAGACGTAGCCGTCGCCGACGGTCGCCTCGAAGTGCGGCGACGCGTACGTCACGTAGAACTTCGACGGGATGCCCGGGCTGATCAGCGCCTGGTTGCGGTAGTGATACGGCAGCTGGCTGCGATCCGCCGGCGTGAGCTCGGGGCTGCTGGGGTCCGGGGTGTGCCCGTAGACGGCCGTGTCGAACCGCACGCCCGCCTGCCACGACTTCCACGCGAGCACGACGTTGAGGTGGTTGAGCCACTCGGCGTAGTTGTCGTCGTAGTTGATGTAGTTGCGATTGTCCCAGTGGTAGCTGGTGACCGACGTCTCCGTGATCTCGAGCCTGAGCGGCGCGCCGTCGACGTCGCCAACGTAGGCGGCCTCCGCGCGACCGACGCTCAGCGCGGCGAGCAGAGCGAACGAGGCCGGACCGACGAGGCGTCGCTGCTTCATGGGGCGCGCACGCTAGACGCGAGTGCGAGCGAGCGCCACCGTCGCCGAGGGCGACCAGGTCGACGCGCCGGGACAAAAAGAGCGAAGCGGCGATCGCACCGAAGCGACCGCCGCCCGCGTCGAACGCCGCCCCCGAAGGAGCGCGCTACCTACTCCATCGCCTTGTCGATCTCCGCCTCGAGCGCCTTCTCGTCGCCCGGATTGTAGTTTTCGCGGCGGACGACGACCTTGCCGCGCTTGTCGATCAGTAGGCTGAACGGCTGCGCGCGGCGCGGGTTGTACAGGCTCGCCGCGCGCGTCTCGCCGTCGACGGCGACCGGGAACGTCCACCCCTTCGAGCGGACCGTCGGGACGACGCTCGCCTCGGTCTCCGGGCCGTCGAGCGAGATGGCGAGGACGACGAAGCCCTTGTCCTTCTTCGCCTCGTAGATCCGCTGCAGGTGCTCGAGCTCGCCGAGGCAGGGCTTGCACCAGGTGGCCCAGAACGAGATCAGGATCGGCCCCTTGCCGAGGTACTTCGACAGCGTGAGCTCGTTGCCGTCGATGTCGGTGAGGGTGAAGTCGACGGCGTCGGCGCCGGTGGCGAGCCCGTCGCCGGAGGCCGCCTTGGCGCCACCGCCGCCACCCGCACCGCCACCGCACCCTGCGAGCGCCAGCGCGGCGGCGACGCAGCACGCGCCCGCGAACGCGCGCATCACGTCGCCCCCGCGAGGTGCTTGTCGAGCTCCGTCTGCACCTGCTGCAGGCCCGAGCCGGTGATCTTCGTGACGATCTTCATGGTCTTGAGATCGACGATCATGTTCAGCGGCATCTGGTTCGGATCGAAGAACGACGTGAGGTTCTGCCCCGGATCGGCGACGGCTGGCGTCACGAGCGAGTACGCCTTGATCCAGGCGTCGACGTCCGTGTCGGTGGCGACCGCGCGGTTGATGTCCTGCGCGACGATGGTGAACCACACGACGCCCTGCGCCTTGTACTTGGCGTCGAGCGCGGCGAGCTGCGGCGCCTCTTCCTTGCAGTAGCTGCACCAGAACGCGGACACGTCGACGACGAGGTAGCGCAGCCCCTTGGTGCCGCCCGGGTCGTAGTAGTCCGAGAGCTTGATCGTCCCGCGCGGGCTGGTCGCGCCGGCGAGGCGCCCGGGGAACGAGTAGTCGGCGACGACGTCGCCGGCTTCGGTGCCGCACCCGGTCTCGGCCGGGTACGCCTCGGTGCCGCCGCTCGGGCGGCACGGGAGGTTGCCGCCCGTCGTGCCGGCCGCGCCGCCACTGGAGCATGCAGCGACCAGCGCCGCCGCTCCCGTGACCAGCGTCGCCGCGAAGGCGCGAGCCCAGGCGCGGCGACGGCTCACTGAAGCCCCTTCCCCTCGGTCTGGATGGTGTCGCCTTCGTCGAGCTTGCAGCCGTCTTCCTTCGGCGCCTGCCCCTTCTGCTTCACGCCCTTCCAGTCGTTGACGCCGTCGTCGTTGACGTCCTCGCCGTACTTCCCCTCGACCTTGTCGCGGCCGTCGGCCTCCGGGGTCATGACGAGGTACGCCGTGAGATGCGACGGCGGACCGGCGAAGCCGACCTTGTTCTCGGTCCAGTCGAACTTCGCGAGGTTGTCGGAGACCGTGCCGGTGAAGGTCGCGCGCGCGTGACGATCCTCGGCGAGCCAGCAGCCGTGGATGTTCTCGCCGCCGCTGCTGAGCAGGTGCATGTAGCCGCGGCTGCCGGCGGTGTTGATGAAGTAGACGCCCGGCCACTCGGACGTGCCGGAGAGCGGCTGCGGCTTGATCTTCGAGGCGGCGGGCCACTGCGGCGAGCCGTTGCCGGCGGAGTTCGGGCAACCGGCGGTGGCGAGGCAGAGCGCGGCGGCGGCGAGGACGCCGAGCTTCGCGAGGGGGGCTGCGTGACGCATCGAAGTCTCCTTCGGGTGTGGGACGGGCTCGAGGCTCGGCGCGCGGCACGGAGCCGGGCGCCGTGCCTGTGCGGGGAGGACGCCCCGCAAGGCCGGAGTTGCGAGGGATCTGTACCGCAAACGAGGGCGGAGGGGAGCGGCTGACGCCTCGGCGGCGAGGCGGCGGGCCGGGCGCCGCCGGGAACCGTCCGCGACGAACGATTCCCGCTTGGGCGCCACGACCGACGCGGCCGCGCGCTCAGGAGAACGCCGCGCGCCCTTCTTGCTCCCACCAGGTTCGGTAGCGGGCGTGCGCGCGCTCGCGATCCGCACGTGGCAGATCGGCGTAGTAGCCGAAATACTGCTTGGTCGTGACCTTGAGCTCGGCGGAGGCCGCCTCGCGGAGCGCGGCGTCGTCGTCGAGCAGGGCGTCGATGAGCCACTCGGTCCGCGCGCGCCCCTTCTGCCGGGCGAGCCAGGCGGGCCAGGTCTCGCCGGCCTGCGTCGGGTCGTGGCAGGTGAGCTTCACCAGCGCCGCGTGCGCGGAGGCGACGAGGGCCTCGTCGGCGACCTCGAGGACGAGCACGAGCCCTTCCACGGCCTGCGCCTCGCGCAGCTCGACGAGCGCGTCGATGGCGCGCGAGCGCAGCTCCCGGGTCGCACCGTCGTCGAGCGCGACGCCGACCAGCGGATCGACGACGTCGACGACCGTGTCGGGGGCGACGCGGAACATGGCGCGCGCAGCGAGGGGCGCGATGCGGCGCACGGGGGCGTCGTCGTCGAGCAGCCGCGGGAGGAGCGCCCCCGAAGCTGCGGGATCGGCGAGCTCGGTAAGCAGATAGGTCGCCCAGAAGCGCGTCTCGGGGTGTGGATCGTTCGTCCGCGCGATCACGTCTCGGTGCGCGATGCGCCCGAGCCGGACGATGACCGAGAGGATCGGTCCGCACGCGGAGGGCGCGGGGAGCTGCGAGGCGGCCGCGACACGGTCCGAGCGCGTCGGCCCGGGGAAGCGCTCCATCAGTGCCGTGAGCCCGAGGATGCCGAGCGACGAGAGCTTGTCGGCCGCCGCCCTCGCGCCGTCGCCACCGCGGAGGAGGCCCTCGACCAGCTCGACGTGATCGGGCTCGAGCGCGACGATGACCTTCGGGAGCGCCTCGTCGAGGCGTGCGCTCGGGCGCGGCGGGAGGCGAGGCGCGTACGACTCGATGCGCTCGTCGGCGCGCGAGGGGACGCCGAGGAGCTCGTCGAGCTCGGCGTCGCTCACGTGCACGAGCTCGGCGTCGACGTCGGCCTCGCTGATCTCGTCGTCGGGCTCGGCCCCGTCGAGGAGCTCGTCGTGGGCCCCGTCGTCGAGCTGCCCCTCGGCCATCACCGCGATGTCGGGCGCGTCGTCGGAGATCGGCGCGAGGCTAGGCCTCGGCCGCGTGGGCCCACCCGCCGGCGACGCCGCCGTCGCGAGCGGGTCGGGCGCCGCCCACTCGGAGGTCCGGACGCCGCCCGGACGCGACGGCGGAGTCGGCGTGGTCGCGGTCCGCGCACGAACGTCGTCGGGCTCCTCGCGCGGGATCACCGGCACGAGCGCGCGGCGCGTCGCGAACGCCGGCGGGGGCGCCATCGGCATCGGCGAGGACGCCGCCGGATCGGGCACCGAGGCCGGCGGAGGAGAAGGGCTCGACGGCGGCGGCAGCGGCTCGACGCCGGCAGGGAGGATCGCCACCTGCGCGAGCGCGGGGAGGGCAGCCTGGGTGACGCGCCTCGGCAGCCACCGCGCGGCCAGCGGGATCTTCGCGAGCTCGGCGTTCTCGAGGGCGAGCGCCTCGGGGTCGACCTTCTCGACGCCGTAGGGGCTTGTGTGGTGCCGCATCCCGTCGTCGCGGGCGACGGAGACGATCGGCTCCACCGAGACGATCTTCGGGGTCGCCGAAGAGTCCTCGGGGGCGGCGGCGTCGACGATCGAAACGATCTGCGTCGCAGTGACGGCTTCGTTCGGCGGCGCGGGCTCGGCGGGCGCGCGCGGCTCGCCAGCCGGCGGGGGCGCTGGGGGCGGCGTGGGCGGG
>CAIXWQ010000119.1 GCA_903923175.1 uncultured delta proteobacterium | reverse complement strand
CGACGCGCTCTGATCTGAGGGAGCGCGGAATGGGCAACGTCGACATTCTCCGAGCGGGTCTACGTGGTCACCAGCGCGACCGCGGAGGAGGTCGACGGCTGGATGCGAGAACTGCGACCGAGCGACGTCGCCATAGGCTTCCAGTTCGGCCACCCGCCGGTCGTGGCGCCGGTCGCGAGCCCGTTTCAGGTCGTCTCCGCCTGGTGGGACTGACTGTGGCGCGAAGCCGTGCGTTGCCACGTGCGTGAGGCTCCTCGGGAGACATCGGCGAGAGGTCGCGCGCGGTGTTCGAGTACGTGCTGGCGGCCGCGGATCGGGACGAGGCGCGGCAGGTGGTGGGGGCATAGGTGATAACCAGCACAATCACATCAACTCGTAGTCTGTCGTCAGTCCCATCCGCTCTCGCTGGCGCCGGCCCGGCGCACGGCCGTTCGCCTGGGCGATGCGAAGCGTGAAGTCGGGGAGCGCCTCTGCGAGGTCACGCAACCTAGCAGTGAGCCGCAGCGCGTGCCGGAGCGCGTCCCACACGTACTGCATCACGTACCACGGCTCGACGGCCACGGCGGGCAGGCGGCGGCGCTTCGATCGCGGGCAGGATTGCGTCTGCGAGTCCTGAGGGGGGAAGAGCGACGGGCTGAGCTGCCAGCCGCCGCGCGATGAGGTCGAGAAGGACCTTGGCGCAAAGCCAGGAGCGGATCGTTTCGGGCAGTTCGCTCGGAAGCTTGTCGAGTTCACCGATCGACTTGTCGCGCTTGAAGTCGAGCTCGATCTGCCAGCGGGCGCCATACAGTTCGATGGCCTGCTCGGCGGTCAGCCTCGACGACGGTGCGGTGGTGAGGACGATGAAGTACTCCGCCAGGTCCAGCTCGACAGGGTCTCGCTCGCCATCTCGCACGGCATGCGCTCGTGCCTTGTCCGCCGCCGGCTTCGGCAGCCAGACCCAACAGAGTTGCGCTCGCACCTCTCCGCCATCGGTCGCGATGACACGGACGCGTTGATGCTGCACGCGTCCTCGACGTGGCGTCGCGGTGATGAGCGCGGGGACGTCGATGCGCCCGCCGTGCGAGTCGTAGACCGGCAGCGAGTGCCGATTGAATCGCACGAGTATCGCGCCACCCTTGCGCGCGCAGTCGAGCACGCTCGGAGGGTTCGAGTAGCCGCGATCGACGATCCACAGCTCGCCGGGCTCGACGTCGAAGTTGCGCATCGTCTCACCAACTTTGTCGTCGGTGATCCGGATGCATCGCGGACGCAGATCGCTCAGGTGCATCGCGTAGTGAAGGCGCGCCGTCATGCCCTTCGCGCCTGGTCGCGAGACGTACGTGGCGTCGGCGGCGATGAGCACGTAGCCACCCCACGCCGCCGACGCGAAGCGGCCCGGCTCGACCATCCGCGCCACGAGCGCTTCGAGGTACGCGCCGATCTTGAACATCCACTTGAAGAGCGCTGGCTGACTGATGCTGACGATGCCCGCGACCGCCGCGGAGGCCGTCGTCTTCCGCATCGAGCCCCGCTGCGCCACGTAGTGCAGCACGAGCCGAAGCGCCGTCGCGATGTCGAGCACCTTCTGCCCGATGTGCGGCGGAAGCTGCCGGACCAGCCCCATGTCCGACGCCAGCTCGCGCCAGCCCTTGGGAAACAGAGTCTCCATGAACGCCCAGTCCGCTTCAGGCTTCGGTTTCGCCATGCGGGCTCGTGTGCCGGGGCTGTCTACGACCGGGCAAATTGTTGGTTATCACCTATGCAGCTTCCCCCACCGGTCGCGAACTACCGAGTTCGAATCATCGACGGAAGCCACCTCGCCGCCACGGAGCGCCGGCTCGGCGTCCTTCGTGGAAGTGTGGCTGGTCCGCTGCCGGGGCACTCCTTGGTCGTCCTGGATCCGGCCCTGATGCTGGCGACGCACATGATCCCCTGCGAGGACGGGCACGCGCAGGAGCGCTCGCTCACCTTGGAGATCCTCCAACTCGTCGAAGAGAACGACGTCTGGGTGGCAGACCGGAACTTCTGCACGGCAACCTTGCTGTTCG
>CAIXWQ010000118.1 GCA_903923175.1 uncultured delta proteobacterium | reverse complement strand
GCCGCTCGACGCACGGAGTCTGCAGCCTCCGTGTCCGCAAAGAAGCCGTCACCGCACAAGATGATGCCCATGAACGAAAGGCCGAGGTTCGCGCGCAGCGGCGAGAGCCTCGATAGATCGTGGGTGACGCTAAGGTTGGGCGTCACCACGCCGCGGGCAGACTTGAGCCCAACGGCGACGGCGCCATCGCCTCCCACGAGTTCCTCGGTGACGGACGACAAGGTTCCGTCACACGAACCTCGTGCCAGCACGGTCATCGCGATTCGAACGGCGGCCCCCTCGCTCAGTTCGACCCACGGATGGTCAGGGATCGCGAACACGATCGAGAGCTTCCCTCGATGCAGTTCGTCCGCGACGAGCTTCCGGCTGAACGTCTGGGTAATGCTGTTCGTCGAAATCAAACCGGCTCGAACCGCGGTGCCGGTGCCGACGGCCGTCGCGGCCCGATGCCACCAGTACATGACGTAGTCGATCGACTCGGGAAGCTGGGCGTACGCGCTGCGGAGCGCGGCCACGTAGCCGTCGCCGAGTGCCACCCGCATGCGCTTGTTCGTGATGAAGGGCGGGTTCCCGACCACAAAGTCGGCCTTGGGCCACTCTGCCTGGCGCGGGTTCGCATAGCGAAAAATCGGCACGCGAGCCGTCTCGTCGGGGATCTTGTCGCCGGTGACGGGGCTCACTTTCTGCGTTTCGCCATCCCAACGAGTCTTGGGGGCGCCATGTTCGTCGACGTCCAACTCCACGGCATCCCAAGCGAGCACGGCGTCGCGGCACTCGATGTTCCCGTAGTTCTGCAGCACCGGCTCCGGCGGCGGTCGCAGCCGACCGTGGGTGCGGAAGTGCCACTGCAGGTAGCCGATCCAGAGCACGAGCTCGGCGATTTCCTTGGCCCAGCGCTTGACCTCGATGCCGAGGAACTGCGCCGGCGTCACGCGCTCGGTCTCGAGGAGTTCCTGCGTCTCGCCGAGATCGTGGAGGAGCGCGAGCACCTCGCCCTCGAGCCGCATGAACAGATCGAGGGTTACGTACAGGAAGTTCCCCGAGCCGCACGCGGGGTCGAGCACGCGCGTGGTCACGAGCTTGTGATGGAAGCCGTGGGTCGCCGCGATCGCGTCCTTGGTCTTGCCAACCTCGACGAGCGTCCGCACTTGCGTGCGCACGACGTCCCACTCAGCGCGCAGCGGCTCCTCGATCGTCGGCTTGACCAGGCGCTCGACGTACGCGCGCGGCGTGTAGTGGGCGCCGAGCTTGTGGCGCTCCTTGTCGGAGAGGGCGCGCTCCAGCAGCGTGCCGAAGATCGCGGGCTCGACCTGCGACCAGTCGTGCTTGGCCGCGCGGTGCAACTTCTCGAGCTCGGGCTTCTTGAGCGGCAGCGACGTCGGGTTCGCGAAAAGGCCGCCGTTGAATCGGAGCAGCTTCCCCACGAACCCGAACGACGTGCCCTCGTTCATCGCGCGCCAGAGGCTCTCGATCTGCAACGGGAAGCCGGCCGGGTTCGGGATCCAAAGCTCCTCGAGTGCGTCGGTGAACATGCGATCGGGCAGCAGGCCGACGTCCTCGGCGAACATCGTGAAGATGCACCGCATGAGGAAGGTCGCGACCGACTCGGCGGGGTGCCCGGCCTTCTCGAGGTCGCCGGCGAGCGCCGCGAGATCCTCGGCGATCGCCCGCGTGACCTTGGCGCTCCGCTTCGACGGATCGAGCGAGGTCGGATCGACGAACACCGCGCGCAGCATGTCGACGAGTTCGGGCCGCGCCTCGAGGTCGCGGAGATAGATCCGCTTGTTCGGCGCGTTGGGGAAGGGCAGGTACTGACCGGTCCCGTCGAACTGTGCGTGCAGTTCGAAGCAGTGCCCGATGTCGCATGTCACGAGGAACGGCGGGAGCAGCTCGCCGTCAGGCAGAGACTCGACGTACGTGCGTGCCTGACCGAGCGCCTTGTCCATCTCGTTGAACCAGCTGCCGGTGCCGCGCTTGGCCGTGCCAGGCTTGGCGTGTCCGGCGTCCGATCCTTGCTTAGCCTCCAGCAGGAAGCAGCCGCGCTTGTAGAGGTCGATGAAGCCGGTGGTGTAGCTGCCGTCGGGGTGGTGCAGCTTGGCGTCGCGCTCGAACACGTAGGCGTCGCGCGCGGGGTCGCCCGTCTTGGGATCCGGGTGGGGGACGCCGAGGACGTCGCAGAGGTCCCGGAGGAAGCTGTCCTTGTTGGCGCGCTCGGCGCCACCGGACGCCGACCACTTTGCAAGGAACGTCGCGAGATCCATCGCGGCCGAGGGTAGCCGACTGGTCAACGCCGACGGGAGCGAGAAGCGACGGGCTTGGATCGACGCGTGGGACGGGGGTCCGGGAATCGTTCTGCAGCGAGCCGGCGGGAGACCCGGCACGACGTCCGGCCGCCGCTCCGCAGCACACGGCGTGACCGCCCGATGAG
>CAIXWQ010000117.1 GCA_903923175.1 uncultured delta proteobacterium | reverse complement strand
GTGTGCAGGCCGCACTCGGTCTTCGCCTTGCCCGCCCAGCGCCCCGCGCGCTCGTCCTCGCCCGCCTCGACCGCGCGCGTGCAAGGCGCGCAGCCGATCGACAGGAACCGCCGCGCGACGAGCGGGTGCTCCGGGACGCCGTGCGCGGCGAGGTGCGCCCGCGCCTCGGCCGCGGTCATCGTCGCGAGCGGGTGGACCTTCACCGGCCCCTCCTCGGTAGCCAGCAGGATCGGCGTCTGCGCCCGCGAGGGGCCCTGATCGCGGCGCAGCCCGGAGACCCAGCCGCGCGCGCGCGCGAGGTGCGGGGCGAGCGGCGCGACCTTGTTCTCGGCGCAGCAGAAGTCGGGGTTGAACTCGTAGACGTTCGAGCCGTGCGCGCGCAGGAACTCCTCGCGCCCGTGCGGCGGCCGCACCACCTCGATCTCGAGCTGCAGCTGCTCGGCGAGGCGATCGCGATAGGCGAGCGTCTCGGGGAACAGGAAGCCGGTGTCGACGAACACCACCGGCCTGCGCCCCGCGACCACGCTCCACAGGTGCAGCAGCACGCCGCTCCCCGCGCCGAACGACGACGTGAAGAGCAGCGCGTCGCCGAAGAGCTCGAGCGCGCGCGCGAGCCGCGCCTCTGGGCCGAGGGGCTCGAGCCGGGCGTTCTCCGCCGCGAGATCGAGCCGGTCCGTGATCGTGGACGCCATGACGGAGCTCGGCCTCAGGCCGCGCACTCGCCGGCGCCGACGGCCACCACGAAGCCCTGCGTCTCGCCGAGGTCGGCGACGTCCTCGGGGCCCGCCGGGCCGAGCAGCTCGCCGAGCGCCTCGGTGACGCGCTTCGGCTCCACGCGCGCGAAGAACGCGCTCGGCGTCTCGCCCTCGACGCGGGCCTCGCGGAAGAGCGCGAGGAGCTTCACGACCGCCTCCGGCGCGCGGCGCGCGAGGAGCTTCACGACCTGCCGACCGAAGGTGGCGCCGCTCGCGTCGACGCCGCCGCCGAGGTGCAGCTGGTACATCGGGTAGGTCGCGCCGCCCTCCTTGCGCGCGGCGCCGTGGAAGCCGATCGCGGCGACGTGGTGCTGGCCGCAGCTGTTCGGGCACCCCGACACCTTGATCGACGTCGTGCCGGTGTCGCCTTCGATCAGCGCCTGGACGTCGGCCTCCTCGAGGCGCGCCGAGATCGCGCCGGCGAGCCGCCGCGAGGCGGTGACCGCGAGGTTGCACGTCTCGGCGCCCGGGCACGAGGTCACGTCCTTCACCGTCTTCGCGCCGCTGCGGCCGAGGCCGATCTCCGAGAGCGCGACGAAGAGCGCCGGCAGCGAGCGCTTGTCGACGAACGGGATGAAGACGTTCTGGTCGATCGTGAAGCGCCCCGAGCCGTCGCCGAACTTCTCGAGGATCGGGCCGAGCGCGCGGAACTGGAGCACGTCGAGATCGCCGAGCAGCAGGCGCACGTAGACGCCGGCGTAGCCGTCCTGCCGCTGCTCGATCACCGCGCTCGCGCGCCACTGCAGGTAGCCCTCGGGGAGCGCCCCCTGCCACGCCACCGGCGGCGCCGGCGTGCGCGGCGGATCGGCGGGGAGCTTCAGCTCGGCCTTCGCCTCGGCGTCGACCTCGGCGCGGACCTTCGCGTACTCGGCGCGCAGCCCCTCGTCGCCGAGCTTCTTGCGCACGTACTTGAGGCGCGCGCGGTGGCGGTTCTCGCGGTTGCCGAGCCGATCGAAGATGCGCAGGATGGCCTCGCCGACGCGCGCGATCTCGGGCGCGAGGACGAACTCCTCGAGCACCATCGCCGAGGTCGGCATCGTCGAGAGGCCGCCGGCCACCACGACCTTGAAGCCGGGCGCGCCGTCCTCGGCCCGCGCGCGCGCGATGAAGCCGAGGTCGTGGATGGCGGCGAACGCGCAGTCGCTCTCGCAGCCGCTGAAGGCGATCTTGAACTTGCGCGGCAGCGTGGCGGCGAGCGGGTGGCGCAGGAAGTAGCGGGTGAGCCCCTCGGCGTAGGGCGAGACGTCGAACGCGGAGTCCCCGCACACCGCCGCGCGCTCGCACGCCGTCACGGTGCGCACCGAGTTGCCGCACGCCTCGCGGATGGTGACGCCCGCCGCGTCGAAGCGCCGCATGGCCGCCTCGGCCTCGCTCATCTTCACGAAGTGCAGCTGCACGTTCTGGCGCGTGGTCACGTGCGCGAAGCCGCGGCTGTGCGTCTCGGCGACGTCGGCGAGCGCGTCGAGCTGCTCCTTGCCGACGATGCCGTACGGGAACTTCACCCGCAGCATCTGGGCCTCGGGCTGCCGCTGCCCGTAGACGCCGCGCGTGAGGCGGAACGCGCGGAAGGCCTCGGGAGAGAGCTCGCCGCGCTCGTAGGCCTCGAGCTTCTCGACGAACTCGTCGACGTCGCGGGGATCGGAGAAGCGCGGGAGGAAGGGCTGTTCGGACATGGCGGGCTCTCGCTGGGGTCAGGGCGTCGCGGTGGCGGTGGGGTGCAGCTCGAGGAAGCCGAGCGCGCGCAGGCGGTCGACGACGAGCTCGACGGCGGCGTCGACGGAGACGCGGCTCGTGTCGATCGCGAGCTCGGGCGCGGCCGGCGGCTCGTAGGGGTCGCTCACGCCGGTGAAGGCGGGGATCTCGCCGGCGAGCGCCTTGGCGTAGAGCCCCTTCACGTCGCGGCGGATGCACTCCTCGAGCGGCGGCGCCACGTGGATCTCGACGAAATCGCCGATCCGCGCGCGCGCGGCCTCGCGCGTCGCGCGGTAGGGCGAGATGGCGGACACCAGCACGGTGACGCCGTTCCGCTGCAGCAGGTGGGCGACGAACGCGATGCGCGCGACGTTCGTCTCGCGATCCTCACGCGAGAATCCGAGCCCCTTGGAGAGGTGCGTGCGCACCACGTCGCCGTCGAGCGACTCCACGCGACGGCCGAGCCCGCGGAGCCGCGGCTCCAACGCCGTCGCGATCGTGGACTTCCCGGCGCCCGACAGGCCCGTCAGCCAGAGCACCACCCCGCGATCGTTCTTCGGCGCGATCACGCGAATCCTCCGCGCGCCAGTGCGCCCGCGGCCTCGTTTCGGTAGGCTCCCCTCCGAACCCGACCGGCGTCGCTGTTCGTTATAGTGCTCACAGTGTCTGTAATAGTGGAGGAAGTCTTGGCTGCACGCAAGAGCCCTGCGCCCCGCGCGCCCGAAGCCCCCGCCGCGAAGCGCGGCCGCGCACGGCCGACCGCCACGTCCGGCGACGAGATCGGCGCCGCCGAGCTCGGGCGCCGCGTCGCGGACAACCTGCGGAGCAAGCGAAAGACGCGGGGAATGTCGCTCGATGACCTCGCCGCGGCCTCCGGCGTGAGCCGCGCGGCGCTCTCGCAGATCGAGACGTACAAGTCGACGCCGACCGTCGGGCTGCTCTGGAAGATCGCCGTCGGCCTCGGCGTGCCGTTCGCGGAGCTGATCGGCGAGCAGCGCGGGTCGACCTCGGTCCTTCGCAAAAACGAAGTCCAGGTGCTGCGCTCGCTCGACGGCAAGCTCGAGAGCCGCCCGCTCACCCCCGCGGGCACCAACCCCGACGTCGAGCTGTACGAGCTGCGCCTCTCGCCGCGCTCGCAGCACGCGGCCGAGCCGCACGCGCGCGGCACCACCGAGGTGCTGGTGGTGCTCACCGGCGCGCTGCGCATGCACGTCGGCGGCGACAGCTACGAGCTCGCGGCGGGCGACTCGATCTGCTTCCCCGCCGATCGCGAGCACACCTACGAGAACCCCGCCGGCAGCGAGGCGCGGTATCACAACCTGATCGTGTACGAGCGCTGAGCTCGGACCGCAGCTCACCCCCGGCCTCGGCCTGATCGGCTCACGGAGCGAGCACGCCTGCGCTCGCCAGCTCCGCGACCGCCCGCGCCGCGGCGAGCTCGACGTCCTCGCCCTCGACGACCCGCGCGCCGACCGCGGCGATCCCGTCGACGGGCGCGACCTCGGCCCACACGATCGCGACGAGGCCCGCGCGCGCCACCGCGATCGCCGCCGCGGCGAGCGCCTCGCCCTCGACCACCGACGCGACGTGTCCGCGATCGAAGAGCTGCCGTTCGATCGTGAACGCGAGCGCGCGCGCGTCGCCCGTGTCGCCCGCCGCGCCGTGCACGCGCACGATCGCCCCCGCGTGCCCGAGGCGCGCACGGCGTTCGCGCGCCCCGACCTGCGAGCGATCGCCGCCGAGCTCGGGCGCCGCGGTCGGGTCCACCGCCGTCGCGCCGAGCACCATCCCCGCGCCGACCGTCTCGTTGGTGAGGGCGTCGATCAGGATGAACGCGCCGGTCGCGCGGTTCTCGGTGTACGCGTCGAGGAACAGCGGCCGATGGCTGCGGAGCGTGACCTTCGCGACGTCGTTGAGGTGCAGCGTGGGCGTGTCGCCGTCGCGCACCGCCTGCGGCTCCAGCGTCTCGAGATCGACGACGTGGTGGATGGCCTCGAGCTGGGCGCGCACGACGCGCGTGGTGTGCTTGAGGAGGTAGGAGCGCGCGGGCTCGAGCGGGCGCTCGTGCACCCAGACGAGGTGCGCGTCGAAGCGATCGGCGACCACGGGCGCCGCGTCGGGGTGCACGAGCAGATCGCCGCGGCTCACGTCGATCTCGTCGGCGAGCCGCAGCGCCACGGACTGCCCGGCGAACGCGGCCGGCAGCGCCCCTTCGAACACGTCGATCCCGACCACGCGCGTGCGCTTGCGCGACGGGAGCACGAGCACCTCGTCCCCCTCGCGCACCACGCCCGAGGCGATCTCGCCCGCGAAGGCGCGGTAGTCGAGGTTCGGGCGGAGCACGGTCTGCACCGGGAAGCGCAGGTCGCGGAGGTTCTTGTCGCCCAGGGCCGGCACCGACTCGAGCAGCTCGAGGAGCGTCGGGCCGTCGTACCAGGGGGTCTTGGCGCTGCGCTGCACGACGTTGTCGCCGCGCAGCGCGCTGATCGGCACGAACGTCACGTCCTTGAACGCGAGGCGCTGCGCGTAGGCGGCGAACGTCTCGCGGATGGCCGCGAACACGCCGTAGTCGTAGTCGCGCAGGTCGAGCTTGTTCACGCACACCACGAGGTGCGGGATGCCGAGCAGCGACGCGAGGAACGCGTGCCGCCGCGACTGCGCGAGCACGCCGAGGCGCGCGTCGATCAGGATGATCCCGACGCCCGCGGTGGACGCGCCGGTGACCATGTTGCGCGTGTACTGCACGTGCCCCGGCGTGTCCGCGATGATGAACTTGCGCTTGTTCGTCGAGAAGTAGCGGTACGCGACGTCGATCGTGATCCCCTGCTCCCGCTCGGCCTGCAGGCCGTCGGTGAGCAGCGAGAGATCGATCTCCGCGCCCTCCAGGCGTGAGGCGCGGCGCGCCGCGCGCAGCTGATCCTCCGGCACGGCGCCGGTGTCGTGGAGCAGCCGGCCGATGAGCGTCGACTTGCCGTCGTCGACCGAGCCCACGGCCACGAAGCGCAGGAGCTCCTTGTCCTCGTGCAGCTTCAGGTAGCCGGGGAAATCGCGCGCGATGTGCTCGTGGTCGTGCATCAGAAGTACCCCTCGCGCTTCTTCTTCTCCATCGACGCGTCCTCGTCGAAATCGATGAGGCGCGTCGAGCGCTCGCTCACGTTGGCGAGCATCATCTCGCGGATGATCTCCTCGACGGTCACCGCGCTGGAGCGCACGGCGCCCGTGAGCGGGTAGCAGCCGAGCGTGCGGAAGCGCACACGCTCCGTCCGCGGCTGCTCGCCGGGCCGCAGGCGGAAGCGCTCGTCGTCGACCATGATCAGCTGGCCGTCGCGCTCGACCACCGGCCGCTCGGCCGCGAAGTAGAGCGGCACCACCGGGATCTTCTCGAGCAGGATGTAGTGCCAGACGTCGAGCTCGGTCCAGTTGGAGAGCGGGAAGACGCGGATGCTCTCGCCCTGCCGGATCTTGCCGTTGTAGAGGTTCCACAGCTCGGGGCGCTGGTTCTTCGGGTCCCACTGCCCGAACGGATCGCGGAACGAGTAGACGCGCTCCTTCGCGCGCGAGCGCTCCTCCTCGCGACGCGCGCCGCCGAGGGCCGCGTCCCACTTGTGGAGCGCGAGCGCCTCGAGCAGCGCGTGGGTCTTGAGCGCGGTCGTGTACTTCTGGCTGCCGTGATCGAAGGGGTTGATCCCCTCGAGGATCGCGCGCTCGTTGCGGTGCACCACGAGCTCGAGCCCTTGCTCGGCGAGGAAGCGATCGCGGTAGGCGATCATCTCGCGGAACTTCCAGGTCGTGTCGACGTGGAGGATCGGGAAGGGCGGCTTGGCGGGGTGGAACGCCTTCTGCGCGAGCCGCAGCAGGACCGCGGAGTCCTTGCCGATGGAGTACATCAGCACCGGCCGATCGAACTCGGCGGCGACCTCGCGGAAGATGTGGATGCTCTCGGCCTCGAGCTGCCGGAGGTGCGTCAGGCGCGGCGGCGCGGCCGCGCGCTCGGAGGGGGCGGGGTGCGTGTTCACGTGGACCTCACTTCATTCGTTATAACGAACACGCGTCCGCTTTGCCAGCCGGCCCGTTGGGCGCGCATTGGCTCACGACTTTGACAGACGCGGCGGCGTTCGCTATCTCGTTGGTGTGTCTGTTTTCGCGAACACGCTGGATCGCGCGCCGCTCGGCGCGGAGGTCCCGAGCGCGCCGCCGCTCCGCCCCGCCGGCCGGCAGCCGACCGGTCGCGCCGGCGCGAGCGCGTCGCTCGAGGGGGTCAGCTTCTCGTTCGCGAGCGATCGCGTCGCCATCGAGACGACCTCGCTCCACGTGGAGGCGGGCGAGTTCGTCTGCCTCGTGGGCCCTTCGGGGAGCGGCAAGTCGACCATCCTGAACCTGCTCGCGGGGCTGCTCGCGCCGTCCGCGGGGCGCGTGCTCGAGGACGGCGCGCCGATCGCGGGCCCCTCGCCGGCGCGCGCCGTCGTGTTCCAGGACGCCGCGCTCTTCCCGTGGCTCACGCTGCAGCAGAACGTCGAGTACCCGCTCGCGCTGCAGGGGGTGCCGAAGGCCGAGCGCGCGGCGCGCAGCGCGGAGCTGCTGCGCACGGTGCACCTGCTCCGCTTCGCCGCGTCGTACCCGCACCAGCTCTCGGGCGGCATGCGGCAGCGCGGCGCGATCGCGCGCGCGCTCGCCACCGATCCGAAGGTGCTGCTGATGGACGAGCCGTTCGCCGCGCTCGACGCGCAGACGCGCGAGATCCTGCAGGGCGAGGTCGAGCGCCTGTTCCTCGAGACGAGGAAGACGATCGTCTTCGTGACCCACAACGTCCGCGAGGCGGTGCGCCTGGCCGATCGCGTGGTGCTGATGGGGACGCGCCCCGGGCGCGTGCTGCGCGAGGTGCCCATCGCGCTCGAGCGGCCGCGCCGCACGGGCGACGCGAGCGACGCGCGCGTGCACGCCTACGCCGCGGAGCTCGCCGCCGGGATCAGAGACGAGGTCGAGAAGATCGCGAAGGAGGAGGCCGATGACGCGTGGGTGGCTCCGGGGGGCGGCGTTCGCGTCGATCCTCGTCGGAATCTGGGCAGCGGCATCTAGCCTCGCCAGGACGCCGCTCGCGCCGACGCCGCTGGCCGTCGCGCGCGCGCTCGGCGCGTCGGTTCGCGACGGGGTGCTGCTGCGCGCGATCGTGACGAGCGTGCTGCGCCTCGGCCTCGGCTACGGCGTCGCGCTCGTGGGCGGCGTGCTGCTCGGCGTCGGGCTCGCGCGCTCGCGCGCCTTGAAGGAGCTCGCCGGGCCGCTCGTCCTCGGCCTGAGCGCCGTCCCGTCGATCTGCTGGCTCCCGCTCGCCATCCTCTGGTTCGGGCTCTCCGAGCTCGCCATCCAGGTGGTGGTGATCCTCGGCGCGGTGCTGCCGATCGCGGTCGCCACCGAGAGCGCGGTCGCGCAGGTGCCGCCGCAGCTGGTGCGCGCGGCGCGCACGATGGGGGCGCGCGGGCCGCGCCTGCTCTACGGCGTGATCCTGCCGGCCGCGTTCCCGGGGATCCTCTCGGGCGCGAAGCTCGGGTGGACCTTCGCGCTCCGCTCGCTGATGGCGGGCGAGCTGCTGTTCGTGTCGGGTGGGCTCGGCCAGCTGCTCGAGACGGGCCGCGATCTCGGCGACACCGCGCTGGTGCTCGGCGTGGTGGTGTTGATCGTCGCGCTCGGGCGGCTCAGCGACGTGCTGCTCTTCCGCCGCTTCGAGCTCGAGGTTTCGCGGCGTTGGGGGACGGAGGCGGCGTCATGAAGCAGGACGGCGAAGAGCGCGTGCGCGCGCGGGTGCGCGGCAAGGTGTGGCTCGTGGGCGCGGGCCCGGGCGATCCGGAGCTGCTCACCCTCAAGGCGATGCGCGCGCTGTCGCACGCGGACGTCGTCTGCTTCGACGAGCTCGTCTCGGCGGAGATCCTCGCGCTCGCGCCGGCGCGGGCCGAGCGCATCCCCGTCGGCCGCCGCGCGCACGGGTGCGTGCACAACGCCGAGCGCATCCACCCGGTGGTCATCGAGCGCGCGCTCGCGGGCAAGACCGTGGTGCGCTTGAAGGGGGGCGATCCGCTGATCTTCGGCCGAGGCGGCGAGGAGGCCGAGGAGCTCGCGGCCGCGCGCGTGCCGTTCGAGATCGTCCCCGGGATTTCGGCCGCGCTCGGCGCCGCGGCGAGCACCGGCATCCCGCTCACGCACCGCGAGGCGGCCGCGTCGGTGACCTTCGCGACCGCGCACGGCGCGAAGGGCGACGGCGATCCCAGCCTCGCGCGCACGGTGCCGCCCACCGGGACGGTGGTGCTCTACATGGGCCTCGGTCGGCTCGCGGAGACGGCGGCGTCGCTGATCGCCTCGGGGCGCGCCCCCGAGACGCCGGTCGCGGTCATCGAGAAGGCGACGCGACCGGATCAGCGCGTGGTCGAGGGGACGCTCGCCAGCATCGAGGCGCGCGTGCGCGCCGCGGGGCTCGAGCCGCCGGCGCTGGTCATCGTGGGCGAGGTGGTCGGCCGACGCGTCGAGAGCCCGGCGGCGACGGCGGCCTTCGAGCGCCTGGCCGCGGTGGGCTGACGGCCGCGATCACAGCTCGCGCGTCATCTCGATCATCGTCGAGCGAAAGCCGCTCGCGCCGAAGAAGCGCTGGGCGCGCGTGTTCTTCGACGCCGTGTGGAGCACCACGCGCGGCGCGCCCATCGCCTTCAGCCGCGCGCACGCCTCGGTGACGAGCGCGCGCGCGACGCCGTGCTTTCGCGCGGGCTCCTCGACCCAGACGTCGTGGATGGCGCCGTGGGCGTCGAGGAGCTGGTTCCAGTCGCGGTCCTCGAGCACGGCGTAGGTGTAGCCGACGCAGCGCCCGTCGATCTCCGCCACGAGCATGACGGACTTCGGGTCGCGGAGGCACTTCGTGAACCACCACGCGTACCCCTTCTCGACCTCGTCCACGAGCATGAAGCGGAGGCCGTCGAACGCGTGGTGCTGGCGCACGAGCGCTGCTGCCATTCGTGCCATGTCCGCGACGTCGTCACCCGTCGCCGAGAGCACTTGGACCTGCGCGCCCGCAGCCGGAGCCGTGGCCGCTTCCGGAGCTGGAGCCGGAGACGCGGCGAGCGCGCGCACCAGCTCGCCGAAGCGCTCCCCCATCGGCACGGCGTCGGCGCGCCAGCGACGGCGAAGCCCGCGCGCGGCCTCGATCCAGCGCTCGCCCGGCAGCGCGTGCTCGATGACCTCGCGCAGAAGCCGCGAGAGCGCGGGGAGCTCGCCCGAGGAGGAGATCGCGATCTGGAACGGCGCCCGCCGGACGATCGACGCGAAGTACGCGCTCGCGTTCGGCGGATCGTCGACGGCGTTCACGAACACGCGCCGCGCCTCCGCGGCCGAGGCGACCTCGCGGTTCACGCTCGGCTCGTCGGTCGCGGCGATCACCAGCCACGCGCCGTCGAGATCGGCGTCGAGGAACGGGCGCGCGGCGACGCTCAGCGCGCCCTGCGCGAGGGCCGCCTCGATCGGCGCGGCGAGCGTGGGCGCGACGACGTGCACCTGCGCACCCGCGTCGAGCAGCTCCTCGACCTTGCGCGCGGCGACCGCGCCGCCGCCGACCACCACGACGCGACGGCCGGCGAGGCGCAGGAACAGGGGGTAGAGCGAGCTCATCGCCGAGCACCGTAGCAGCGCTCGCGCCGCCGAGATCACGCGAGACGAGGCGCGCCGACGCGCGCGCCGCTCGCGACGCGCGACTCGCGCGGGGTTCGCGACATCGATGCAGAGAGAACATGCCGCCGCCGAGCACGCCGCCATCGTTCGCGGGCGCGTTGCCTGAGGCCTTCGACGAGCTGCGCGCCGTCGTCGAGGCGCGCGCGCCCGGCGGCTGGGCCCGCGTCGTCGAGGCCCTCTCGGCCGGCGCGCGCGCGTCCGCCGTCGAGCTCACCGGCGCGGCCGCGGACGCCGACTGGGTCGAGGCGCTCGACGCGGCCGAGGAGCTCCTCGGCGAGACGTCGGGCGCGGTGGCGCGCGCGGTCGGAGC
>CAIXWQ010000116.1 GCA_903923175.1 uncultured delta proteobacterium | reverse complement strand
GCTCGACGCGCACGCGGGCGCGAGCGGCAGGAGCGTCAGCAGCGACAGGGCGGCGGCGGTGCGGAGGCGCGTCATGCCCGTGGGCGCATGCGCGCCGCGTGCCGAGCCGTGCGGGCCCGAAGGCCGGAGAAAAGCCGCGCCTCGCCCGAGGACGCGGCCGCGGGTGACACAGAGTGGCGCGCCCGCCCACGCCCGACGTCAGCCGAGGGGGCGGTGCGGAGCGGCGCCGGCGCGCGCGTCGCCAGCTACGGAGCGGCCGCGATGGCGATGCCGTTCAGGCTCGCGCCTCCGACCCGCGTTGGCGGCGCCCCCGTGTCCGGCCTGCGCTGCGAGGTCGCGCGGGGCTGCGGCGCGAGGAACCCCGGGCCGCTCGCCCCCCGGGGACCCGCGCGCTACGAACAGGCCGTGGCTTCCGTCCGTCCTCCGTCGAATCGCCGCGCCCCCTCCGGCGCGACCTCGCGCGAGGCGCTCGCCGACACCGAGCGGGCCGAGCCGTCCACCACCAAGACCGGGCAGAGCCCGCGCCGCTCGAGCGTTCCTACCGAGGTGCAAACGGGGGGCGCGGGGCCGGCGGCGAGGGCGGGGCACCGCCGCCGCGTGATCGTGCGCTGGATGAAGCGCCTCGCGCTGGCCGGGACGGTGGCCGGCTGCCTCGGCGTCGTCGCGCTCGCGCTCTGGGTGCGCCGCATCGAGGAGCAGCTGCCGAGCCTGACCGATCTGCGCAGCCGCAAGCCACCGCAGGTCACGCGCATCCTCGCCGTCGACGGCAGCCTGCTCGCCGAGATCTACACCGAGCGGCGCACGGTGGTGCGCGTGCAGGATCTCCCGCCGCACGTGAAGGTCGCCGTGCTCGCGGCCGAGGACGCGGGCTTCTACGAGCACAAGGGGCTCGACTACCTCGGCATCCTGCGCGCGCTCTACGTGAACCTGCGCCACGCCGGCCAGAGCAAGCAAGGCGCCTCCACGATCACGCAGCAGGTGGTGAAGAACCTGCTCCTCGATCCGGGCAAGCGCTACGAGCGCAAGGTGCGCGAGGCGCTGCTCGCGCGTCGACTCGAGCAGGAGCTCTCGAAGGACGAGATCCTCGAGCTCTACCTGAACCACATCTACTTCGGCAGCGGCCGCTACGGCATCGAGGAGGCCGCGCGCGGCTACTTCGGCAAGCACGCCAACGAGGTCTCGATCGCCGAGGCCGCGCTGCTGGCCGGGCTCCCGCAGTCGCCGAACAAGATCAACCCGCGCGTCGACATGGAGGCGGCCACGCGCCGGCGCGCCTTCGTGCTCGGCCAGATGCGCGACAAGCAGTTCATCTCGCCGGCGGCGTACGACGCGGCGATCGTGGAGCCGATCAAGCTCGCGCCGATCGTCGAGGCGAGCGACTCGCTCGCGCCCGAGGTGGTCGAGCTGGTGCGCAAGTCGATCGTGGAGGCGGTCGGCGAGGACAGCGCGCGCCGCGGTGGCTTCACCGTCGAGACCACGATCGACCCGAAATTGCAGCTCGCCGCGCGCGCGGCGCTGCGCGAGGCGACCGGCGCCTACGACAAGCGCTGGAAGCTCGTCGGCCCCTTCCCGCCCTACCCGGCCGACGGTCGCGATCCGAAGACCAAGCGCAAGCTCCCGCCGCCCGAGAAGGCGTTCGTGGGCACGCCGCGCTACGGGCACGGCAACGTGTACGTCGGCGTCGTGGTCGGCCACGACGACGCCGCGCACACGCTCGACGTCGACGTCGGCGACGTGCGCGGCATCGTGAAGCTCGCGGCGAAGGACCGGTACGATCCGACCGATCTGCCGCCGAGCAAGTGGGCGCCGCTCGGCACGCGATTGCGCGTCTCGCTCGCGGCGCCGCCGCCGGCCGCGGCAGGAGCCGCCGGGGCTGCGGGCTCGGCGTCGGGCTCGGCTGCGGCGCCAGCTTCCGCGCCGGCGTCGGCTCCTCCTTCGGGCTCGGCGTCGGCGGGGGGCAGCGAGGGGCCCGCCAAGGTCCCGCTCCGGCTCGAGCTCGGCCCCGAGGCCGCGCTGGTG
>CAIXWQ010000115.1 GCA_903923175.1 uncultured delta proteobacterium | reverse complement strand
TCTCGGAGTGCGATCACGTGACGGTCGGGGAGACGCGACGGCGACTGCGAGGCGTCAGGCGACGGGCGTGGCCTCACACCTCACACGAGGCCGATCGCGTCCGCGGTTCTTGACTGGTAGGCGGTTGACAAGCGCAGGTAGCGCAGCGTCTCGGCGTCGATGATCCACACGACGTCCTTGATGCTCTCCGTGAGGACGCGATAGCGCGCCTCGCTGCGCCGGAGCGCGGCCTCCGCTTCTTTGATCTTCGTGGCGTCGGTGTGCTGGATGACGACGTGCTCGAGCGCGCCGCGCGCGTCGAGGATCGGATAGGCGCGATTCCAGTACCAGACCTTGCGCGCCTCCGAGACTGCCACTCCGGTGGAGGCGGAGGCGAGCGCCAGATCGAAATGCACCTCCCACTCGGCGGTCTCGCGATCGCGAAAGACCTTCTCGAGGTGTGGAACGACCCCACCCTGGCGAACCCCCTCGTCCTCGAAGATGTTGTAGACGCGCCCCTCGATGTGCTCGGGCTTCACGCCGAAGATCTGGCCGAGCTTCGGGTTGATGCGCTCGCACCAGCCGTCCTTGTCGAGGATCTGGGTGCTGACGCAGGACTGCACGAACATCTGCTCGAAGAAGCGCCCCTGTCGGACCAGCGCCTCCTCCGCGCGCTTGCGATCGGTGACGTCCTGCAGGATCCCGCTGAGCGTCGAGGCGTGGCCGTCGTCGGCGCGCACGAGCTCGCCGGCCTCCGCCCACACCACGCGAACCTCGCCGTCGGGGCGCACCACGCGGCACTCCATGGGCGTCGAGCTGCTGTCCTCGATCGTCGCGCGGATGCGTCGCTGGACCTGCGCGCGATCGTCGGGATGGATCATCGCCGTGAGCGCGGCGCCGGCGTCTCGCTCCAGGACGTCCGCTGCGACGCCGTAGATTCGACACAACTCGTCGGAGACTTCGACGCCATTCGAGTCGAGGTCCCAGACCCAGCTCCCCACGTGGGCCACCCGCTGACTCGCCTGGAGCGCGCGCTCCGACTGGCGGAGCCGCGCCTCCGCGCGTTTGCGCTCGGTGATGTCGTGCGCCGTCCCGACCAGCCCGACGACGCGCCCGTCGCGATCGCGAACGGCCGACTTGGACGAGAAGAACAGCCGGAGTCCCCCCGGGGTCTCGACGGTCTCTTCCACGCGCTCGGCCACGCCGGACCGCATCACCCGGCGGTCGACCGCCACCATCGCCTCTCCGACGGCGGGGTCCGCGTAGAGCTCCAGGTCGGTCTTGCCGAGCAGTTCCTCGAGCGGCCTGCCGAGCGTCGATACCGTCGCCGGATTGGCGAAGAGCCAGCGCCCCTCCCGATCCTTGAGGAAGATCGGGTCGGAGATCGCGTCGAGGATCCCGCGAAGCTGCGCCTCGCTCTCGCGGAGCGCAGCCTCGGTCTGCTCGCGCTGCTCCAGGGCGCGCTTCAGCGCAGCGATCTCCTCGTGCGCCTGGCGGAGCTCGGCGAGCATCGGCGCGCGCGTCGTGTCCTCGCGGTCCACGGTCATCGTCGCTCCGCTCTCCCTTCCGCGTCGCGCCCTCCAAGAGAGCCTCGCGCCGCCCGTGACGCCCGTCGAGCGCGCGGACGCGTGCCGGCGCTGCGCGCGGCTCGACGGGGCATCGTTACCCCGCCGGAGTACGAGCGCGCTGCGCGTCGAGGCCTTCGCCGCTCCGCCGGGCCGATGCGCTACGGTCGGTCGGGCGCGATGGACCTCCGCGATCTCGTGCGCATGCGGTGGCTCTGGCCCATGCCGGCGGTGCTGGTGCACGCGTTCGCGCTGGCCACGTCGCGGCGCGTCTGGACCGAGACGGTCGTCTCGTACTCGCGGACGGGCGCGCCCAGCGTGCACACGGTCGGCGCGCGCGACGTCTACCTGGTCGCCGCGCTGCTCGGGATGTTCTTCGGGGTCGGCCTCGTGCGCCTGCTCGCGGGGACCGGCGGCGCGCGCGGCGGCCTCGCGGTCGACGAGGCGCAGGTCGGCTGCGTGCTCGCCACCGTGCGCGTCGCGACGCTCGTGCTCCTGTACGTGAGCGCGGGTCTGCTGCTGCAACGGTGCTGAGGCGCAGGGCCGCCGCCCCCCGGCGAGCTCCTCAGTCGTCGTAGAAGATCGGCGTGCGCACGGTGGCGAGGCGCGTGAGGAGCTGCGCGGCCTGCTTCGAGGCCTCGGTGAGCCGCACGCCGTATCCGGCCGGAAGGTCCTCGCCGGCGGACGGCGGCCGCAGCCAGCAGACCTCGCCCGATACGCGCAGCGGGGTCTCGCGGTCGTTCAGGAGGAGATCGAGGTCGACCTCGGCGCCGAGCGCGAAGTCGACGTAGCTCGCGACGAAGACGCCCCCCTCGGCGATGTCCTGGCTGAACCCGAGCCAGACGTTCGAGTCGCTCGTGGCGTGGAGCACGACCTCGACGCGCGCGCGCGCGGCGCCTGCGTTCGGCGTGATGGGCGCGTTCGGCGTGATGGGCGCAGGAGGGGCACCGAGCGCGGCCGGAGGGCTCGCCGGCGTCGCCATCGCGCGCAGCCGCCGAGACGACGGCCCCGAGCGTCGCGAGGTCGGGGCGCCGCGCACCGACGCCGGCAGCTCGGCCTCCACGAGCTCGGCCGCGTGATGCTCCGACGAGGACTCGTTGCGCGCCTGGCGCTCGATGTCGGCGATGGCCTCCAGCGTCGGGAAGGTGCCATCGGCCTCGGCGAACAGCTCGCGCCCGAGGCTCGCGAGCCCGTGGTACGCCGGCTCGAACCCGCACCAGAGGCGGTGCAGCGCGTGACGCGCCTCGCGCAGCGCGGGGGTGTCGTGCGCCCAGAGGTGCGTCTCGAGCTGTCCGGCGAGCGCGCGCCCCTCCTCCGCGAGCTCGTTGAGCGCGGGGGCGTGCCGCGTGAGCAGCGCGGCGCCCGCGCGCAGATCGACGGCGAGGTCGATGGGGCCGTAGGAAAGCCGCTGGCGCCGCAGCGCGCGCGCGATCACCGGATCGGTGTGCGCGGCGAGCGCGGCCTGCGTCGACGCCCGCTTGCCGCGGCACGCGACGTCGAGCTCGACGGGGATCGCGACCGGGCGCGGCGCGCGCGGGGCCGTCTCGAACACCTCGACCACGCGCAGCAGCCCCTCGGCGAGGCGCGCGAGGTCGTCGAGCGCCGAGGGGGCGATCCCGCCGACGGCGGCGAGCTCGGCGAAGCGGTGCTGCCCTTCGTGCCGCACGAAGTCGACGACGCCGAGCGCCACCAGCGCGGCGGTGCGCGCGTCGACGTGCGGGGGAGCGAGCTCGTCCGCGGGGATGGCGAGGAGCTGGCTTCGAAGGCTGACCGGATTGTCCGTCGACATGATTTGAGGACGAGGGGAATAGCAGCCCGGCAGGGGCTCGGGGGGACAATGTGCCCGCGGGGTGTGGACGGTCGCCGGCGCTGCGACGGCGCTCCCCGAACGCGCGGCGGAGGACCTGCGAGCCAGCGCCACGTCACGGGCTCGGGCGGCCGAGGGCGGCGCGGTCGCGCGCGCGGCGGGGACCGTCGCACCGCTGAGGGAGCGCGAGGGACGCAGCAGGGCCCGATCAGGGCAGCCGGCGTCGGGCGGAGGCTCCTCGCCTCGAGCGGTCCGAGCTCACTCGTCGACCAGCGCCGCGAGCGCGCCGGCGGGCTCGACGAAGACGACGCCCTCGGCCTCGCGCGCGCCGTGCACACCCGGCGCGCGGAGCACGAGCAGCGGCCAGCCGTAGACCCTGCAGTCGTGCTGCACGACCTCGCCGTCGGCGAACATCGCCTCCAGCTGTCGCTGGACGATCTCGAGGCGATCCTCGAAGTCGAAGCCGTCGAGCGAGCCGTCGTCGGGCGGATCTTCGCCCGCGCCCACCGCGAGGCGGAGGACCTCCGGCGGCGTGCAGTCCGCGAGCCGCGCGACCAGGCGCTCGTCGTTCGCGAGGCGCAGCGAGGGGAGGTACACGTGCTGGCGCAGGCGTGGCTCGAAGGCCACGCGCCGCAGCCTCGCCCGGACGGTGCGCCGCGTGCCGCCGCAGGTCGGGCAGACCACGGTGCGTGCGCCGTGGCACGCCGTGCAGGCGACGGTCTCTCGCGTCGCGGCCTCACGGCGGTGGTGGCCGATCGTGTGGGTCGGGTGCTTGAAGATCTCCATCGTCCCGCTGCCGCCGCACACCGTGCAGGTGATGCGGCCGGCGTCGAAGCCCGCCAGCGCGCAGGTCGTGCAGCGGCCCGGCTCCGAGAAGCCGAGGACGGACTCGTCGGAGCCGCCCGCGCCGGAGACCCCGCGGTGCGCCAGGGCGCCCTGCTGATCGGCACCGACCTCCGCCTCGCGCTCGGTGACGACCTTCACGAGCACCGCGGCGCGGAGGATCACCGCGGCGAGGGGTCGGGCCTCGACCCCCTCGGCGGAGAGCAGATCGGTGCCGCCGAAGAGGTGTAGCGCACGGCCGACCACCAGCGGCTGGAGCTCTGCGCGCGCGCGCTCGAGAGTAGGGCGGAAGGTCATCGCGTCGGCCGAGCGTACGCCGGCGGGCGCGTGAGCGGCGAGGGGGACGCCTCGGCGCCCGGACACCTAGGGTTGGTGGCGCGCCCCTCAGAACCGACCCGAGAGCCCGACGCCGCCGCCGGTGGCGGAGGCCCACGGCGCGACGGCCGTGACGCCGACGCGCGTCTCGGCCCTCGCGGGGCTGCCGAAACACCAGACGAGCCCCGGGACGGCGATCACCGCGCCGCCGGGGCCGAGGCCGAGGCCGACGTCGGTGAGCGTCCAGAGGTGGTCGCGACCGTCGTCCTCGCGCGCGCGCGCACCCTCTCTGCGACGGGGCGCCCGCTCGAAGCGAGGGGCGTCGCGGCCGAGGCCCGCGCGACCATCGAGGCCAAGGCCGCGTGCATCGGTGCGGGCGAGGCGCGCCAGGGGTTCCTGCGCGGAAACGTCGCCATCGCGGCGTTGCTGACGTTCGCCGACGCGCTCGGCGCCGTCGCCGCGCGCGCTCCGCCACCGCAGCCGTAGCCGCCGCCGCTTGTCGGCCCCCCGCGCGCGCACCACGATCCCCGGAAGGCGCGGCTCGCGCGCCGATCGGCGACTCGTCATGAAGCAATTCGTGCTCTCTCCCTCCGCCCGGGTCGTCGTCGGATGCCCCGGTCCCGACGTCCACGGCGTCGCCGCTCGCGCGCTCGTCGCGCACCTCGTCGGCTACGGCGTCGCGCGGCTCTCGGCGACCGACGTGCAGACGGTGACGCGGCCCCGCTACCGAAACGCCGTGCCGCGCGAGCGCTTCTGGGCGATCGCCTACCGTCTCGCCCGGCCGTTCGGCGCCGCGCGCGCGGCCGGGGTCACCGATCCCGCGATCGCCGCGCACCACCACCGTCGGCTGCCTGCTGCGCACCGCCGCGCCGAGCGTCGACGACGACGACGCGATCGTCGATCACACCTGCGTCTGGGCGCTCGACGTCGTGCACGCGCTCTGGCCGTACATCGAGCCGCTGGCGGAGCGCCTCGTGCGACGGCCGCGCCCCGCCGAGGGGGACGAGGCCGTGCGCCTGCTTCGCGGCGGCGACGTCCGCTGGCCCGCGCGCGTGCTCTGCACGCTCTGGCCGACCGACGGCTCCGAGCCCTGGCCCTGCGAGCCCCGCGCGCGTTGAGTCGGGAGGAGTCGCGAGGAGCCGCGCCGAGTCGCGCCGAGGCGTTCAGACCAGCCGCACCAGCACGCTCTTCAGGTGCGGCTCGCGCCCCCACGGCGGGGGGAAATCGCTCGGCGGCGGCTGGTCTTTCATCTGCGCGACCTCGCGCCCCGCCTCGCGCGCCGCCTCGTGCAGCCAGCGCCTCAGCTTCGCCTGCACCGTCTGGCGGTGGTTCGAGCACGCGAGGAGCCAGCCGTCCTTCGCCACGACGCGCATCGCCTTGGCGGCGAGGGCGCGGTAGTCGCTCGCGGTCGAGAAGCGCGTCGCGCCGACGCTCGAGTAGCTCGGCGGATCGAGGATGACGACGTCGAAGCGGTCGCGCTCCTTGGGCGACTTCGACGCGCGATCGAGCCACGCGAAGACGTCCTCGCAGGCGAGCTCGTGGTGCGGGCCCGCCGCGCCGGCCAGCTCGAGGCCGCGCTCGCCGCGCTCCAGCGCCCCGCGCGAGGCGTCGACGCTCACCGTGCGCGCCGCCCCGGCGGCGGCCGCGGCGATGGTGAACGGGCAGGTGTACGCGAACAGGTTCAACAGGCGCTTGCCGCGCGCGAGCTCCGCCACGCGCCGCCGGTTCTCGCGCTGGTCGAGGAAGATCCCCGTCGAGAGCCCGTCGCCGAGGCGCGCGTGGAACGGCACCCCGTGCTCTTGCACGACGATCTCCTCGGGCGCCTCGCGGCCTCGCGACGGCGTGCGCGGCGCCAGCGCGTCGGTGCGCGTGTCGACCAGCTCGTTCGCCTGCTTCGGCCGGACCTTCACGTAGATCCCGGCGAAGCCGAGGCCGTCGAGCGCGTCGAGGATGGCCTCGCGCCGCTCGCGCGCCTCGTCGTCGTAGAAGTGTGCGACCAGGTGCTCGCCGTACACGTCGAGCGCGAGGCCGGGGAGGCCGTCGCCTGCCTCGTTCGCCAGCCGGAAGACGGTCGTCGGCGCCGCGTCCTCGACGCCGCGCCCCAGCGCGAAGCGCGACTCGCGCGCGATGGCGATCGCGTCGTCGAAGCCGGCGCGATCGAGGGCGTCCGCCGGGGTGCCCGCCGTGAACGGCGAGCGCGCGCCGTGCGCCAACCAGCGCTCGAACGCGCGCGGCTGCTGCGCCTCGACGCGCAGCTTCGCGCGCGTGAGCGGGTGTAGCAGCGACAGCGCGTGCGCGTGCAGGAGCAGCCGCGGGGCCTCGCCCTCGGGGGCCTGCGCGCCGTACACGCGATCGCCCGCGATCG
>CAIXWQ010000114.1 GCA_903923175.1 uncultured delta proteobacterium | reverse complement strand
CGCCTCGCCCACCGCGTCGGACAAAAACGAAGAGGGGATCGAGTCGCCTCGATCCCCTCATTTCGTAGGCGCGACTGGGCTTGAACCAGCGACCACTACCGTGTCAAGGTAGTGCTCTACCACTGAGCTACGCGCCTGTTCCCCGGCGACGCGGCGAATGCCGCTCCGTCGAAGTGGGGCGGTTAGATAGCGAGCCGCTGCGGCCGTGTCAACAACCCGAACGCATCGAGTGGTTCCGGCGAACCGCGCGACGGGCTCCGAGGCCCTACGTCGCGCGCGCCGAACGTTCGCGTCCACCCGTGGCGAAAAAGGAATCGCGGGGCGTATGCGCGCCTGGCGCGCGCTGGCGCGCGCTGGCGCCGGGGGAGCGCGTGGTAATCCTTTGCATGTAAAGCATCTGGCGCGCCCAGCACCGCGCGCCGCTGGAGGATCACCATGCGCGCGCGAACTCATTCCCTTTCGAGCCGGCTGCTCACCTCGCTCCTCGTGATCCTCCCCGCGGCCGTGGGCCTCGGCTCGCACGCGGCCGCGGGTTCGCCGGGCGCCGCGGTCTCTGCGACCACCTCCGCGCTCGGGCGGCGGCCGATGCTGCGCACCGGCGCGTTCGCCGTGGCCTCGACGCGCGACGCGGTCGTGATCGCGCGCGACGTGCTCGCGACCCACGCGAGCTGGAGCGCCGCGCTGGAGCTCGCGCACACGCGGACCTTCGAGCACCTCGACGGCTCGCGCGTCGTGGCGCTGAGCCAGACGATCGACGGCGTCCCCGTGATGTCGCGCGGCGCCCGCGTGCTCGTCGAGGCCGACGGCCGCGTGACGACGTTCACCTCCGCGCTCGAGGAGCGGCGCCCGGCGACCACCCGCCCCGCCCTCCCGGAAGCGGCCGCCGTGGAGCTGGCGCGCAAGACCATCCGGCTCGTCGCCGAGGGGACGCGCGCGACGCTCGTGATCGTCCCGCAGCCGGGCGACGGCGAGCCGCGCCTCGCGTGGGCCGTGGGCGGCGGCATCGCCGAGCTGCCGACGCGCCCCGCGGCGCTGATCGACGCCACCAGCGGCGAGGTGCTGCAGGCGTGGGATCGCGCGGTGCACGAGCGCGCTGCGAAGGTCTACGAGTTCAACCCCAAGAAGACGCCCACGCTCACCACGACCACGCTCGCGAACACGAACCCGACCACGGTCGCGGGGCTCGACAACGATCGCGTCTCGTCGCGCAACTGCATCGACAAGAAGTCGGTGAAGTCGGTCATGGGGCTGATGGCCCACGTCTGCGATCTCGTCCCGACCGTGACCGCCAACGCGACCGGCGACTACACGGACGTCGCGCCCGGGAGCGACACGGCGCCCGAGGACGCCTACGCCGAGCTCGCGATGTTCTACCACACCGACAAGGCGTATCAGCACGCCAAGGACCTCGGCTTCGCGGGGACGAAGAAGCTCACCGCCGTCGGCAACCTGCGCATCCCGCAGGGGTTCTCGAACTTCGACACGACGAAGATCGCCGATCCGAACCTGCCGCTCGCGCCCTACGACAACGCCATGTTCGCGCCCGACGATCCGCTCTTCTCGGCGGTCTTCGGGCTGTCGGGCGACGCCATGTGGTTCGGCCAGGGGACGTACATCGATTTCGGGTACGACGGCGACGTCGTCTACCACGAGTTCGGCCACTACATCGTGAACGAGACGGCGAAGCTCGACGGCGCTCCCCACGTCGACCAGTACGGCGTCACCGTCGCGCCGGGCGCGCTCAACGAAGGACTCGCCGACATCAACTCGTTCTTCGTCACCGGCGATCCCTGCACCGGCGAGTACGCGTCGAAGGGGCTCACCAAGGACGCGTGCATCCGCAACGCGACCAACACGCAGACGATGCCCGACGCGCTCGTCGGCGAGGTCCACCAGGACTCGAACCCCTTCAGCGCCGGCACCTGGCAGGTCTACTCGACGCTCGACGCGACGAAGCAGACGGCGTTCCAGCGCTCCTGGCTCAAGGGGCTCACGATGGTCCCGTCGGGCAACCTCGGCTACGCCGACCTGACTGCGATCCTCGTGGCCTCGATCACCAGCGGCGTCGACGCGGCGACCGGCGATCTGCTGAAGCAGTCGTACGACGCGCGCGGCATCAAGGCGGGCGATCCGCGCGTGCGTACCTACGCGGGGGCGGCCATCAAGTCGATCGATCCGCAGGTGCCCCTCTTCGCGCTCGGCACGCAGACGGTCACCGGCACGAAGGTCGCGCCGGGCGTCTTCCAGATCAAGTACGACGCCCCGGCCGGCGGGACCGTGACCATGCACGCGGCGTTCACGTACTACGCGGGCGGCAGCAGCAACCCGTTCGGGG
Organism: uncultured delta proteobacterium; assembly: GCA_903923175.1. Classification (GTDB taxonomy): domain Bacteria; phylum Myxococcota_A; class Polyangia; order Polyangiales; family JADJMO01; genus CAIXWQ01. The sequence goes on along the minus strand of CAIXWQ010000114.1, from coordinate 10,847 downwards.
GGAGCGGCACGCCGTTCAAGCCGGTGCTGCTCGCGAAGGCCGGCGACACGCCGATCACCTTCAAGTACTCGCCGTTCTCCCACGACGGCGGCGAGGGCGCGTGCACCATCAGCGGCTCCAAGGCGACCTGCGCGATCGACGTGCACGTCGACGGCGCGGCGGGGAGCACGGCGCCGGTCTACCTGATGATCGGCAACGCCGGGCAGCAGGACGGCAACTACGACGCAGTGACGATCACCAACGATCCGATCGTCCTCGACGCGCCGGTCGACGCCGACGCGGGCGCCGAGACCGGCCTCGGCGATCAGCCGGCCGCGGCCGCGAGCTCCAGCGGCTGCGGCTGCGAAGTCCCCGGCGACGCGAGCACCTCGAACGGCGGGCTCGCGCTCATCGCAGCATCTGCCCTCGCAGGGCTCGTGCTCGCGCGTCGTCGACGCTGACGGGCCTGGCCCGCGCCATGCAGCTGGCGCGGGCATGTCGTCGGAACTTCGCCGCCTACTCGCCGCCGGCCTGCTCGGGCTCGCCCTTCCGCTCGGCGGCGGCGGCTGCGGCGACACGACCGTCACCCCCTCGCTGCACGCGCGCATCGAGCCGGTGTCGTTCGGCGGGAACATGGTGGTGTTGCTCGGAGGGCACACGTCGAGCGTCGGCTGGCACGGCACCCTCGCCACCGGCGCGCCGGCGGATTGCACGCTGACCCAGGATCGGTCGGTCTACGCGTCCGAAGCCGCCGCGGGCGGCGACGTCCCGCTGATCCTCTCGTTCAGCTGCGCGGTGGGCGAGCGCTCGCAGGTGTTCGGCGCGCTCTCCCTCGGCGATCTGCGCGATGCGAGCGATGGCGCGCTCGCGCCCGCGGTCGATCGCAGCTTCCTCACCGCCGACTCGACCCCGACCGACGGCGGCCCCACCGACCTGTGCACCTCCGACGCGAGCGGCATCCACCTCTCCGCGACGGTGAGCGCCGCGGCCGGCGGCCGCGCGACCGCGCCGCAGCTCACCTCCGCGGACTTCCACCGTCACGTCGAGGTCCAGTTCGAGCTCCGGTCGAACCGCGCCGGGGTCGACGCGAGCGGCGTGTGCGCGGCCCCGGCGACGTTCACCGGATCGCTGCGGTTCGACCTCGACGCGACGAGCTACACGTGGGTGCGCGAGTGAGGGCCTAACGCTCGGCGAGCTCGGCGAACGCATCGGCCATTCGAACCGCGAAGCTCGTGGTGAGGTGATCCTGGTGGCCCCCCTCGACGACGTCGAAGCTGCAGCTCGCTGAGGCCGCGGCGCGGAAGCGCGCGCGTGTGGCGTCGCCGATCCACGCGTCGCGCCGCGCGAACACGACGCGCGTGGGGCGCTGCAGCCGCGCGAGCGCGTCGATCGGCCGCACGCGATCGAGCTCGACCCCGGTGCGCCGCGCGCCGTGGTGCTCGAGCCCTCGCGCGAGCCGACGCGGCAGGTGGAAGCGATCGAACCGCGCGCCGATCGCCTCGCGCAGCGTGTCGTACGGCGAGTCCAGGATCGCGGTGTCGGCCTCCGCGCCGCCCGCGCGCTCGAGCGACAGCAGGTACGCCGCGGCGCCCATCGAGAAGCCGAAGTACGACGCGGGCTCCGGGAAGCTGCGGCGCGCCCAGCCGAGCGCGGCGATCACGTCGAGCGACTCCTCGACCCCGATGGTGATGCGCTCGCCCTGGCTCTCGCCGTGCGCGCGGAAGTCGAACCCGAAGCTCCGGAAACCCCGCGCCGCGAGCGGCTCGGCGAGGAGCGCGAGCTGCGCGCGATCGTCACGGTAGCCGTGGCCGAGCACCACCGTCGCGCGCGCGCCCGGCACGTCGCGGACCCAGCCGCGCAGTCGGAGCCCGCCGCTCTCGAGCACGACCGGGCGCGCCCCGTGGGGATCGCGCACCTTGCGCCGCGCGGGCGCCGTGGACACGAAGGCGGCGAGACGGCTGATCACCGGGTGCTCACTCGCTCGCCGGGCTCATTTGCTCGGGCTCGGCGCGGACGAGAAGGTGAACTCCTCGCCCTTCACGTCGACCTGGACGATCGCGCCCGGGGGGTAGCCCCCCTTGAGGATCTCCTCCGCGAGCGGATCCTGGATCTCCTTGAGGATCGCGCGACGCAGCGGCCGCGCGCCGAACCCCGGCTCGTAGCCGAGATCGACGAGTCGATCGATCGCGGCGCTGGTGAGCGTGACCTTGAGCTCCTTCTCGACGAGGAGCTTGTCGAGCCTTCGCAGCTGGATCGCCGCGATCCCCTTGAGGTCGTCCTTGGTGAGCGCGCGGAAGACGACGACGTCGTCGACGCGGTTGAGGAACTCCGGGCGGAAGAACTTCCGGAGCTCCTCGCGCAGCACGTCCTTGAGCGCCTCGCGCCCGTCCTCGGACTCGAAGATCTTCTTGTCGGTCTCGAGGATGCGCTGCGAGCCGATGTTGCTCGTCATGATCACGACGGTGTTGGAGAAGTCGGCGAGCCTGCCGCGGCCGTCGGTGAGCCGCCCGTCGTCGAGCACCTGCAGGAGCAGGTTGAAGACGTCCGCGTGCGCCTTCTCGACCTCGTCGAAGAGCAGCACCGAGTACGGGCGGCGCCGCACCGCCTCGGTGAGGAAGCCCCCCTCCTCGCTGTCGACGTAGCCAGGCGGCGCGCCGAGCAGGCGCTGCGCCATGTGCTTCTCCATGAACTCCGACATGTCCAGGCGGGTCATCGCCGCCTCGTCGTCGAACAGGAATTCGGCGAGCGCCTTCGCGAGCTCGGTCTTGCCGACGCCGGAGGGCCCGAGGAAGAGGAACGAGCCGATCGGCTTGCCCGGATCGCGCAGCCCGATGCGCCCACGGCGCACCGCCTTGGCGACCGCGCGCGTGGCCTCGTCCTGCCCGACCACGCGCTTGGTGAGCCGCTCCTCCATCTTGAGGAGCTTGTCGGCCTCGGCCTCGAGCATCTTCTGCTGCGGGATGCCGGTCCAGTCCTCGAGGATCTTGGCGACGTCCTCTTCACCGACGACGTTCGAGGCGCCGCCCCCCTCGCGCACGACCGCCTCCTCCGCGGTCGCGAGGCGCCGCTTCAGATCGGGGATGGTCACGTGCTCGAGCTCGCCGAGCCGGGCGTAGTCCGCCTTCTTCTTCGCCTCGACGAGATCGGCCTCCTTCGCCGAGAGCTCGCCGCGCAGCGACTCGGCCGCCGCGATGGCGCCGCGCCGCGACTCGAGGTGGCTCTTGAGCCCCACGACCTTCGGCTCGAGCTCGGCGATCTCCGCCTCGATCTTCTTTCGCGTGGTCGTCGAGAGCCGATCCTGATCGTCCTTGAGCGCCTCGGTCTGCGCCTTGAGCGAGTCGAGGCGGCGGATCGAGTCGTCGATCTCCGCCGGCACCGAGTCGAGCTCCACGCGCTTGCGCGCGCAGGCCTCGTCGAGGAGATCGAACGCGCTGTCGGGCAACGCGCGGTCCTGCACGTAGCGCTTGGCGAGCACGACCGCGGCCGCGATCGCCCCCTCGCCGATGTTCACGTCGTGGTGCTTCTCGTAGCGCGTCGCCACGCCGCGCAGGATCTGCTTCGCCTTGTCGACGTCCGGCGCGTCGATCTCGACGATCGTCAGCCGCCTCAGCACGCCGGGGTCCTTCTCCTGCACCTTGCGCAACCCCTCGGTCGAGCAGCTCGCGAGGATGCGCAGATCGCCGCGCACGAGCGCGGGCTTCAGCAGCTCGCCGACGCCCGCGCCGGCAGAGGCCTGGCCGAACAGCGCGGCGAAATCCTCGATGTAGAGGATGGCCTCGCCCTTCTGCCCCTCCTGCGGCCGCAGCGCCTGCAGCACCACCCGCAGCCGCTCCTCGATCTCGCCGCGGAGCTTCGCGCCCGCGATCACGCCGCCGAGATCGAGCGAGAGGATCTTCGCGCCGAGCAGGTTGCGCGGCACGTCGCCGTGCGCGATGCGCGTGGCGAGCGCGCGCACGATCGACGTCTTGCCGACCCCCGGCTCACCCACGAGCAGCGGGTGGTTCTTCGCGCGGCGCTCGAGGATCTGCAGCACGCGCCGCACCTCGGTGTCGCGTCCGATGACCGGATCGAGCTGCCCCTTCTTGGCCTGCTCGACCAGATCGACCGTCGCGCGCGAGAGGAGATCCGACCAGCTTACGGAGCCCGAGCCGCCGGCCGACGCGGCAGGCGCTCCGTTCGCCATCGGCTGGCTGTCGCGCGGCGTCGTCTTGAGCAGGCCGTAATGCGGCTTGAGCGAGCCCGGCTCGATCCGCATCGCCTGCAGCACCGCGCCGGCCGCGCCGCGGATCTGGCGCGTGAGCGCGGTGAGGACGTGCTCGAGCGTGACCTGCTGCGCCTTCTCGCGCTCCGCTTCGCGCTCCGCCTCGCCGAGCAGGTCGAGGAACGACTTGGCGATGTACGCCTCGCCCTTGCCCGTCTTCGGCAGCCGCCGCAGCGCCGACTCGGCCTCCGCGAGCACGTCGCCCGGATCCGCGCCCGCCTTGCGGAACACCTCGGCGATGCCACGATCGCGGTCGACCGCGCGGTGGAGCAGGTGAATCGGCTCGACCTCCGGGTGTTGCCGCTCGTCGGCGAGCTGCTGCGCGGCGAAGATGAGGGCACGCGCGTCGGGGACGTACTTGTCGAGCTCGAGGGTCTGCGTGGGCGGAGGGGCCATGGTCGGGAGCGATGGTAGCGGTTCGGGCGGCGACTGGGATGCTCGCCCTCACTGGCGGCCCGGGGCCCCCGCTCGCTCGCTCCGCACCTCCCTCGCCGCCCTCGCCTCCCTCGCCGTCCTCTCGACGGGCGGCGCCAAGCCGGGCTCGCCCCTCGAGCCGCCCCCCATCGAGCGGCGCGGCGAGGTCGACGCCGAGGCCGGCGTCGCGCTGCTCGGCGCGCCCACCGCGGGCATGGCCTACCTGGCGGGGGGCACCTTCCGGATGGGCTCGACCGTCGACGAGGCGCGCTGGGCCGGCGAGCAGTGCGCGCGAGAGCCGCTGGGCAACTTCTGCCGCAGCTACGCCGACGAGCTGCTCGCGCACGACGTCACGCTGTCGCCGTTCTTCCTCGACCGCACGGAGGTGGCGCTCGGCGACTACCAGCGCTGCGTCGACGCCGCCGCCTGCGCCCGCGCCGCCATCCCGCCGGGCGATCCGCGGGCCGGGCACGCAGAGCTCCCGGTCACGTACGTCAGCCACACCGACGCCGAGCGATACTGCGCGTTCCGCGGCGCGCGCCTGCCGACCGAGGCGGAGTGGGAGCGCGCCGCGCGCGGGCTCTCGGGGCGACGCTTCCCCTGGGGCGAGCTCTGGAACCCCCACCTCGCGAACCACGGCGCGCTCGATTTCGGCGCTCGCCTCTACGTCAACCCCTTCAGCAAGGCCATCCTGGTCGACGAAGGGACGACCGACGACGTCGATGGCTTCGCCGGCCCGGCTCCCATCGGGAGCTTCGCCGCGTACGCGACGCCCGAAGGGGTCTCCGATCTCGCGGGGAACGTCGCCGAGTGGGTGATCGATCTCTACGAGCTCGAGTATCCGGCCGCGCCGGCGCGGGATCCCCGCGTCCTAGCGCCGAAGCAGGGCTCCTCCGGGGTGCTCCGGGTGGTGCGCGGTGGCTCGTATCTGAGCCCGTTCGTCGAGCTCCGCGGGGCCGCGCGGGGTTACGGCGTGGTGTCGGAGCGCCGCCGCGACCTCGGCTTCCGATGCGCGCGCGACGCCCCGTGACCGCCCTGTCCTGACGCATCGCGACGAGTCGAGCTTGACCGCTCGATCCGCTACACCTTTAATCCTGACCGAAAGAGCGAACGTCTGCGATCCTCCGCCCGTCGACGACGGCGCGGACGCGTCGACGCCCCCCGTGCGGAGATCGAATGGCAAGCGACCAGCGATATAGAGTCATCGATCGCCTCGAAGCGGGGGGCATGGCCGAGGTGTTCAAGGCCGAAGCCATCGGCCTGCAGGGGTTCAAGAAGCGCGTCGCGATCAAGCGAGTCCTTCCGCACCTCGCGTCGAAGGAAGCCTTCATCAAGATGTTCCTGGACGAGGCTCGCCTCTCGGCGAAGCTCTCGCACTCGAACTGCGTGCAGGTCTTCGACATCGGCGTCGGCGACGGCACGTACTTCATCGTGATGGAGTTCGTCGACGGCGCGAACCTCCGCGGCATCATCGACACGCTCAAGAACTCGAACCGCCCGTTCCCATACGAGGAGGCCACGTTCATCGCGATCGAGCTCTGCAAGGGGCTCCAGTACGCGCACGGGCTACTCGACGACGCGGGCAATCTGCTCAACATCGTGCACCGCGACATGAGCCCGCCCAACGTGCTGATCACGCAGCACGGCGAGGTGAAGATCGTGGACTTCGGGCTCGCGAAGGCGAGCACGCAGCTCGAGAAGAGCGAGCCCGGGATCATCAAGGGGAAGTTCAGCTACCTCGCCCCCGAGGCCGCCAAGGGGCAGGAGGTCGACGCGCGCGCCGACATCTTCGCCATCGGCATCATGCTCTGGGAGCTGCTCGCGGGTCGGCGCCTCTTCATGGGGAAGACCGACCTCGAGACCGTGCAGATGGTGCAGCGGGCGATCATCCCGCCGATCACCCGCATCCGCCCCGACGTGCCGCCGGAGCTCGAGCCGATCCTGGCGCGCGCGCTCGCGGCAGAGCCCTCGCAGCGATACACGACGGCGCGTGAGCTCGGCGCCGATCTCAACGCCTTCCTCTTCCGCTACGGCAACCACGCGGTCACCGACTTCGAGGTCGCCGACCTCGTGCGCAGCGCGATGGAGCAGCGCCGCCGCGAGCGCGAGGCCGCGCGCAGCACGGGCGTCGAAGAGTTCCTGCAGTGGGCGGAGCAGGCGGTCTTCCAGTTCCAGTCGATCGACGCGCAGAACGACGCGGGCTCGATCGCGCTCGATCTCGACAGCTTCGGCGGAGGGCGCACCAGTCACGCGCCGCTGCAGCTCGGCGGCGCCTCCGGCGGCCGCGCCATGCCGAGCGCCGGCGATCTCAGCGCGCTCGAGGAGCCCCCAGGTGCCAACCCCGTGGCGATGGGGCGTACCGTCCCCACCGCGACGCCCATGATGTCGCCGTTCGCCGGGCAGTCGCTCTCGCAGGCGCAGGCCCAGGTCGCGGCGCAGACCCCGCCGACGCCCGTGGAGCCGGCGACCCAGCCCGCGAAGGGCTCCGGGCTCGCCACCAAGATCGGGCTCGTCTTGCTCGCCATCGGCGTCGTCGTCGGTGGGCTGTTCGCATCGGGCGTCCTCAAGCACTGAACCGCCTCCGCGCCCCCCACGACCGCGCCGCCCCACGCAACCGCACGGGCGCCGCGGTCGACCCTCGGCATGTCCGAGCTCAGCCCCATTCGCCTCGGCACGGTCCCGCCGACGCCGCAGTCGACGACCGCGCCGAGGCCGAGCGCCGCCGCCCCGCCCGCGCGCAGCTTCGGAGACGTGCTGAAGGCGCTCGGTGACGAGACGGCCCGCGGCGAGCGCCTCGTCGATCGCGCGGTCCGCGCGGGGGGCACCGGCGTCGAGCTCTCCAGCGCCGACGTGCTCGCCCTGCAAGCCGGGGTGTACCGCTACGTGGAGGTCGTCGACCTCACCTCGAAGCTCGTCGATCGGGCCGCTCAGAGCGTGAAACAGGTGACGCAGGGGCAAGGCTGACGGAGGCCCCACGTCACCGTACGCCCGCCCTTTGCGGCGCGCCCCGGTGCCACTAAGGTTCCCGCGTGTCCTCCGGCAAGACCTCGACCGTCGTCTTCTTCGCGCTCCTCGCGCTCACGACGGCGCTGCTGCTCGGCTCGGTCTACGAGATCTTCGCGGTCGCCCCGACCGAGATGATGATGGGGATCGTCCAGAAGATCTTCTACTGGCACGTCCCCGCCGCCTACTCGATGTACCTCGGTGCCGGCGCGTGCCTCGTCGGCAGCGGCTGGTACCTCGCGACGGGCAACGAGAAGGGCGACGCCATCGGCCAGGCCGGCGCGGAGCTCGCCGTCGCGTTCGGCGCGATCGTCGTCTTCAGCGGCCCGCTGTGGGCCCGCAAGGCGTGGGGCGCGTACTGGACGTGGGATCCGCGCCTCACGACCACGCTGCTCGCGCTGCTCATCTACGTCGCGTACATCGTCCTGCGCGGCTTCGGCGGCGAGGGCGAGGCCGAGAAGCGCTTCGCCGCGGCGCTCGGCATCCTCGGCGTCGCCGACCTGCCGATCATCCACTACTCGGTGAAGAAGTGGTCGGGGCAGCACCCGACCGTGATCACCAAGGGGGGCGGCGGGCTCGATCCGCGCATGCTCCCCGCGCTGTTCCTGTCGCTGGCCGCGTTCACGGCGCTCTTCGCGCTGCTGCTCTGGGTACGCGCGCGCGGCGAGCTGCTCGCGCGCCGGGCGCGCCACCTCGAGGAAGAAGCGCTCGACGCAGGTCTGACCCCGAACGAGGAGGGCGGCTGAGCGTCGCCCGCTCGTGCCGCAGCCCCTCGAGCCCCGCACCGCCCGCACCGCCCGCACCGCTCGCTCCGCTCTTCGCTCGTGAAAGCTCCCATGCCCGCCCCCGAATCCGCCGCCCCCAGCGCCTCCGCCGCCGTCGCCCCCGCGACCAGCGCGTCGATCACCACGACCCCCGACGACCGCGCGTCGGCCTTCCGCGCCGCCGAGAACGGCGGCGAGGCGGTCAGCGGCGGCTCGCTCCTGGTCGCCGCCTACGCCGTGATCCTCGTCGTGCTGATGCTGACCGTGCTCCGCGTGTTCCTGCGCCAGAGCGGCGTCGGCAAGCAGATGGACGCGCTCGAGGCCGCGCTGAAGGAAGCCCGCGCCAGGGCGGACGCGAAGTAGCCATGACGAGCACGCACCTCTTCTTCATCCCCGCGGTGCTCCTGGCGGGTGTGATGATCGGCTACGTGCTCGGCGGGCGCGCCGTGCGCGCAGAGCTCGAGAAGAAGCGCGCGCGCCTGAAGGAATAGCTGCGCGCCGCGCGGCCACGGCGGGCACGATCGCCAGGCTCGGCGAGCTGCGAGGGCCCTCACGACGACGAGGAACCGAGCGCGTCGGGGCCGACGCCCCCCGACCGTATCGACCTCGCGCGACGACGCACGAAGGGCGCGGATGGCATCCCTCGCCGCGCTGCGCTAGTTCGCGTGCATGCTCGATTTCAAGCTCTCCGAGGAGCAGGAACAGCTCATCCAGACCGCCCGCCGCTTCGCCAAGGAGCGCATCATCCCGGTCGCCGCAGAGGCCGATCGGAAGTCGGAGTTCCCCGCCGGCGTCTTCGAAGCCGCGTGGGAGAACGGGCTCGTGAACTGCACCGTCCCCGCCGAATACGGCGGGCTCGGCGTGGGCGAGCTCGAGAACACGATGATCGTCGAGGAGCTCGCGTACGGCTGCACCGGCATCCAGACGAGCATCACGGCGAACACGCTCGCCGCGACGCCGATCCTCCTCGGCGGCAGCGAGGAGCAGAAGAAGAAGTACCTCGGCATGCTCACCGGCGCGCCGCTGCTCGCGGCCTACGCGACGAGCGAGCCGAACGCGGGCTCCGACGTCGCCGGCATGCAGTGCACGTTCAAGAAGGTCGGCGACGACTACGTGATCAACGGCAGCAAGGCGTGGATCACCAACGCCGCGCGCGCGACCTGGTACGTCATCTTCGCCACCGACAACCCCGCCTCGCGCCACAAGGGGATCGCGGCGTTCATCGTCGATCGCGACACCCCGGGCTTCCGCGTCGCCAAGCACGAAGACAAGCTCGGGCAGCGCGCGAGCGACACCTGCGTGCTCAGCCTCGAGGACGTGAAGGTCCCCAAGGCGAACCTACTCGCGGGCCCCGGCGCCGGCTTCAAGCTCGCGATGGAGACCTTCAACAAGACGCGCCCCGACATCGGCGCGGGCGCGGTCGGCCTGATGCGCCGCTGCCTCGACGAGTGCGTCGCGTACGCCAAGGAGCGCAAGACCTTCGGCGTGCCGATCGCGCAGCACCAGATGGTGCAGCACATGCTCGCGGAGATGGCGATCCGCATCGAGGCGACGCAGCTCCTCGTGCGCAAGGCCGCGTGGGCGCTCGACACCAACCAGCGCAGCCCGATCGTCTCGTCGTGCGCGAAGGCGTACGGCGCCGACAGCGCGATGGCGACGGCGATCGACGCCGTCCAGATCTTCGGCGGCAACGGCTACACCAAGGAGTATCCCGTCGAGAAGCTCATGCGCGACGCGAAGGTCCTCCAGATCTACGAGGGGACTTCGCAGATCCAGCGGATGGTCATCGCCAAGCAGATCCTCGGCGTCTGAAGCGCGCACGAGCCTCGCGCGCGCCCCGTGCGCGCGTGATGGAGCGGTCCCCGGAAGGCGACCGCTCCTCGCTTTTTTGTGCTCTGCCGTGCCGACGCGTCGCCCTTGGTGGGAGCGCGCCGCATCTTGACGGAACGACTACACGTGCGAGGCTCGTCGAGCCTTGCCCGATTCGAGCGATCCGACCCCGACGCCTTCTTCCGAGAGCCGCGCTTCGAAGCCGCCGTTGCCGCTCGAGCGCCTCGTCGAGCTGCTCCCCGACGACGGCGAGCACGACCTGCGCTGGGGCGCGCGCCGCAACAGCGAGCGGATCCCGTTCGCGAAGCCGCTGTCGATCGCGAAGGTGGAGCGCGACGCTGCGCAACACGTGACCTCGGTCGAGGTCGAGACGTCGTTCGAGGGCTGGTCGCTCAACGTCGCGCACGGCGGCATGCGCATCATCACCGAGAAGCCGCTGCGCCCGGGCGACCACGTGCAGATCGAGGTCGCGACGGCGGGCGCCGTGTACCTCGGCCGCGCGCTCGTCCGCTGGGTGCGCGAGGAGGCCGACGGCGTCATCGCCGGCCTCGAGTTCAACGAAGGCGAGCCGCAGCGCGTCGGCTGACGGGCAGCGG
>CAIXWQ010000113.1 GCA_903923175.1 uncultured delta proteobacterium | reverse complement strand
TCGGCGGCGCCGAGCACGCGCACGTTGGCGGTGAGCGCAGTGGCGGTGCCGAGCGACGCGGAGAGGGTCACGCTCGCCGACTGCGCGAGGCCGTTGAGCATCAGCGGCGCGGAGGTCGAGCCGGCGAGGATGGTCACGCCGCCGCCGACCACGGAGAGCGACATCGGGTCGCTCGAGACGACGGCGACGAACGTGTCGGCGGTCGGCGCGTTGCTCAGCGTGACCTTCAGCGCCGTCGGAATCGTGGCCGAGGCCATCTGGCCGACGTCGATGTAGCTCAGCGCCGGCGCGAAGCCGACCAGGACCGGCGTGCCGTACACGTAGTCCGAGGCGCTGCGCGGCTCGATCTTCGAGTTCGCGTTGCGCCACTCGAGGACGCCCGTGACCGAGGTGAACTGCTGGTTCAGCGTCGGGAAGGGCGAGATCAGGAAGAAGAAGTCGTTCACGCGCAGAGCCGCGTCGAGGACGAACTCGTTGGTCGGCGCCGTGTCGCCCGTGCCGGCGACCGGCGCGAGGTCGGTGACCTTCGTGTTCGCGACCTGCACCACGACGCCTTCGAGCGCGGTGGCCTTCGTGCCGCCCGTGGCGACGTCGGCCGCGGTGACCACCACCGGCGCCGGCCCCGCCTCGCCGAGCGAGGAGGCGACGGTGGTCGTCGGGCCAGTGAGCTGGATCTGACCGTTGAAGCTCGACACCTTGCAGGTCGAGATGTTGACGCGGTCGCCGACCTTGACCGTGTTGGCCGGGTCGTAGACGTACACGCCAGAGAAGTCGGTCCCGGCGTAGCCGGCGTCGCCGGTCTTCGTCTGGATGAAGTAGCCGACCGTGGCGCGCGCGGTGACGAGCGCGTTGCTGAGGGCGACCGAGCTGCCAGCGGTGATCGTCCCCTTCTTGATGTCGTAGATCGTGCCGGGGCAGGCCGCGGGGCCCGCGTTCGCGACGCTCGGGCACGGGTCGCACGCGTCGCCCTTGCCGTCCCCGTCGGTGTCCTTCTGATCGGGGTTCGCCGTCGTCGGACAGTTGTCCGTCGCGTTCGGGACGCCGTCCTTGTCGGTGTCGTTGGGGTCGACGCCGGTGCAGGTCGTCGTGTTCGCGTCGAGCGGGCAGACGTCGCACGCGTCGCCGGTGCCGTCACCGTCGGCGTCGGCCTGCTTGCCGCCATCCATCGGGCGGATCGGGTTGAAGATCTTCGGGCAGTTGTCGGTCGCGTCCGGGATGCCGTCGCCGTCGGAGTCGGTGGCCGAGGGGACGCCCGTGTAGATCGTGGAGCCCATGACCGCGGCCGGGCGCTTGGGCGCGCAGCTCGGCTCGTTGGTCGGCGTCGCGCAGAAGAACGCCGCGTACGGGGCGCCGCCCGAGCTCTGGAGCGCCGCGTAGTTCTTGCCGACCTCCGACTGCAGGCAGACGGCCTTCGGGGTGCCGCACACGTCGACGGTGTCGCAGGCCGCGGCCGCGTCGATCGAGCTGACGGTCGGCTTGTCGCCGTAGAGCACCTTGCCGCTGCGCATGACGAGCAGCACGTCGGCCGGCGCCGCGTCGATGATGGCGCGGAAGTCCTTGTGGACCTTGCCGTCGAAGATCGCGATGTCGCCGACCTTCCCCTTGACCAGCGCGCCGAGCACGTCGTCGGTCTTGGTCAGCGACGCCGCGTTGGCGGTGACCATCATCCAGAGATCGCGATCCTGGAAGAAGTGGTCGTAGTACTTCGTGTTGAGCGAGTCGGCGCACTGCAGCTCGCGCAGCAGGTTCATCGAGCCGCTCGGCAGCCAGTCGGTGCCGAGCGCGATGACCACGCCGTCACGGGCGGCCTCGGTGACGATCGCCGTATCGCCGTAGAGCGAGACGTTGGAGCGCGGCGACCAGATGAGGCCGGTGCCGTTCTTCGCCATCGTCGAGTAGTCCTGCGCGGTGAGCCCGACCGCGTGGATGAACGCCGACTTGGCGGTCACCACGTTGTGGCCGGGATCGGCGGCGCTGAGGCACTGGAACTCGTCCTCGGCGTAGGCGTTGATCCCCTCGGCGACGTGCGGGAAGTACGCGTCGACCGCGGCGAGCGAGGTGTCGGCGACGATGCCGGTGAACGCCGAGCAAGCGACCGCGCCCGGGTAGCCGCTGGGCGGCGTGGAGTCGTTGAGCGGGAAGGTGTCGAACAGGACGGGCGTCTGGGCGAGCCCTTCCTGCGCCGTCTTGTCGAGGTTGCGCACGAGCCCGTTCGCGCTGCCCGAGCCGACCGTGGAGGTCGCGCCGCCCATCAGGAAGCGGAGCTCGGCCCACGAGATCTGATCGGCCGTCGCGCCGCCGGGCGCGGGGATCTTCGTGTGGCCGTCGAGCCCCTTGCGCCACTCGTGGCGCTGCTCGTAGCGCTCGCCGCTGTCGGCGCCCGGCGCGTCGTTCGCGTAGGTGATGTGATCGTGCGTGTTGATGAGGCCCGGCGAGACGACGCCGTCCGGGCAGGAGATCGAGGTCGCGGCGGCCGCCAGCGCCTTGCAGGTCGCGTCGGCCTCGCAGTCCGCGCGACACCCGGCGAACTGGATGATCCCCTTGTCGTCCACGACGACCTGACCACCGCGGTAGATGGTGTTCGGCGTGAGCACGATCCCCTGGATGCGGCGCGCGGCGTTGCCCGCGGTGACGGCGCAGACGCCGGTGGTCACGGGGGGGAGCGTCTCGCAGTCGACGGAGGTCACCGTGGTGCCCTCCTTCGTGCAGGTCGCCGAGCAGCCGTCACCGCTGGTGGTGTTGCCGTCGTCACACTGCTCGCCGGCGTCGAGGTGGCCGTCGCCGCACTTGCCGGGGGCGTCGGTCTCGCTCGCGATGGAGTCGCCGGGGGCCGTGTCGTCGGGGACGCCCGTGTCGGCGGCCGGCGTGGCGCCGCCGCTCGAGCTGCCGCAGCCCGCAATCGACCACGAAGCCATCAGCGGCAGGCTTGCCGCGAGCAAGAAGAGCAGATTCCGACGCATGTTCACTCCCTCGACGCTGCGTCTGGCGCGCGTCGCTGATGCGTTGCATACGCCGTCCTCCGTCGAGGTGCCGCTGCTATTTCCACCTCTTCCATCCGCGCGAGGCCGACCCGTCGTAGGCATGGGTATCGAGCGCGGCGTCTCGCCGCCGCGACACCGGTCCTCGTCACGCACTGCGCCAAGCCGTGCGCGCCATCGCGTCGCGCTCATGCCCCCAGGGGGGACGTGCGGCGTCGCTCGACCGTAGCGAGCGCGCGAACAGGGCCTGAATTCCCGCGTGGATCGAACTCGACGCGGCGCGCGCATCTCCTCTCGATCGGCGCGTCAAACTGCGATATCTCCGCGCCCGCCAATATGAAAATCGGAGTGCCCAAGGAGTCCGCGCCCGAAGAGCGACGAGTGGCGGCGACGCCCGAGTCGGTCAAGAAGCTGCGCAATCTAGGCTTCGAGGTCGGCGTCGCGCGCGGGGCCGGGCTGCTGGCCGGCTACGCGGACGACGACTACGTCACCGCCGGCGCCGAGCTGATCGAGCAGGGCGCGGCGCTCGGCGAGTCCGACGTCGTGCTGAAGGTCCGGCCCCCCTCGCCCGAGGAGGCCGACCAGCTGCGCGAAGGCTCGCTGCTGATCTCGCTGATCCAGCCCGAGCGCAACCCCGACCTCCTGCCGCACATCGTCGCGCGCAAAGCGAGCGCGCTGGCCCTCGAGCGCATCCCGCGCATCACGCGGGCCCAGAAGTCCGACGTCCTCAGCTCGATGGGGAACCTCTCGGGCTACCGCGCCATCATCGAGGCGGCCGGGCAGCTCCAGGGGTTCTTCGGCCCGCAGGTCACCGCCGCGGGCTCGACGCCGCCCGCCAAGGTGCTCGTGATCGGCGCCGGGGTCGCGGGGCTCGCCGCGGTGGGCGCCGCCCGCGCGCTCGGCGCCGAGGTCCGCGCCTTCGACACCCGCGCCGCGGCGCGCGAGCAGGTCGAGAGCCTCGGCGCGAAGTTCCTCGAGGTGGAGTTCAAGGAGTCCGGCGAGGGGCAAGGCGGCTACGCGAAGGTGATGAGCCCCGAGTTCATCGCCGCCGAGATGGCGCTGTTCCGGGCGCAGGCGAAGGAGGTCGACGTCATCGTCACGACCGCGCTCGTGCCGGGGGCGAAGGCGCCGACGCTCGTGCCGCGGGACGTGGTCGAGTGCCTCAAGCGGGGCAGCGTGATCATCGACCTGGCCGCCGAGCAGGGCGGCAACTGCGAGCTCACCGAGCCGGGCAAGATCGCGGAGCACAACGGCGTGAAGATCGTCGGCTTCACCGACCTCACGAGCCGCATGGCCTGGGTCGCGAGCCGCTTCTTCTCCAACAACCTGGTGAACCTGCTCACCGACATGGGCGGCGCCGAGATGTGGCGCATCGACCTGAACGACGACGTCGTGCGCCCCGCGCTGCTCGTGCACCTCGGCGAGCAGCTCCCCCCGCCCGCGAAGAAGGCCGAGCCGACGCCCGCCAAGGAGCCGGCGCCCGCGAAGCCGATCAAGCCGCCGTCGGCCGACGCCAAGCCGAAGCAGACCGCGGTCATGAGCCCGACGCGCCGCGCCTGGGGCCAGACCGCGCTCGGCTTCGGGGCCACGGCGTTCGTGTTCGTGCTCGGGCGCTTCGTGCCGCAGCAGTTCCTGCAGCACGTCACGGTGTTCGTGCTCGCGTGCTTCGTCGGCTGGCAGGTCATCTGGAGCGTCAGCCCCTCGCTGCACACGCCGCTGATGAGCGTCACCAACGCCATCAGCGGGATCATCGTCATCGGCGGCATGCTGCAGGTCTCCGCGCAGCCCACGAGCCTCGCGTCGATCCTCGGCGTCGTCGCCGTGCTGCTCGCCTCGATCAACATCTGCGGCGGCTTCCTGGTGACGCAACGAATGCTGAAGATGTTCCACCGTGAAGGGGGCTCGCGATGAACCACAACATCCAGGTCATCGCCTACCTGCTCGCGGGCGTGCTCTTCATCCGCAGCCTCGGCGGCCTCTCCAAGCAGACGACCGCGCGCTCGGGCAACGTGTTCGGCATGGCGGGCATGACGCTCGCCGGCGTGGTGACCGCGATCGTCTGGGCGCAGCACGGCGTCGGCAGCGTGGCGGCTGGGATCCTCGGCGCGGCGATCGTCGGCGGCTCGGTCATCGGCTGGTGGCTCGCCAAGCGCGTCGAGATGACCGGCATGCCGGAGCTCGTCGCCATCCTCCACAGCTTCGTCGGCCTCGCGGCCGTGCTCGTCGGCATCTCGTCGTACCTGACGCCGGTCGTCGCGCACGAGGGGACGCCCCCGGACCAGATCGCGATCGAGCACACGGTGCACCTGGTGGAGATCTGGGTCGGCGTCGCCGTCGGCGCGATCACCTTCACGGGGAGCGTGATCGCGTTCGGCAAGCTCCGCGGCTCGATCTCCGGCAAGCCCCTGCTGCTCCCCGGGCGCCACGCGATGAACGCCGTCATGGCGCTCGCCATCGTCGGCCTCGCGGTGCCGTTCATGACCGCGGCGCAGCCGCTCGCGCTGCCGCACGTGATCGCCATGACGGTGATCGCGGGGATCCTCGGCGCGCACCTCGTGATGGCGATCGGCGGCGCCGACATGCCGGTCGTCGTCTCGCTGCTCAACAGCTACTCCGGGTGGGCCGCCGCCGCCGCGGGCTTCATGCTCGACAACGATCTGCTGATCGTCACCGGCGCGCTGGTCGGCTCGAGCGGCACCATCCTCTCGATCATCATGTGCCGCGCGATGAACCGCTCGATCCTGAACGTCGTCTTCGGCGGCTTCGGCACCGGCGACTCGAAGCCGAGCACCGCGACGACCGAGAGCCACGGCGACGTGCACGAGATGAAGGGCGACGAGGTGGCCCAGCGCCTGCTCGCCTCTCGCCAGGTCGTCATCGTGCCGGGCTACGGCATGGCGGTCGCGCGCGCGCAGAACGCCGTGCACGAGCTCACCACGCAGCTGCGCGAGATGGGGATCAAGGTCCGCTTCGCCATCCACCCGGTCGCCGGCCGCCTGCCGGGGCACATGAACGTGCTGCTCGCCGAGGCCGGCGTGCCGTACGACATCGTGATGGAGATGGAGGAGATCAATCACGATTTCCCCCAGACCGACGTCGTGCTCGTCGTCGGCTCGAACGACATCGTCAACCCGGGCGCGCTCGACGATCCGTCGAGCCCCATCTACGGCATGCCCGTGCTCGAGGTCTGGAAGAGCAAGCTCGTGGTCGTGCTCAAGCGCGGCATGGCGGCCGGCTACGCCGGCGTCGAGAACCCGCTCTTCTTCCACGACAACTGCCGCATGCTCTTCGGCGACGCGAAGAAGAGCATGGACGCGCTGGTGCAGGCCGTGCGCGCGGCGGGGCCGGCGAAGGCGGCGGAGTGAGCCTCGACCCGCGCCCCCGCTCCGCTCAATCCACCAGCCCGTGGTGGAGCGCGTAGCGGGTGAGCTCGACGTTCGTCGAGGCGCCGAGCTTCTCGGCGAGCCGCGCCCGGTAGGTCGCGATCGTCTTCTCGCTGAGGTGCAGCGCCTCGGCGATGGCGCGCTGCGACTTGCCGGTCGCGACCAGGCGCAGCACCTCGAGCTCGCGGTTCGAAAGCGACTCGTGCGGCGAGCCGCCGATCTGCTCGCCGGCGAGCGCGCCCGCCAGCCGCTCCGCGATCGCCGCGCTGACGTACTTGCCGCCCGCGAGGGCCTTTCGCGCGGCGATCACCAGCTCGTCGGCGGCGGTGTCCTTCGAGAGGTAGCCGACCGCCCCGAGCCGCAGGCAGCGCAGCGCGAACTCCTCCTCGGGATACGCGCTCACGATCAGCACGGGGAGCTTCGGCAACCGGCGCCGAAGGGCGTCGAGCACCTCGATCCCGCTCATGCCCGGGAGGTTGATGTCGAGCACGACGAGGTCGAACGGCGCACGCACGGCCGCGTCCGGCGATCCTGACGCGACTCGGCCGACGTCTCGGCCGCCGCCGTCAGCAAGCGCGTCCAGAGCCTCGCGGCCGCTCGCGGCGACGGCGAACGTCGCGCCCGGCAGCCCCTCGGCCAGCACCAGCTGCAGGCCGCGGCGGACCAGCTCGTGGTCGTCGACGAGGAGCACGTGCGGCATCTGGATGGCGAGCCTAGCCCCGCGCGCCCCGGCGCGTGAGCGACGCGGCCGTACGCTCCGTCGGCGTCAGGGCGCGAACGGGATGCGCGCGACGACCGCCGTCCCGCCTTGCGCGCCCGGCTCGACCGCGACGGTGCCGCAGAGCGCCGCCGCCCGCTCGCGCATGCCGACCAGGCCGAGCCCGCCGCGCGCCCGAGCGGTGTCGATGCCGACGCCGTCGTCGGTCACGCGCAGCACGACGTCGGCGCCGTCGAGCGTGAGCGAGAGCCGGACGCGCGACGCCCGCGCGTGCCGCGTCACGTTGGTGAGCGCCTCCTGCGCGATCCGGAAGAGCGCCGTCGCGCTCTCACCGCGCTGCTCGGCCGCGGCCTCGTCGAGGGTGGCGTCGCACGCGATGCCGGTCCTCGCGCGAAACGCGCGCGCCTCCTGCGCCAGCGCCGGGCCGAGCCCGAGCGCATCGAGGCTCCCGGGGCGCAGGCTGGTCGCGATCGTCTTCACGCGGCCGAGCGTCTCCTCGATCAGCGCCTCGATGGCGACGACGCGATCGATCTGCGCGCCGGTGACGGCGCCCGGCGGCGCGTCGCCGAACGAGCGCTCGAGCGAGCGCACGTCGATCTTGAGGCGCGTGAGCAGCTGCCCGAGGTCGTCGTGGAGGTCGCGGGCGATGCGCCCCTTCTCCTCCTCGCGCACGGTGAGCTGCCGGAGCGCCAGCGCGCGCAGCTCCTCGCGCGAGCGCTGGAGCTCGTGTTCGGCGAGGCGTCGGGCCGTGACGTCGATCGCGAGCACCCCGACCGCGGGGGGGCGCCCCGGGACGAGCTCGAGCGGGAAGTGCACGAGATCGGCCTGCAGCAGCTGGCCCTCACGCTCGAAGCTCTGCTGGGTGTTCAGCGGTCGACGGGTCGCGATCACCACCCGGCTGTGCGCCAGGAACTCGGCGACCGACGCGGGCGGCAGCAGCTCGGCCAGCGACCGGCCCGGCACCTGCTCCGCCGCGAACTTCGCGCGCTCGGCGAACCGCCGGTTCGCCAGCAGCACGACCCCCTCCGCGTCGTGGGCGAGGATCGAGAGCGGCGCGTGCTCGAGGATGCTCTCGAGGACGGTGCGCGCGCGGTGCGCGCGCATCCCGGCGGCGAGGTCGGCGGCCCCTTGCGCGAGGACCTCCCCGACCTCCCCGCTGAACGCCCCCCGCTCCGGCGCGTAGAGCGCGGCGAAGCCGTGCACGCCGTCGGAGGAGACGAGCGGCAGCGCGATCACCGAGCCGAACCCGCGCGCGAGGGCCTCGGCGCGCCAGTGCTCGGCGCGAGGATCGCTGGCGAGGTCGTCGATCGCCGAAGGGCGGCGCGTGCGAAGCGCGACGGGGCCGGGAGAGCTCGACGTGGCCGGGTTGCCGAAGAGCCCACGCATGTGCGCGATGAACCCCGCGTCGTCGCCCGCCTGCGCCGCGGGGCGCAGGCCGTCGGACGCGTTGCCCTCGGTCAGTCGTATCCACGCGAGCCGGCAGCCGAAGGTGTCCACGGCTATCCGGCAGAAGCGGTCGAGGAGGTCCTGCTCGGAGGTGGCGGTCGCGCGCGCCGCGTTCCACGCGACGAGCGTCCGCAGCGCGAGGTTGCTCCGTCCGAGCTCCGCCTCGAGCTGCACGCGCGCGGTCAGATCCCGCGTGGTCACCTGCACGGCTCGGCGCCCTTCGAAGAGGATCGGGACGACGAAGGTCTCGCCGACGAACGTCGTGCCGTCCGCCCGACGCGCGCGGCGCACGCGAGGCTCGTCGTCGCGCGCCCCGCCCGCGATCG
>CAIXWQ010000112.1 GCA_903923175.1 uncultured delta proteobacterium | reverse complement strand
GGGGATGTCAGAAAATTTGTGTAACCGCTCCGCGATGCGGCGTGTTCGGCCCCGAGGAGCCAACCGATGGATCCGACCGCACCGACCGTGAAGCCCGAGCTCGTCTCCGAGCTGATGAAGTCCGTCTCGAATCCCGAGGACATGTTCGGTCCCGACGGCATGTTCCAGAAGCTGCGCGCCGCGCTGATGGAGCGGATGCTCGAGGCGGAGATGAAGTCGCACCTCGGCTTCGACCGCAACGAGGTGAAGGGTTACAAGAGCGGCAACACGCGCAACGGGCACTCGACGAAGCGAGTGCTCACCGAGACGGGCCCCCTCGACGTCCGCGTGCCTCGCGATCGCAACGGCACGTTCGAGCCGAGGGTGATTCCGAAGCACCAGCGGCGCATCTCGGGCTTCGACGACAAGGTGCTCGCCCTCTACGCGCGCGGCATGTCGACGCGTGAGATTCAGGGACACCTCGAGGAGCTCTACGGCACCGACGTCTCTCCGGAACTGATCTCGACCATCACCGACGCGGTGCTCGATGAAGCGCGCGCGTGGCAGACGCGTCCCCTCGACGAGGTCTACCCGGTGGTCTTCCTCGACGCGCTCTACGTCAGCGTGCGCGACAGCGGCATCGTCAAGAAGAAGGCCGTCTACGTCGCGCTCGGCATGAACGTCGAGGGCGAGCGCGAAGTCCTCGGGCTCTGGTTCCAGGCGACCGAGGGCGCGAAGTTCTGGCTGTCGGTGCTCACCGACCTCAAGAACCGTGGCGTGCGCGACATCTTCTACGTCTGCTGCGATGGCCTCTCGGGGTTCCCGCAGGCCGTCGAAGCCTCCTTCCCTCTGGCGATCTTCCAGACGTGCATCGTGCACATGATCCGCGCCTCGACTCGCTACGTCGCATCGACGGAACGCAAGGCGGTCTGCGCGGCGCTGCGACCGGTGTACGGCGCGAGCTGCGACGTGGAAGCGCGCACTGCCCTTGAGGAGTTCGAGGCGAAGTGGGGCGCCAAGTACGCGAGCATCGGCCAGCTGTGGCGTAGCCGCTGGAACGAGGTCACTCCGTTCCTCAGCCTCCCGCGTGAGGTGCGCCGCATCCTGTACACGACGAATGCGATCGAGTCGTTGAACGCGCAGCTGCGTCGCGCGCTCCGGCCGAAGGGCGCCTTCCCGCACGACGACGCCGTGCTCAAGGTGCTCTTCCTCGCGCTCCGACGGGCGACTACGCGCGCGAAGGCACCGGGGGGTTGGAGTGCCGTCATGCGCTACTTCGCCATCGCCTTCGCGGAGCGACTGCCGCCGGGCTGAGCGTCGATTCTCCACCTCGATTGCCGACAGCGTGCCGCAGGCACGCTCGCCCCGCTTTGCCTTGTGAACGAGACGATCACGAACGAAGCCGAAAACTTGGCCGTGAAGATCAGCCGCATCTACGCTCAGACGAGACATCGTCTGCGCTGAAACGAGCGCGACGTTCTTCCGAGATCGTAGTCACCCCCGAATCGCACGGCCGATCGCCGCAGCGCGGGCGAGTTACACGACAAATCTGACAGACTC
>CAIXWQ010000111.1 GCA_903923175.1 uncultured delta proteobacterium | reverse complement strand
GCAGATCGCGGTGCTCGCCGTCGTGCCGGTGCGCGCGCACGATGCGCTCGGCGGCCTCGTCGAAGCCGAGCTCCACGTCGTTCCAGCGCGAGGGCATGTCGCTGGTGACGCCGAGCGGGGCCGGCAGCGTGCGGCCGATGGCGGCCGCACTGTGAGTCGCGTTCATGTTGAAGATCTCCGTGATGGAGAGGCGCGCCGTCGGCGCAGCCGCGGGATGAAGATCGGCAGCGACGCGCGAAGCGTCCTACGCCGGGTTGATCAGGTCGCCGGGACGGGCGCGACCTCGTCGACGTCCACAAGGACAGCGGGGGCATCGAGCAGGACGCTCCAGTCCCAGGTGCCGGGGTCGTCCCACTGTTCGGTGTCGACCTCGACATCGACCACGACGCGAAAGACGCGGCGGGTCACGTGTGGATCGACCAGCCGTGGATTCGCAGGTTCGCGGCCGAGGGGGGCTTGCCGTCCGAGCCGTCGTCGTACGGCGTGCCGTGGAAGATGAGCCCGCCGGTGAACACGTGCTGCCAACCGTCGCCGGCCTTCTGCTCGATCACGAAGCCGAACGAGAAGGGCGCGGAGTCCTTGAACAGCGTCACGCGCATCCGGTCGCCGCCGTACTTGTCGAGGTACTCGAGGCGGTTCTCGAGCGCGCCGTTGATGTCGTTCCGGTCGTACATCCCGATCGCCTTGGCGTGGGTGACGACCGTGTCGAGGTGCTGCTGGTTCTCGATGAGGAGCACGAGCTCTCCGTGATCATCGAGGGCGCGAGTATGTCGCAGCCCGTGTTGAACTTGTCGCCGGCGACGCCCGTGGGCGTCCTGCGGCTGTACTCGTGGGCGCCGTCCTCCCTATCCTCGAAGGCGCGCGATGAAGGTCATCTACAAAGTCACCTACCCGAACGGGAAGATCTACGTCGGCAAGGACCTCACCGACTCGATCAACTACTTCGGCAGCGCCGACAACAGGCTCATCGCCGCCGACTTCACGCGGGAGCAGCGACGCGACTTCACGATCCGCAGGGAGCTCCTGTGGGAGTCGGAGGACGCGACGGACGCCGAGGTGAACGCCAAGGAGGTCGAGTTCATCCGCGCCCTACACGCCAACGATCCCGCCGTCGGGTACAACCGCTGGCCGAAGACGTAGAGGGAGGTGGGGAACATCATGCGACTCATGACCTGGAACTGCAGGATCGGCGGTTTTCGGAGGAAGGCGGGGCGCGTCGCGCCCTTCCGCCCAGACATCCTCGCGGTGCAAGAAGTCGAGCGGCTCGATGGCGACGTCCCCTTGGACGGCGAGCTACAGCCGACCTTCCGCGACCGCGTCGCTGATCCGGCCTACCCCAAGCGGGCGGTCGGCGTCTTCTCGTACACAGGCGCGGCGCTCGAGGCGGTCGACCTGGCGGACCCGATGTACTGCTTCCGTCGCTACGAGGCCGAACTCGCCGGCCTCCACTTCAACGTCTGCGCCGTCTGGACCGCCCCGACCAAGCCTCGATCAGCGTCGTACCGACAGGCGCACGAAGGGCTCCGTGTTCACGCCGACTGGGTCCAGCGCCGGCCGACCGTGGTGCTCGGCGACTTCAACCACGACGCCTCGTACGGGGACGGAAAGTCGTGGCGTGAGCTTGCGGGTCTGCTCGAGCCGCTCGGGCTCGTGAGCGCGTACCACGAGTACTTCGGCGAGGCGTTCGGGCGGGAGAAGCGCAAGACGCACTTCCATCACGGGAAGGAGGGCGCGGGCTTCCACCTCGACTACTGCTTCATCCCCAAGGCTTGGGCATCCAGCCTTCGCGCGGTTCAGGTCGGCACTTACGCCAACTGGCACGACGTGAGCGATCACGCGCCGGTCATCGTTGATCTCGATCTCGGAGCGGCGGCTTGAGGCGCGATGGGGCTCGTGATCGCCGACGCTCGCTCCGACCCGCTCGAAACGACGAAGTTGCAGATCGACGCGCTCGACGTTGAAGGGCGAGGGTCGCCGCAGCGGCGCCACGAAGTCCTCGTCGCCCGCCGCCACGCCGAGGCCCTCGACGAGCTCTCCGTGTTCTTCCAGAGGCGCGAGGATTCAGCTACCCCGCTGTAGTTGTCGCAGGCACCGACGGCGTCCGGGGGCGCGTGCATGGCCGCGCGTCGCCGTCGGCTGCGTTCGCCGCGTGGCTTGAAAGGTCGGCTACAAGGTCACGTACCCGAACGGGAAGATCTACCTCGGCGAGGATCTCACCGACTCCATGAACTACTTCGGCCGCGCCGACAGCGCGAACGGATGCACCAATCCGCGCACGTCCTCGCCGCTCAGCCGCACGACGCGAAGCAGCTCCTGGGCGACGGCCTCGATGGCCGGCCAGTCCCGTTCCACCATCGCCTCTGCGTATTCCTCGAGGCGGGCGAACTCGTCCTCGCTGAAGCCAACGCGGTCGCGGAGCCATTGAGCCGTCGCCAAATCGCCGCGCCCGCCGATGTCGCTGCGGCCAAGGTGTCGGCGGTCTGCTGCTGGGCCCGCCAGGGCGAAGCGCACGCGGTCCCCTACCGACATTGGGTCGCCGGCCTCCGCCTGGAACGGTCCTGGCCGATTGAGCCTCTCGACCAGCCCGCGCGCCTCGTCTGTCGGGAGCTCGGCGACCGTGCCCCGCGCTCCGTCCTGGCCCGCGTGCTCCGCCGGTTCCGGCGCGATCGAGACGTATTCCAGCCGGATTCCCAACCGAACGGCGACCACGGCATGCGCAGCCTCGTGGTGGGCGGTGTGCGCCAGCCGCGGGTCACTCGCAGCCTCACTGTCCGCATCCGCTGGGCGCGTCGCTAAGGGGTCGGTCATCGCGATCGGTTGCTGGACTCCAGCCACGAGCCCGGGCGCCGGCTGCGCCGAGGGGTCATCTTCTGGACGAGCCTAACAGCTCTCGCGGCGCCCTCGGTTCGCTCGGCTCGGGCCTTCCCGAAACCGGCGACCGCGCCGACGCTCGGCTTGCTTCTGAGCTTCGCCGAGCGCTGTCGCGAGCCGCTCCACCGGAACGCCGAGCACGGGCGCGAGGACCGCGAGGTTCGCGATCACATGCGCCCCCACCTCGTCGTCGACGTCCTCGAGCCGCATCAGTCGTTGCAGTTGCCCGTACGGATCACTCCGCGGCGGCGGCATCGGGGTACGGCGCCGGGTGGTCGACCTCCGGCGACGGCCGGGGCTCGTGCGGCTTGTTCTTCCGCGCGATCATCTTCAGGAACTGGACGTCCTCGTTGTCGCGGGCGAGGCGCTTGATCGTGCGGGCGACGGCGAACGGGTTCTCCGAGCGCGGCACGCGGAGGCCGACGGCGGGGTCGACGCCGAGGGCGATGAGCACGCGACGCTCACGCAGATCGGACGCGCGGAGCGTCCTGCCAAGGATGCGCATGTACAACCTCTCGAAATGAAAGAAGGCGCCCGGAGCGCAGTTGAACTGCACCTCGGACGCCTTCGGGTTGAACGTGAACTACCGACGGTAGTCGTAGCCGTCGTGGCCTTCGTGCCAGGGCGGCGCCTCGTGCTCGAAGAGCGATCGAGCGGACGGCTGCCGCATGTACGGGTCGACGTTCGGGGGCTTCTTCTCCGGCGCCGTCACCGCGCCGCCGCCCTCACTGCGGGTCGCGAGCATGAGGACGACCCGGTTGCGGTCGACGAGGACGAGCCCGGTGTAGGCGCCGCCATCGACGACGTGGAGCCGCATCCCTTCCGGGGGCACGGCTGCTTCCCGCAGCCACTCGACCGCCTTGGCGACCTTCGGGCGAGCGGCTGCACGTGCAGCGCGTGCCAGCTCGAGGAGCGCGTCGGCGACGAGCTCGACTAGCGGCTCGGCCAGATGGCCTCGCTGACGACGGCGACGAGCAGGCCGGCGGCAGCGCCCGCGAGCCCCTTCTTCACCGCGTCGTTGGCGATGACCCGGCTGATGAAGGACGGCTGCGAGAGGTCGGGGGTGGCGAGGGACACGTTGTTCGGCATCGAGATCTCCGTGAAATCGGGGACGTCCGCCGAGGGGGCGACGCAGAAGTTGAAGGTGACGCTGACGACGTGATGACGGTCGTCGCGGTCGTGACGACGAGCGAGCTACCGGGTGGCGGCCCGGACGATGGCCGCCGTGGTGCTGCAGATGATGCCGGCGAGCTCGAGGATCAGGATGGGCAAGGGGATCTCCACGAGAGGTCGAAGGACCTCTTCATCGTTCTTATCCCCGCAAACGGCTTGTTCTTTGCGTATTCAGATGTGGTGGGCGGACCACGTTCTCGTCACCGGCGGCGCACATCTCGCCAGCGCCGTCAGAGGCAAGCTCCCGCCCGACGGCTCTGCGCTTTGAAGTGCTAGAGATCTCGCCGGCTGGTGGACCAGTACCCCAACGCCGTATTGAGCCGGCGCTGTTTTTGAGCTTCCATCTCATCCATGTGGTTCAAGGTTTCGAGCGTGGCGGCACTTCCTGTCGCACTCGCCGTAGGATGTGCCGCACCTCTAAGCAGCCCCGCGCGATACAGCGAACGCTGTGGTGGCGATGCTGGGTGCATGAACTACTGCTCCGCTGATGCCCAGCGACGGCTCGCAGAGTGCCAAGAGCCGTACGGCTGCGACAATGTGCGCAGTGACCTTGAGGCCGGTGCGTGTGTGCGAGGTTGGCAGGCGCAGGAACAGTAACCGTTCACGGCATCCCCGCCGCGCCCAGCACGCCTACGCGGCCAGCCTGGCTGTCAGATCGCACTTCTGATCGGCTGTCACGATGAGCGACGGCGGCGCCGATCCTCGGAGCCTCGCGACGCAAGCGTCACGTAGG
>CAIXWQ010000110.1 GCA_903923175.1 uncultured delta proteobacterium | reverse complement strand
GTCGCACGCCTCGCCGTTCGAGGTCACGCCGTCGCCGCAGTAGGGCGCGAACTTGCAGCCGGGGCCGCACTGCTTGGCGGCCGTGCCGCCGTAGGTCACGAGGTTCGAGCCGTCGTCGCACTGCTCGGGGGGCGACTGCACGGCGCTGTCGCCGCAGCGCGGTCCGAGGGTGCAGCTCGCCGTGCAGTGGCCGTAGCCGCTGCCGTTCAGCGCGCCTTCGTCGCACGCCTCGCCCGCCACGACGATCCCGTCGCCGCACTTGCTCACGCACTGCGAGGTCGCGCGCACGAAGCCGCCGAGCGTCAGCGCGTAGTTGGAGCCGGTGGAGTGGCGCTCGGCCTGGAAGAGCGAGAACTCGTACATCGAACCGGCGGTGAGCCCGAGCGTGGCTGCGTGGGCCGCGTCGAGCGTGATCGAGCCCGAGCGCGGCGGGTGCAGGCCGCCGAGATCGACGGCGAGGTGGCCGTTGATGAACACCCAGACGTCGTCGTCGCCGGTGAAGCTGAGGGCCTCGCCGCCCGCGTAGGTGAACGTGTAGTGGAGCTCGCTCGTGAACGCGAAGTTGTGCCCCGCGCTCTGGATGCCGAAGCCGAGCGCGTCGATCGGGAAGAAGCCGCCGATCGGCGTGCTGTCGTAGAGGTAGGTGCCGTTCGTCTGGCGCGCGAGCGTGAGCGTGAGGGGCTTGCCTGCGCCGTCGACGAAGAGCGGGACGTTGTAGGTCGGGTTGTCGTGGTACCAGGACGAGAACGAGGCCGCGCTCGTGATCTGCTGGTTGCAGACGTTGCTCCCGTTGGTCGACAGGAACGCCGGCTTGTTGTCCGCGCCGATCAGCGCGTTCACGAGCCCCGTGGTCTCGACGGCGCAGCCGAACGACTCGAAGTCGGGGTGCCCTTGCACGGTCCCGATCGACGTCCCGGCGTACAGGACGTCGTGGTAGAGGATGGGGATCGAGATCGACGTCGGCGCCGCCGCGGTCACCGTGGTGCAGGTGAAGCCCGCCTCCTTCTTGCACGCCGAGGAGCAGCCGTCGCCGCCGGTCGTGTTGCCGTCGTCGCACTCCTCACCGGGGTAGATCACGCCGTCGCCGCAGACCGCGGGGCAGCCGCTGGTCGTGCACTTCGACTCGTTGGTGCAGGTCGGCGAGCAGCCGTCGTAGGGGCGCAGGTTCTTGTCGTCGCACTGCTCCTGCCCCTCGATGACGCCGTCGCCGCAGGTGGTCTTGTGGCATCCGGTCCCGGCCGGGCACGCGTAGCCGCTCTCGATCGCGCACGTCGCGCTGCAGCCGTCGCCGCTGATCGCGTTGCCGTCGTCGCACTGCTCGCTCCCCGCGAGGAGGCCGTCGCCGCACTTCTTCGCCGAGCACGCCGAACCGGCGGTCGGGCACTGCCAGCCGGCCTCGAGCGCGCAGGCGGCGCTGCAGCCGTCGCCCGCCTTCTTGTTGCCGTCGTCGCAGGTCTCGCCGCCCGTGATCCTGCCGTCGCCGCACACGACGGTGGAGACGCAGGGCATGCCGGCGTCGGGGCAGGCGAAGTTCGGCTCGCTCTTGCAGAGGGCGCTGCAGCCGTCGCCGCTGGTGGTGTTGCCGTCGTCGCAGGTCTCGCCGAGCACGAGATCGACCTTGCCGTCGCCGCAGAAGGCGATGCGCGTGCAGGTCATTCCGGCGGTGGGGCAGGTGTAGCCGAGCTCGACGACGCAGGTGGCCGAGCAGCCGTCGCCGTCGGTGACGTTGCCGTCGTCGCACTGCTCGCCGGGGTTGAGCTTGGCGTCGCCGCACTTGGGGACGGGGACGGCGACGCAGGCTCCTCCGGTG
>CAIXWQ010000109.1 GCA_903923175.1 uncultured delta proteobacterium | reverse complement strand
GCTCTCGAGGGGTCGGCGCGCGCGCCCCGCGCACCGACGTCTGGATCGAAGGGTTCGACTCCCTCGCTCGCCAAGCCCGCGGCCTCACCGCACCGCTCGCAGGGGACGTGTAAAACGCCGGAAACCGACGCTCACACGGGGCTTTTTGAGCCAACTGCGCGGCGAGCCTACACCGTTTGGTTTCCTCGGTGGGGTCGATTCCTGCCGCATCGCGCAGACGGCGGATACGTCGGGCACACGTCCGGGACGTGGTGCGGCCGCGACGCTACTGCGCCTGCTGGGGCCAGCGGAGCTCCAGGTTCCCCAACGGCCCCGCAAAGCGAAGGGTCACGAGCCCCGCGTCGGGAGCGACGGTGGGGCCGTCGGCGGTCTTCACGGGGAACCGGATGCGAAACGCCTGCCGCCAGACGGTCGTATAGGGAAAGTAGGTGCGTTCGAGGACGCCGGGCTTGCGGATCGGGATGATTTCGACGGGCGCGGTGACGTGCCCCTTGTCGTCGGCGAGCCGCACTACCCAGGCGGGGTTCGCGCGCGTGATGTCCGAGTCTTGGGGTCGGTTTCCGTAGAGCGCGACGTAGAATTGGTGGTACTGCCGAGTATCGGCGAGCGCCTGCTCGAGGAGATCGCGGCGCTGCGGGATCGACAGTCGGTAGTCCTCGGCGTAGCGCACGACGTACGCCCAGCGGAACTCCCACGACTCGAACGTGGCCGTGACGGAGAGGACGTCGTCGACGCCCTGGAGCGAGTAGAGGCGCTCGACGCGCGTCCATCGCTTGAGCAGCTCGTCGTAGTCGGCGGCCACGTACTCGCGAGGCCCCTCGCGGAGCGTCACCGGTTGCGCGCTGCCGCACGCCGAGCCGAGGAGCGTGAGCGCGAGGAGCGAGCAGATCGAGGAGAGCGGCGCGCGTCGCATGATCACCCTCGCGCCGCGAGCGCGGCGATGCGCCGCGCGGGCGCGGACTGGACATGGGCGATGGCGACGGCGAGCGCGTCGGCGCCGTCGGCCTTCGGAGGCTCGCGGAGGCGGAGGACCGCGGCGACCATGCGCGCGACCTGCTCCTTCTCGGCGCGGCCGTTCGCCGCGACCGCGCGCTTGACCGTCGCCGGCGGGTACTCGTGGATGGCGACGCCCGCGCGATGCAGCGCGAGGAGCACCACGCCGCGCACGTGACCGAGCTTCGCGGAGGCCGACGGATCGCGCGCGAAGAAGATCGACTCGACGCCGCACTCCGCGGGCGCGTACTCGGCGAGCACTGCGCGGACACCGTCGTCCATGATCGCGAGGCGAGCCGCCAGGGAGAGCGTCTCGCGCGCCTCGACGATCCCGTGCGCGACGTGCGTGAGGCGCGTGCCGACGACCTCGAGCACGCCCCAGCCGAGGCGGCGCGTACCGGGGTCGATGCCCATGACGATCATCGGCACACCACGATAGCAGCGACTCGCCGCGCGCGCGCGATTCGCGTCGCGCGCGCGTCGGCCGCGCCGAGACATGCCCGGCGCACCTTGGACGCGTCGGCTGCGCCGGGCGGCCGGCTCAGGCGTCGAACTTCGCCATCTCCTCGTCGCTGACGTCGAAGTCGGAGTAGACGTCCTGCACGTCGTCGTGGTCGTCGAGGATGTCCGCGAGCCGCAGGCACATCTCGGCCTCGCGCCCGGCGACTTCCTTCTTGTTCTTCGGGACCCAGCCGAGCTTCTGCGAGGTCGGCGTGATGCCAGCGGCTTCGAGGGCCTTGCCGACGGTGTCGAGCTGATCGCCCGGCGTGGTGATCGCCCAGCTCTCGCCCTCGTCGACGTAGTCGTCGGCGCCGGCGCCCACGACGAGGTCCATCATCTTGTCTTCGTCGGCCGCCTCACGCTTGATCTCGATGAGCCCCTTGCGATCGAAGGCCCAGCCCGCGGTGCCCGAGCTGCCGAGGGTCGCGTTGTTCTTCTCGAAGATCTTGCGGAGCTCCGCGACCGTGCGGTTCTTGTTGTCGGTGAGCGTCTCGACGATGAAGAGCGTGCCGCCGGGGCCGGTCCCCTCGTACGTCATCTCCTCGTAGTTCTTCCCCTCGAGCTCGCCGGTGCCGCGCTTGATGGCGCGGGTGATGTTGTCGGCGGTCATCGCGGCGCCCTTGGCGGTGGCGACGGCCTTTCGGAGTCGCGGGTTCGAGTTGATCTCGCCCCCGCCCAGGCGCGCCGCGACCTGGATCTCCTTGATGCACTTGGTCCACAGACGCCCGCGCTTGGCGTCGGTGGCGCCCTTCTTGTGCTTGATCGTCGCCCACTTGGAATGCCCGGACATGGCCGCGGAACGTAGTCGCCCCGCATGCCGCTCGACAAGAGGCCACGTGACGAGCCCGGATCGCCTAGATTCCAGGGGTGATGGATCGGCAGGCCGGCGCGTGCAGGGAGGCGCGGACGGCGGCGGTCGCCCCCCCGGCGGCGGGGCGCGGGTTCGCGAGGCTTGCGGCCCCGCTCACGGCCGCCCTCGTCGCGGGC
>CAIXWQ010000108.1 GCA_903923175.1 uncultured delta proteobacterium | reverse complement strand
GACAAGGCCGCGGCGCGCGAGATCGACGCCGCGGTCTCGTCGCTCCACGATCGCCTCGACGGCTACTTCGCCCTGCCGACGCTGCCGGGAGAGTCGGAGCTCGCGGTCACGCTTCGCCGCCGCGAGCTGGCGCTGGAGGCCGCCGTCAACGACACGCTCGCGCCGCCGATCGAGGCAGGAGGCGCCCGTGCTCCCGGCGCGAGCGGCGCGAGCGGCGCGAGCGGCGCGAGCACGATGGCCGAGCGGCGGGTCGTCTCGGCCGTCACCGAGCTGAACGACACGACGGCGAAGCTGATCACGGGCAAGGCCGATCAGAGCGCGCGGCTGGCGGACCGGATCTCCGCCATCCACCGCCGCGTCGAGCGCGTGGGGTTCGCGCTCGACGCGGCGTGCCTCGCGCTCGCCGCGTTCGCCGGCGTCGTCGCCTACCGGCTCCGGCTGCGCAACGACGAGCTCGTGCGCACGCGCGTCTCGCTGGCGGAGGAGCGCGCGCACGAGCTCGACCTCTTCGCCTCGCGCGTCGCGCACGACATCCGCAGCCCGCTGCAGGCCGCCAAGCTCGCCGTCGAGCTCGTGCACCGCAAGCCCCGAGAGGCGGCGGACGCGAGCGCGATGCTGGAGCGCGCGGGCAGGAGCGTCGATCGCGTGCTCGCCCTGACGGAGGCGCTGCTCGACTTCGCGCGCGCC
Organism: uncultured delta proteobacterium; assembly: GCA_903923175.1. Classification (GTDB taxonomy): domain Bacteria; phylum Myxococcota_A; class Polyangia; order Polyangiales; family JADJMO01; genus CAIXWQ01. The sequence continues at coordinate 7,789 of CAIXWQ010000108.1, read as the reverse complement.
GGCGCGCGGCCGACCGAGGGCGAGGAGGCCGACGTCGGCGAGATCGTGGGCGACGTGGTCGCGGAGCTCGCGCCCTCGGCGCGGGAGGCGGGCATCGCGCTCACGCTCTCGAGCGCGGCGGGCGCGCGCGTCCGCTGCTCCGCGGGCGCGCTCACGAGCGTGGTGTCGAACCTGGTGCGCAACGCCATCAAGTACCTGGGCGACGCCGGCGAGCGCCGGATCGACGTGCGCATCTCGACCTCTTCGACCTCCTCGACCTCCTCGGCCAGCGTGGGGACGGCGCGCGTCGAGGTCGAAGACACCGGGCCGGGCGTGCCGGCGGAGCTCGGCGCGTCGGTGTTCGAGCTCTACACGCGGGGCGCGACGTCGCAGCCTGGCCTCGGCCTCGGGCTCGCCACCGCGAAGCGCCTCGTCGACGCGCACGGCGGTCGGATCGGTCATCGGCCTCGCCACGGCGGCGGGACGGTGTTCTGGATCGAGCTGCCGCTCGTGAGCGGCGGCGAGGGCGGGCGGCTCGGCGAGGCGGGCATCGGCTGAGGCTCGCCGCGCGGCCGGTCGAACGGCCGACTTGCCGAACGGCCGAATGGGCGAACGCGCGACGTCGCCGAAACCGAGCCCGTGCGCGCGCGTACTCGCGTACTCGACCAACGCCCCCTTTCCCCGCTTCCCCCGGGAGCGCTCGGCCGCGCGAACCAAAGGCGCGCGCGACGAGACCCCGCGCGGGCCCGTAGGCTGCCGACCCTTCCGCGCTTTCCCCCGACCGGAGCTCCTCGATGCGCCCTCGCCTGTTCGTGCCGCTGTCCCTCGCCCTCGCCGCGGCGCCCGTGCTCGCCTGTCAGAAGGCCCCGCCGGCCATCCGCGAGGAGGCCCCACCGCCGAAGAGCTCGTCGAGCAAGCCGCTCGAGATCGGCGAGTCGAGCTACGTCGTTCGCGCCGAGGGGAAGGCCTCGGTCTACATCGACGCGCCGCTCGAGAAGTTCAAGGGCGAGACCAAGCAGCTCGGCGGCTACCTGCGCCTGAACCCGAAGCGCCTCGACGCCTCGACCGGCACCGTCACCGCGAGCCTCCTCGGGTTCACGACGCACACGTTCGGCGACAAGGACAAAGACGACACCCAGACCGAGCACGCGCACAACTGGTTCGAGATCGGCGACGACGTGAAGGCCGCGCGCCCGAAGGACTTCGAGAACTACAAGGACGTGGTGTTCCGCATCGAGGCGATCGAGTCGGCGTCGCCCTCGGCGGATCTCACGCAGGTGAGCGAGGCGAACGGAGTCCGCACCGTGACGCTGAAGGCGAAGGGGACGCTCTGGGTGCACAGCCGCCCCTCGCCGAAGACGGTCACGCTCGAGATCGCGTTCCGCGGCCCCGCCGAGGCGCCGACCGAGCTGACCTTCAAGACGCAGATGCCCCTTCACGTGAGCCTCGCGGCCCACGACGTGAAGCCGCGCGACGCCGCCGGGAAGTTCCTCGACGGCGCGCTGTCGGTGGTGGGGAAGAAGATGGACGACGACGCGCAGGTGAGCGTCGAGGGGACGGCGGGCCGCGACGCGAACGCGCAGGCCGCCGCGAGCGCCTCGGCGTCGGCGAGCGCGATGCTCGCGCGCTACCAGGACGTCGCCGCGAGCGCGCGCGTGGCCCCCGCCGCGTCGGCGAGCGCGCCGACCGCGATCAAGAACTGAAGACGGCCTTCGCGCGAGCCCGGGCCTTCCGGCGCCGCGCGACGGCCCCCGCCTACGGGCAGAGCTCCAGCCGCAGCCACTGCGCCCGCGTGCCCGCGCTCATGGCGACGTACAGCCCGCGCGCGAGCTCTCCGCCGGAGTGGCACGCGCCGAGCTGCTGCTCGGAGAGCGCGTCGACGAGGCGGTAGCGCAGCTCGGCGCGCAGCTTCAGGGCCGCGACGAGCCACGGCTCGATCGCGTAGCTCTGCGCGACGTCCTGCTCCCAGAGGTTGTGGAACACGAACACGACGTTGCCGTCGTCGCTCCATCTCGCCTGCGCCAGGATGCGCGCGTCGACGCCGCCCGAGGGCGTGCGGAGGAAGGCGTAGCTCGGCGACAGCAGCGCGCGGTTCCTCGGATCGAGGCGCGCGCCGATCATCGCGTGGTAGTAGTCGAGGAGCGCCGGCGCCTGGCCCGACCAGACGTCCGACCCCACGAAGCGCGCGCGCAGGTAGTCCGACTTGCGGAACGCGAGCCCGTAGCGCTCGCCGAGCTCCTGGCCCATCAGGATCATCGGCGTCGAGCGCTGCGCCGCGCCGAGGCCCCAGAAGCCCGCGCCGGTCCAGAGGCCGAAGCCGGTGCCGTCGAGCAGGCGCTTCTCGTCGTGCGTCTCGAGGGCGGTCATCACGAACGCGTGCCCGCCGAACCGCCCCATGCCGTTCACGATGCGCTCGACGCGAAAGGTGTCCTTGGTGACGCCGCCGCGACCGGTCATGTCGCCGACGTAGCCCTCGGTCATCACGTCGACGACCTTGTTCATACCCTGCTGGTCGGAGAACTCCTCGGCCAGGTACACGGGCTTCGGCTGCCCGCGTCGCCAGGCGTAGTAGTCGAGCTTGGTCGTCAGGTACTTCCACTCGTTGGGGCCGATGCCGCTGTCCGGGTCGTAGGTGTGATCGAGCCGGAAGCCGTCGACGCCGCGAGAGGCCCAGTGGTTCATCACGCGAAACAGGTACTCGCGCTCGCGGATGAACTCCCACGAGTGGGCCGTGTTCTCTTCCTTGTGGAAGAGGAACTTCACGTCGCGCCAGTTGTTGGTGAAGTTGTCGCCGAGCGCGCGCGCGGGGCTCCAGGCGTCGCGACCGAGGTAGAAGCCGGGCACCGCCGCCTCGAGGTACTTCGCGTCGCACGCGAAGCTCGCGCGCTCCCAGTCGAAGGCGACGCGCCACATGTCGAACGCGCGCACCAGCTCGTTGCCGGCGAGCGCCGGGCAGCGCGCCTTCAGCGTCGCGAGGCTCTGCGCCTGCTGGGGGTTCTTCGCGGAAAGCGCGGCGAGCCTGGCGGGCGAATCGAGCACGTCGGGGTGCAGGAGCGCGTCGTCGTAGGTCGCGGCGAAGTCCCAGAGGCGCGAGAGGTCCTCGCCGCGCGCCGCGCGCTCGCGCACCGGCGTGAAGTCGAGCGCGTCGTACATCGTGTAGTTGTGGCCGAAGTGGTTGAAGGCCACGTCGAGCATCACCCGCACGCCGCGCGCGTGGGCCTGGGCGATCACCGCGTCGAGCGCGTCGTTGCCCCAGCACGGCGAGGCCGACGACTCGTCGCGCCCGGCCTGGATGCACGCGCGCGAGAGGCTCGCGGCGGCGTGCAGGTAGTCGCGCACGGCGTAGGGCGAGCCGAGCGAGTCGCACGCGTCGGGGAGGCTCCAGGTGTCGTTGTTCGGAAAGAGCGGCATCAGCCACACGGTGTTGGCGCCGACCTTCTCCTTCACGTACCGCAGCGTGATCCCCGCCTGGAAATCGGCGGTGTCCTCCAGCAGGTCGTCGAGCGTGCCGAGCCGGATCTTCTGCTGCTCCGCGAACTCGCCGCAGGTCGTCCCCTCGCTCTTGTACGTGACGGTCGGCGCGATCTTCGCGCGACACGCCGCGCGCTGCGCCGGGCTGCCGACGTCAGGGTGACAGGCGTTCGCGGTGCGGACCTGCGCCTCGTAGAGGACCATGCCGCCGGCCGCGAGGTTCAGATCGTTGAACGCGGCGGTCTCGATCGGCTTGGGCGACTCGTCGCTCGGGCCCTCGCTCGCCGCCTCGTCGCGCGCGCCCGCGGTCGACGCGCTGCAACCGCTGGCGACGGCGCAGAGCGTGAGCAGACCCAGCACGTGGATTCGGGAGATCATCGGAATTGCGTCCTTTCCCCGCCCAGGCCGCTAGTAACTCTGATCTGAGTTACACGCAACCACATTGTGCGCGCATGTCGGCTGCCCGAGGCCCGAAGCGCGATGCGAGGCTGCGGTCGTCCCGCGGCCGTTGCGCCGGAGGAGGGTCGCGCGTGACGCAATTCGGACGGTCGAGGCCGAACGCGAACCTATGTTGGTCGCGCCTGCCGAGCCCGGCGGGCGTCGCTGGACGGGACCGAGCGAAAGGGAGCCCCCATGTCCGAAGAGAAGGCGCCGCGTGACACCAAGGCGGACACCGACAAGGTCTTCGAAGAGCTGAAGGTCACCGGAGACAACCTGCTCAAGACCGTCCGCGAGCTGATCCACGAGGGGAACTACCGCCGGATCATCATCCGCAACGATCACGGGCACACGCTGCTCGAGGTGCCGCTCACCATCGGCCTGGTCGGCGCTCTGCTGATGCCGGTGTGGGCGGCGATCGGCGCGATGGCCGCGATGGCGACCGGCTTCACCATCATCGTCGAGCGACCGGGCGAGGAGCCGAAGAAGCCCGCGTAGCGCGCGGCGGCGGAATCGACCAGGCGCGGGGAACGCCCGCGCCGCCCCGCTGTCTCACCTGGCGATGCGGGGCTCGCACGGCTGGATCGCGCGCGGCGTGTGCCTTTCGGCGGCGCTCGGCTGCGCCGGCGCCTGCACCGGCGCGCGGTGGGGCACGCCGACCTCGGCGCCTCTCGTGAGCCCGTGGGCACCGCCCGGCGCGCCGCTCGCGCAGACGGTCTCGCGCTGCGTGATCGAGGCGAGCGCGGTGCGCTGGCAGGGCGGGCTCGTGCTCCGCGCGCCGAGCGGCGCCGTGTTCGGCACGCTCGACGACGCCACCGACGCGCGCTTCACCACGGCGCCCGTCGAGACGCTGGAGGCGACCGCGTTCGGCGTCCGGCTGCACCTCGCGCCGCGCAGCTCCGAGCTGCCGCTCTACACGACGCGCCCGCTGCTCTTCGGCGGGCTCGTGCGCGTGGGGGCGGCGACGCCGCTCGACTGGAGCCCCGGACAGCACGGCCCCGCGCTGTTCGTGACGCTCCCGCGCGACGCGCGCGTCGAGTGGCTCGGCGCTCCGCCGATGGCCCTCGCCGCGTGCACGGAGCTCTCCCTCGGGCCCTACGCGCCGCCGCGCGTGGTGTGGCCCGCGCCGGGCGGGACGGTGCGCTCGCTCGATCTCACGAAGGATGTCCCGATCGCGACGGCGCCTGGCGGTCGCGCGATCGCTCGGCTCTCGGCCACGTCGCCGGTGCAGGACGTCGCGGTGCTGCGCGAGGAAGGGGACTTCGCGCGGATCGACTGGCCGCTGAGCGACGGCGCGCTCGGCGGCGCGCACGTCCTCGGCTGGGTGCCACGCGCGCTGCTCGGCGAGCCACGGCGCGGCAAGCGTCGACGGAGCTGGGGGTGCCCCTCGGGCTACTCGAATCACGCGGGCGAGCCCGCGAGCTGTGCCCACGACCGCGCGCTCCACGTGCAGACCCAAGCCGGCTTCGAGCCCGTGGGGACGCTGCTCGCGGGCACGCGCATCGCGGTCACCAGCCAGATGGCAGGCTGGGTCGCAGTCGAGGTACTGGGGCCGCAGCGGTACGAGGCGCAATCGCCGTTCTCGCTCGAGAAGGGGGCCACCTTCGTGCTGCGCGCGACCGACGCCGCAGACTGTCGCTGAGGACGCGCGGCCGCGTGCTACCGTTCGGCGCGTGGTGCAGCGCGCGCCGTTCCGTCCCCGCCTCGGCGCCGTCCCCGCGCTGGCCGTGGTCGCAGCGGCGGCGCTGGCAGGCCTCGGCGGCGCGTGCTCGGGAGGAAGCGTCGACGCCCCCGCGAGCGACGCGACGACGGGGGACGCGCCCGAGTCGGAGCCGCTCGACGCCTACGACGCGCCCGACACCAGCGATGCCAGCGATGCCGGCGATGCCGGCGACGCCGACGACGCCGGCCCGCCCACCTGCCTGGGCGCGCCGCTCCCCGCCGGCGATCTCGCCCCCGAGGCCGACGGGCGCACGCTGCGCGTCGGGTGCGCTTCGCTCGGCTTCGACGTCGCGGTGTCGGTCGTCGATCCCGCGATCGTGCGTATCCGGCACGTCGATCCGCTGGCGCCGCCGCGCGCGTCCTTCGCCGTCGTCGACAGGGTCCGCCCCGATCCGAAGGCGCGCTTCGGCTCCACCGCCAGCACCGCGCTCGTGTGCGCGGGCGAGCTGCTCGTCGAGATCGACCGCGCGAGCTGCCGCGTGCGCGCGACCCAGGCCGACGGCACCGTGATCCTCGAGGACGCCGACGAGGGGGGCTACGTGCGAGACGTCGCCGCCGGCACGCGCGGCGTGCTGCGCAAGACCCCCGCCGACGAGCGCTTCTACGGCTTCGGCGAGAAGACCGGCCCGCTCGACAAGCGCGGCCGCGCGATGACCTTCTGGAACACCGACGCCTACCAGGACGCCTCGAAGGGATACCCGCCCGGCGCCGATCCCCTCTACCAGTCGATCCCCTACTTCGTCGGCCTGCGCGGCAGCTCGGCGTATGGGCTCTTCCTCGACGACACCTGGCGGGTCCGGGCCGACCTCGCCAAAGCCGACACTGGCAAGTACTCGCTGGTCGCCGACGGCGGCGAGATCGACGAGTACCTGCTCGCCGGCCCGGCGATCGGCGACGTGGTCCGTCGCTACACCGACCTGACCGGCCGCATGCCGATGCCGCCGCGCTGGACGCTCGGCTATCACCAGTCGCGCTGGGGCTACACCGACGCGCAGGTGCGATCGGTCGCGGCGGAGCTGCGCAAGCGGTACATCCCCGCCGACGGGATCTGGCTCGACATCCAGCACATGGACGGCAACCGCTCGTGGACGTGGGACAAGGTCGCGTTCCCCGACGTCCCCGGGCTCCAGGCCTATCTCGACGGACTCGGGTTCAAGCTGACGGTCATCGTCGACCCCGGGATCAAGGTCGATCCGGCGTGGGACGTGTATCAAGCGGGCCTCTCCGGCGGACACTTCCTCTCGCGCGGCGGGAGTCCCTATGTCGGCGAGGTGTGGCCTGGAGCGAGCGTCTTCCCCGACTTCAGCGCGGCCAAGGCGCGCGCCTGGTGGGGGACGCTCGTGAAGCGCGACCTCGACCTCCACATGCGCGGGATCTGGGTCGACATGAACGAGCCGTCGGACTTCACCGCGGGCAACGGCGGCACCGTGCCGCTCGACCTCGCGGCCGACGGCGACGGCGCCCCCGCCGGCAGCACGACGATGGCCGCGATGCACAACGTGTACGGCCTGAACGAGGCGCGCGCGACCTGGGAGGGGATGCGCAACGACCCCTCCGATCACCGACCGTTCGTGCTCACGCGCGCGGGCTACGCCGGCATCCAGCGCTACGCGGCGGTGTGGACGGGCGACGCGCCGAGCACCTGGCCCACGCTGCGCGAGACGCTGCCGACGCTGCTCGGAATGGGGCTCTCGGGGGTGCCGTTCGTCGGCAGTGACGTCGGTGGCTACTCGGGAGAGGCGACGCCGGAGATGTTCGCGCGCTGGTACGAGCTCGGCTCGATCTCGCCCTTCTTCCGCGGGCACACGATGAACACCGGCGCGCAGCAGGAGCCGTATGCGTTCGGCACCGAAGTGGCCGACATCGCCCGCGACACCGGCATGGCCCGCGCCGGGCTGATGCCCTATTGGTATTCCCTCTTCGCCGAGGCGAACGCGACCGGCGCGCCGATCCTGCGGCCGCTCGTCTACGAGTTCCAGTCCGACCCGGCGACGCACGCGATCGACGATCAGGCGATGCTCGGCCCGTGGCTGATGACCGCGCCGCTGCTCACGCAGGGCGCGACGACACGCGACGTCTACTTCCCCGCCGGCCGCTGGTTCGAGCAGCGCTCGGGGGCGATCGTCGAGGGGCCGAAGACGGTCACGCTCGGCGCGCAGACGCTGGCCGCGCTGCCGCT
>CAIXWQ010000107.1 GCA_903923175.1 uncultured delta proteobacterium | reverse complement strand
TGCCGACCGCCCCCTCGCTCGCCCCGCTCGGCCTGCCGGCGGCCGGCGCGGCGCGCGGGCTCGCCACCGCGCTGTTCGCCTCGCTGGGTTTCCTCGAAGCGGACGGATCCGTTCGCCGGGCGGCCCCGGATCGGCGCACCGCGTTTGCGCGAGCGCCCGGTCCCCTCTAGAACCGCCCCTTCACGCGCAGCGCAGGGGGAGGCCGAGTGAGCTCGCACGAAGTCATCGGGACCGATCACGCCAAAGCCCGCCACGCCTCGCCGTGGGTCTTCGGCTTCACCTCGGTGCCCTACGGCATCGTCGGCTCGTTCTCCGGCACGACCATGCCGTTCCTCGCGCGCAAGGCGGGGATCGACATGGAGGCCATCGGCTGGTTCGGCTTCGCCACGATGATCCCGCCGATGCTGCAGTTCCTGTACGCGCCGATCGTGGACATCGGCCCGAAGCGCAAGCACTGGCTGGTGCTCGTCTCCGGGCTCAGCGCGCTCTGCATCGCGGTCGCGATGTCGATGCCCCTCCCCTCGCGCATCGGCACCTTCATGGCGCTCGCGGTCGCGGGGCAGCTGATCAGCGGCCTCGTCGGCAGCTGCAACGGCGGCATCATCTCGGCGTCGATGCCCGACGCGCTGCGCGGCAAGACGGCAGGCTGGATGAACACTGGCAACCTCGCCGGCGGCGCGTTCGGCACTGCGGCCTCGCTGTGGATGAACGGCCGCTTCTCGCCGAAGGTCGTCGGCGTCGCGATGGTCGCCATGATGGTGCTGCCGGCGCTCGTCGCGCTCGCGATCCCCGAGCCCGAGCGAGAGCCGCACCCGCTGCGCAAGGTCTTCGGCGACACGCTCCGGGACATCTGGGCCGTGCTCCGCCAGCGCAAGGGGTGGACGGGCGTGCTGCTCTGCGCCTCGCCGGTCGGCACAGCGGCGCTGCTCAACTACTTCTCCGCGCTCGCGCCCGACTACAACGCGCCCGACAGGGTCGTCCTCTTCGTGAACGGCTGGGCGAGCGGCCTGGTCACCGCGGCGGGCGCCCTCGTCGGCGGCTGGGCCTGCGATCGCATGAACCGGCGCGTCGCCTACCTCGCGTCGGGCGCGCTGACCGCCCTGGTGGGGCTCGCGATGCGGCAGATGCCCTTCACGCCGACGACGTACACGGTCGGCGTGCTGGTCTACCTGTTCGTGGCCGGGCTCTGCTTCGCCGCGTTCTCGGCGTTCATCTTCGAGGTCGTCGGCGACGCGGTCGGCAAGGCCGCCGCCACGCAGTACACGCTCTTCACCGCCGCCGGGAACTTCGCGATCGCGTACGTCGGCAAGGTCGACACGCACTATCACGAGGCCCACGGCGTGCGCGGCGTGCTCGCCGCCGACGCGGTCCAGAACGTCGTCGGGATCGCGCTCTTGCTCGTGCTGTTCTACGTGGTGCTGCGCGCGCCGAAGCCCGCCGCGACCCCCGCAGCGGCGCCGGCGCCGGAGATCGTGGGCTGAGCACGCGCGCTCGCTGCGCGCGTACCCGGCGCCTCAGCCCTTCAACGTCTCGGCGAAGAAGGAGAGCAGCGTCTCCCAGTGGCGCTCGGACGCCGCGGCGTCGTAGACCGGCGTGTCGCGGAAGACCCAGCCGTGCTTCGCCGGGTAGGTCTCGATGGTGTGCCGGACCCCCGCGCTCGTGAGCGCCGCTTCGAGCCGTGCCTTCATCTCGTCGGGGAACGAGGCGTCCTCGATCGCGCCGGCGACGTACACCCGCGACCGGATCTTCGGCGCGAGCAGGTGCGGGCTGTCGGGCGCGTCGGTCGCGAGGCGACCGCCGTGGAACGTGGCGGTCGCGACGATGCGCTCCGGGTAACTGCCGGCCGCGGCCAGCGACATCAGGCCACCCATGCAGTAGCCGGTGGTGCCGACGCCCCCCGGCTTCACGTCGGGCTGCGCCGAGAGGAAGTCGAGGTAGGCGCGCGTGTCGGCCATGACGTTCGCGACCGTCGCTTGGGCGAAGAACTTCTCGAACAGGACCTTGCGCTGGTCGGGGTCGGTGAAGACCGTGTGCGGATCCATCGGCGCGTAGGGGCCCGAGCGGTAGAAGAGGTCCGGCAGCACGGCGAAGTAGCCACTGGCCGCGAGCCGCTCGCCGATCTCGAGCACGGCGGGCCGGATGCCGATGCCGTCCATGAACACGAGCACCCCGGGGAACGGTCCGGCGCCCGTCGGGCGGAAGACGTAGCTCGGGCAGACTCCGTCCCTGGTCGCGATCTCGGTCTTGATCATTCGGCGGGCCTCTCTGCTGTCAGTCGATGAGCACGCCGGGGTTCATCACCCCGGCCGGATCGAGCGTCGCCTTCACCGCGCGCAGCACGTCGCCGAAGGGTGACGGGCGCTCGAGGTCGTACCACGGCCGGTGCAGCCGCCCGACGGCGTGGTGGTGCGTGATGGTGCCGCCGTGCGCGGCGAGCGCGTCCGAGACGGCGCGCTTGATGGCGCTCCACTGCGCGAGCTCCTCGCCGGCGCGGCCGGGCGCGAGGAACGTGTAGTAGGGCGCGGGGCCGTCGGGATAGACGTGCGTGAAGCGGCAGTGGATGCGGCCTGCGCCGCAGACCTCGCGCATCGTGCGCTCGGCCGCCTCGACGATCGCGCGGTGCATCGCGGGGAAGGCGCTCCAGGTGCACGCGGTCTCGAACGTGTCCGCGATGACGCCGAGGCTCACCAGCGTCGACTGCAGGTACGGCGCCTCGAGGAACGCCGCGCGCCACGCCGCCCCGGCCGACTCGTCGGCCTGATCCTCGCCCTCGCGGTGCGAGCTCTTCGGCACGCGCCCGCCGTGCCCCTCGGCGATCGCGACCGCGCGCGCGAGCGACGCCCGGACGTCGTGATCGGCCGACTCGAACGCCAGCAGCAGGACGTGGCTGCCGTCGTCGGTCACGAAGTTGAGCGCGGCCTCGCCCGCGTCGAGCAGGCGGCAGTTGGTCGGGTACAGCGCCGCCTGCGCGATCGCGCGCGTGGCGGCGACGGCGTCTTCGTACGAGGTGAAGTAGGCGCTCGCCCGGCTGCGGAAGCGCGGGCGGGCGTGCACGCGCATCCACGCCTCGGTGATCACGCCGAAGATCCCCTCGGAGCCGATCACCAGCCGCTCGGGCGCGGGGCCGGCGCCGGAGCCCGGCAGGCGACGCGTCTCGAACACGCCGTTGGCGGTGACCATGCGCACCGACTCGACGAGCTCGTCGATGTGCGTGTAGAGCGTCGCGAAGTGCCCGCCGGCGCGCGTGGCGATCCAGCCGCCGAGCGTGGAGAACTCGAACGACTGCGGATAGTGCCGCAACGAGAGCCCGCGGGGCTTCAGCTGCTCCTCGAGGCGCGGGCCGGTCGCGCCGGCCTGGATGCGCGCGGCGCGCGAGGTCGCGTCGATCTCGAGGACGCGGTCCATCGCCCGCAGATCGAGCGAGGCGACCCCGGCGAAGCGCCCGCGCGACGCCCCCCCCTCCACGCCGCCGACCACGCTCGTGCCGCCGCCGAACGGCACGAGCGCGACCTTCGCGCGCCGACAGAACGCCATCGCGCGCAGCACGTCGGGCTCGTCGCGCGGGTGCAGCACGAGGTCGGGCGCCGCGCGGAAATCGCCGGCGAACCCGCGCACGAGATCGCGGTAGCCGCGGCCGTAGGTGTGCAGCGCGCGATCGAGGCGGTCGACGCTGGCGAAGGCGGCGATGGTCGGATCCGGCTCGATGCGCGGCGGCGGGAGATCGAGCGACTCCAACGAGGGCGGCGGGCGCGGCGTCGGCGAGATCGGCAGCCCCAGCACGTTGGCGAGCTGCTCGCCGATCGCGCGGCGCCCGGCCTCGTCGGGGAGCTTGTCGGCGTAGCCCCAGGCCCAGAAGCTCCGCGCGCGCGCCTCGGTCATGAGAGCAATCTACGCCGACGTCGCGGGTCAGTGCGCCTTCACGTTGCGATCGTGCTCCTCGAGCTTCTCGCTGAACGCGTGGCGACCGCCCCCTTTGGCGACGAAATAGAAGTAGCGCGTGACGGCGGGCGTCAGCACGGCCTGGATCGACTTCTCGCCGGGGTTCGCGATCGGCGTCGGCGGCAGCCCGGCGTGCGTGTAGGTGCTCCAGCGGTTGTCGGCCTCGTGTTGGATCTCGGCGCTCGGCTTCCCCGCGCCCGCGGCGAGCCACGCCGCGCACCCCTTGGTGGGCGGCACCTGCGCGAAGCAGCCGTACATCGCGGTCGGGTCGGCCTGCAGCTTGCCCGCGGTCGCGGTCGGCTCGCGCAGCCGGTTGAGGAACACCGACGCGATCAGCGGGCGCTCGTCGTCGACCACGGCCTCCTTCTCGACGATCGACGCGAGCGCGACGATCTCGGCGGGCCCGAAGCCGAGCTGGGTCTGCAGCGTGCCCGCGGCGTTCGAGCTCTCGCGCAGCAGCCTGTCGATGCGCCCCTTGCCCGTCTGCACGAGCGTGCGCACGACCTCGCGCGCGTCGGCGTCGGCGGGCAGCGAGTACGTGGCCGGGAAGAGCCAGCCCTCCGCGGTCGCGCCGAGGCCGAGCTCGCCGAGCAGCGCGGGCGAGAGCGTCGCCTCGAGGAACGCGCGCGCCTCGCACACGCGCTTCTCCTCGAGCCGCCGCGCGATGTCGAAGCGATTGAACCCCTCGGGGATCGTCACCTTCACCTGCGCCGCGTCGCCGCTGCGCCGGAGGCGGTGGAGGACCTCGGAGGCGGAGAGGTCGTCGGCGAGCAGGTGCTTGCCCGGCCGCGCGTGGCTGCCGCCGACCATCGTCAGGTAGAGCGAGAAGAAGCGCGGGTGCTCGATGACGCCGGCCGCGGCGAGGCGCTCCGCGATGCGCGCGTCGTCGTCTCCTTCGAGTATCTCGACGTCGACCCCCTTGCCGGACCCCGAGTTGCGCATGCGCGGCAGCGCGAGCGCGAGCGCGATCAGCGCGACCAGCACGACCAGCCCCGCGGCCGCGAGCTTCGGGATCCGCGCGACGAGCGAGGCGGCCCCGCTCGCCTCGCCCGCGGGCGGACGCGTGGATGTAGGCGCGGCGCGGCGCGCCTTCGGCCCCTTCGCGCGGCTCATCGCGGCGGCTCTCGCGAGGCGCGTGCGGCGACCTCGGCCCGCGCGAGCTGCGCGCGGTGCGCCTCGAGCCACGACTGGAGCAGCATCGCCGCGGCGGCCGAGTCGACGCGCGTGCGCGATTTCCGCGAGTCGTGGCCGGCCTCGCGCAGGGCGCGGTTGGCGGCGACGGTGGAGAGGCGCTCGTCCCACAGCTCGACGGCGAGCTGCGACGCTTCGACCAGCGAGCGCGCGAACGTGCGAGATTTCTCGGCCGCGCGCCCCTCTCGACCGGAGAGCTCGAGCGGCAGCCCCAGCACGAACCGCACGGCGCCCTCCTCGCGCGCGAACGCGACCAGCGCGCGCACGAGCGCCGCGCGATCGCCCGCCGGGAGCGCGGCGCGCGGGAAGGCGAGCTCGCCGAGCTCGTCGTCGATCGCCACGCCGCAGCGCACCGAGCCCAGGTCGAGGCCGATCGTGCGCCCTCCGCCGGTCGTCATCGCGGGCGGATTACCACGAGGCCCGCGCGACGTCCCGAGCCGGACGTGCGCCCGCTCCACGTCACCCGCCGAACACGGCCCTGCGCGCCTGATCGAGGTCGAGCACGACGATGGCGCCGTGCTCGCGCGCGACCTCCGCGACGGCCGCCGCGCCGCGCCCACCGACGAGCCAGCGCACCGAGCCGACCGCGGCGGCGCACTCGGCGAAGAGCCTGCGCGCGCGCGGGGGCGTGAGGCGCGTGACCATCGAGAGCGCGACGAAGCGCGGGCGGAGCTGCGCGACGGCCGCGGCGAGCGCCTCGGGCGGCACGCGCGCGCCGAGGAAGACCGGGCGCACCCCCCACGCGGCCACGTGCAGCGCGAGGCCGTAGAGCCCGAGCTCGTGCTCCTCGTCGCCCGGGCAGGCGAGCACGGCCGTCTCGGTGGCCCCTTCGGGGAGCGTCTCGCGGAGCCGATCGGCGAGGCGCTCGCGCATCACCGCGGTCACCACGTGCTCGTGCGCGACGCTGAGCGCGCCGTTCGACCAGAGCTCGCCGATGCGGATGATGGCGGGCGAGATCACCTCGTCGTAGGCCTGCGCCGGGAGTCGCCGCGCGAAGGCGAGGTCGAGCGCGCGCCGCGCGGCCGCGTCGTCCATGCGGCCGGCGGCCTCGATCAGGCGTTCGACGAGCACGCCGGGATCGTCGTCGACCACGGCCTCCGGCACGACCCGCTTCGCGAGTCGCGCGGCCTCCGCGGGGCGCATGCCCGAGGCGCAGAAGCCCGCCATGCGTCGCAGCAGCGCGACGTCGTGGTCGTCGTAGAGCCGGTAGTGCCCCGCGCTGCGCGCCGGCGAGGGAATCCCGTAGCGCCGCTCCCACGCCCGCAACGTCGCCGCGGCGATCCCCGTCCGCTCGCACACGGCTTGGATCCGGTAGCGCGGGCGCCCGTCCTCGGGGTCGCCCGCGCCGTCCGAGGAGGCTTCGTCCGCTGCAGCCATTCGAGGCGCGGAGCTTCGCGCGCGGGGGCGCGCACCGCCAGCAATTCGGCCCGAGCGCCCGCAGGACCGGCCCGGTCGGAGGGTGTCGGTGGCCGTGGGAGAGCGCGGGCGCGCCCCCGGGCGTGCGGCGGTCGCCGTCCCAAGTGCATAATCACACGTCGCATCCTGCCTCCGAGGAGTCGCCTCGCTCATGCCCCGACTTCGCCTCCGCGCGCGCCCGCTCGTCGCTCGCCTCGCCTCGCCGCGCCTCGCCTGGCCCAGGGCCCTCGCCCTCCCCGCTCGGCTGCTGTTCGCCGTGGTCGTGTGCGCGCCCGCCGCGTGCTCGAACGGCGTGGACAAGACGGGCGGCGGGCTCGACACCGGGGTGGACACGGGCGCGTACGAGGCGGGCGACGACGGCGCGCCCGCGGAGGCCAGCGACGACTCGACCGTGATCGAGGCCGGCGACGACGCGGCCGCGAGCGAGACGCCCGACGCGGCCGCGAGCGAGACGCCCGACGCGGCCCCCGACTACGACGCGGGCGACACGGGGTTCATCCCAGGGTGCGGGCTCGACAGCGACGGCGACGGGATCACGGATCTGATCGAGGGGCGCGGCGGCGGCGCGGGAGGAACTGCCGGCGCCGACGTCGACACCGACGGCGACGGCACGCCGGACTGGAAGGATCTCGACAGCGACAACGATGGCATCCCGGATCGCATCGAGTGGTTCGTCGCGGGCTGCGACGCGTCCCCCTACGCCGACCTGAACGACGCCGACGGCGACGGCGTGGCGAACTTCCGCGACAAGGACAGCGACGGCAACGGGCTCCCCGACCAGGACGAAGCCTGCCCGTCGATCCCCGGCGTGAGCGGCTGCGGCTTCACCAAGCCGCTCGACTTCGACGGCGACGGCGTCCCCGACTTCCTCGACTTCGACAACGACCACGACTCGCGCAGCGCGGACAAGACCAAAGGGCTCCCCGACGCGATCGAGATGAGGGACAACGCCGGCGTCTACCAGGGGCTCGCCATCGACACCGACGGCGACAAGCTCCCCGACGCCTACGACCGCGACTCCGACAACGACTTCATCCTCGACCTCGACGACACCACCGCCGATCCGGACGGCGACGGCATCCCGGCGTTCCGCGATCGCGACAGCGACGGCGACGGCGTCGAGGACCTCTGCGAAGGCCACGCGCGCATCGCGACCGCCGCCGACTACGACGTGCAGGTCCTCGACACCAACAAGAACGGCGTCCCCGACTACCTCGATCGAGACAGCGACGGCGACCTGCTCCTCGACAGCGCCGAGGACCGCAACAACAACTGCGTCGTCGACCCCGGCGAGACCGATCGCGTGAAGGCCGACACCGACGGCGACGGCGTCGGCGATCTCGTCGAGGTCACGATCGGCAGCTACCTCGGCGTGCCGACGCTCGCGAACGACGGCACCAAGACGCCGCAGAGCCTCGGAGCGTTCTACTTCCTCGAGCCCTTCGGCGACGCGCCCTCGCCCGCGACCGAGATCCTCGCGATGGCGACCACGCTCAACAAGGGCGACCTCGGCTTCGTCGTCGACACCACCGCGTCGATGACGGGCGAGATCACCAACCTGCGCAGCGGGCTCGGCACGATCATCAGCCAGCTCGCGAGCAACATCCCCGATCTCGGCGTCGGCATCGCCGGGCATGACGACATCCCGAACGGCTCCGACCCCTTCTCGGGCTGGGGCGATTGCAACGCCTACAGCGCCTCGGTCGGCGCCGACTACACCTACTACGACCTGCCGAACGGGCTGATCCGCGACGTCTCGATCGGCGGCGCGACGCAGCCCGGCGCGATCTCTCTCGCGCAAGGCGCGGCGAACGCGCTGCACTTCACGGACGACGGCAACGACATCCCCGAGGCGCAGGTGCTCTCGCTCATCCACGCGATCGACGGCCAGGCGATCCCGGGCGGCTGCCGCGGCACGATCGCCGCGACGCCCGACACCGCGACCACGTTCGGCTCGCTCGGCTTCCGCAAAGGGGCGCTGCCGATCCTCGTGGAGATCTCGGACGCGCCCTTCCACAACGGCGTGCAGACCGACGGCTCGTACGGCACGATCGCGTACGGCGGCTACCAGACGATCGGCAACCTCAAGGACGCGATCAACGCCCGCGGCGCGAAGTTCATCGGGATCGCCGCGCAGGACGGCAACGGCGGCGCCGACAACGACGGGTACATCCGCAACGCGGGGAGCATCACCTCCGCGTACGGCGACATGGCGTACCTCACCGACAACACGGGCTCGAACGTGCCGCCGAGCGCGTTCGGCGGCGCCTGCCGCACGGGCCTCGACGGCGGGGCGGTCGCCGGCGACGGCCCGGGCGGCGCGTGCCGGATGATCTTCTCGCTCCACCACGACGGCACCGGGCTCTCGACGACGATCGTCAGCGGCGTGCGCGCCCTGCTGCTCGCCGTGAAGTACGACGTGCACGTCGCCGCCTCGCCCGCGGGCGCCACCGACGTCGTCGACCAGTTCCTCACGTCGATCGTCCCGACCGGCAGCGGCACCGACCCCGAGACCGCGAAGCCCTGCACCGCGCTGCCGGGCAGCACGGCCGACAAGTTCGTCGGCCCGCGCGCCACGGCGGGCGCCGACGGCACCAGCGAGACGATGCTCGGCGTGAACCCGGGGCCCCGCTACTGCTTCAGCGTCACGCCCAAGAAGAACACCACGATCGCGCCGACCACCTCGGCGCAGATCTTCCGCGCGACGTTGACGGTCTGGGCGCAGAACCCGACCGCCGCGGTCCCCGCGGTGACGCTCGGCAAGCCGCGCGACGTGCTGTTCATCGTGCCGCCCCGGCTGAACTGACGCGACCGCGACGGCGGCACGAACGGCGCGCGGTCCTCGGGGGCGCGACATTCCGCGATCCGCGCTGGGCGCGCGGCCGGCGTTGCGATACGCGCCGCGGATGGCCGCCGAGGGAACGACGTCGCCCGCCGATCGCGACGCGTCCGCCCGCGCGCTCCGCGACGCGCTCGGCGTGACGCGCACGTTCGCGGAGGTGCTCGCCGCGCGCGGCTTCCACGATCCGCGCGTCGTGCGGGCGTTCCTCGATCCGCGCCTCTCCGAGCTCACCGCGCCCGACGGCATGGCCGATCGCGAGCTCGCCGCCGAGCGCCTCGCGCGCGCAGCGCAGCGTCACGAGCGGGTCGTCGTCTTCGGAGACTACGACGTGGACGGCATCACCAGCACCGCGATCCTCACGCTGGCGCTGCGCGCGCTCGGCGCCGTGGTGGTGCCGATCCTCGCCTCGCGCTTCGACGGAGGCTACGGCTTCTCCGCGCGCGCGCTCGAGAAGGTGCGCGAGGCCACGCCGACCCTCCTCGTCACGTGCGACTGCGGCACGAGCGACCACCCACGCCTCGCGGACGCGCGGCGCGCCGGCATCGACGTGATCGTCATCGATCACCACCTCGTCCCCGCCGAGCCGCTGCCGGTGCTCGCGTTCCTGAACCCGCACCGCGCCGAGTGCGGCTTCGCGTTCAAGCACCTCGCGTCATGCGGGCTCGCGCTCTCGGTCGCCGCGGCGGTGCGGGCGCGGCTCGGGGCCAGCTTCGATCTACGACCGCTGCTCGATCTCGTAGCGCTCGGCACGGTCGCCGACGTGGCGCCGCTGGTCGGCGACAACCGTGCGCTGGTCCGCGCGGGTCTCGCGCGCCTGGCGACCACGAGCCGTCCGGGCCTCGAAGCGCTCGCGGAGATCGTCGGGCTCGCCCCCGGCCTGCCGGTGACCGGACAGGACATCTCCTTTCGCCTCGCGCCACGCATCAACGCGCCCGGGCGCCTCGGCTCGCCGGAGCCCTCGCTCGCCCTCTTGCTCGAGGCCGATCGCGGCCGCGCGCGCCTGCTCGCGATGCGTCTCGAGGACGACTGCAAGCGCCGCCGCGAGGTGGAGCGTCAAATCGTCGACGCTGCGCTGGCACAGATCGATGACACCCGGCAGGCCGACGCCGCGGGCATCGTGGTGGGCGGAGACGGCTGGAACGTCGGTGTCGTCGGGATCGTCGCCGCGCGGCTCGTCGATCGCTTCCACGTTCCCGTGGTCGCGATCGGCTTCGACGGCGCGAGCGGCCGCGGCTCGGCGCGAGGCCCCGTCGGCGCGCGCCTGCACGACGCGCTGACCGCCTGCCGCGACACCCTCGAGGGCTTCGGCGGGCACCAGGCCGCGGCGGG
>CAIXWQ010000106.1 GCA_903923175.1 uncultured delta proteobacterium | reverse complement strand
TCGCGAGCGCCGAGCGCTCGGTCGACCCCGCGAGCGCGCACCGCGCGTGCAGCCAGTGCGCGCGCACGCGGGTGTGCTGCACGCGGAGCAGCTGCGAGGCGCGGATTCCGGGGAGCGCACGCTCGACGCGCGCGAGCGTCCCCTCGACCGACCCGGTGTACAGATCGATGTGGGCGAGCGACTGCAACGCGTACCAGTGCTGCACCTGCACCGTGTCGCGAGACCAGTTCGCCATCGCCGCGTCGACCACCCGTTTCGCCTCGGCGGGGTCGTCGGCGAGCAGCCACCACAGGTTGGTCTCGCCGACGTACAGGTTGGTGCCGAAGTACAGGTCGCCGCGATCGTGCGCGTCGCGCAGGTAGATCGGCAGGCGCTGCGCCAGTTGCTCGAGCTCGCCGCGGTAGATTCGCGCGCAGAGTCCGAAGTACTGGAGCGAACGGAGCTCCCAGTGCTGACGCGACGGGCCGCCGCGATCGAGCGCGAGGAAGCGGTCGACCGCCTCGCCCGCGAGCCGCCAGTGCCCGGTGAAGTACGCGGCCGAGGCGACGGCGAGCTCGACCAGCGCCTCGGCCTCGGCGCCGCGGAGCCGTCGCGCGAGCGCGCGGCAGGTCTCGATGATGTCGAGCGCGCGCGCGTACTTCCGAGTGCCGCGCGTAGCGACGAAGATCGTCTCGAGCACGAGCGCGCGCAGCAGGCGCATCGGCTCGCCGGCGCGCAGGCACAGCAGCAGGTTGCGGGTCTGGAAATGCGCCGCGCGCACGTTGTCGACCACCGCGAGCCCCGCGGCCGTGGACCAAGCGACGTCGATGCGCGCGAGCGTACGCGGCGGCACGGTGGCCGGATCGTGCTCCACGAAGCCGAGCCCCCGCACCGCGATCCAGACGCGCAACACGAGCAGCGAAAGCAGCGCGCGGAACGGCGTGGGCGCGAGCTCCAGGCCGAGCGGCTGGAGCACCTCGCGCATCACGCGCAGCCCCTCGTCGACCCGCCCGCTCACCAGCAACTGCTCGGCCGCGCGCCGCCGAAGCTCGAGGCGCGGCAGCCCGCTCGCGCCCTCCGAGGCGGTGAGCAGCGCCTCCGACGCCTCCGCGCCGCGCCCGGCGTGCGCGAGCGCGGCGCCGAGCTGCTCCCAGAGGCCGAGCGCGCGCTCCTGATCCTCGCCGGCGAGATCGAGCGCCTGGCGGTAGAAGTCGGCCGCGCGGTCGAAGGCGAGGGCGTGCATCGCCTTGGCCGCCGCCTCCTCCGCGTACCGCGTCGCGAGCGCGGCGTTGCCGGCGGCATGGAAGTGCGTGAAGAGCGCCTCGGGGTCCTCGTCGCCGAGCTCGCGCAGCGCCTTGGCGATGGCGCCGTGCGTCGCGCGCAGCGCCTCGTCGTCGAGGTCGCGGAGCACCGCGGAGCGCACGCGCTCGTGCCACGGTTCGGCGGTGTCGCTCCCGCGCGTGCCCGCGGCGCGCACCAGCCGGGCGACGCGCACGCAGTCGAGCGCCTCGCGCCGATCCTCGCCCGACAGCTCGGCGGCGCGCATCGCGCGATCGAGCCGCATCGGCCGGCCCGCGACGGCGAGCACGCGCACCAACCTCCGCCCGCTCGCGGGCAGCGCGGCGAGGCGCGCGTGCAGCATCGCGTCGAGCCGGAAATCGGTCGGTGGGAGGTCGGTCTGCGCGGAGATGCCGTCGAGCACCTCGCGCACCAGCAGCGGGATGCCGCTCGACTCCTCGACGAGCCCGTCCGCGATCGGCGCGGCCGCCTCGGCGCCGAGCAGCGCGCTCGCCAGCGAGATGACCTCCGCCTTCGAGAGCGGACCGAGGCGGATTCGCTGCACGCCGCCGTCGCCCACCAGCGGCGGCGTCGCGCGCAGCGGCGTGAGCACCGACGCCGCCCCGACGACCTCCTCGGCGTGCCCCACGATCAGCAGCAACGGCGGCGGGTCGGGCGGCGCGACGAGCTCGGCGAGCAGCGCGGCGCTGTCCGCGTCACCCCAGTGGAGATCGTCGATGAAGACCACGACCGGCCGCCGATCGGCGAGGCGCGTGAGCAGCTCGCGCAGCGCGGCGAACGCGCGGCGCCGGAGCAGCTGGGGCTCGGCGGTGCCGTCGCGCCGCCGCGGGGCGTCGGCGATCGCCGCGACGCGCTGGAGCACGGGGAAGAGCCGCACGAGCGCGGCCGCGTCGCGCGGCACCACCACCGCAGCCTCGCTGGCCGGCAGCTTCAGCAGCTCGCGCGACAGCTCGTCGACGACTGCGTCGAGCGCCTTGTAGGGGACCGACTCGCGCTCGTAGCAGCGCCCCGCGAGCACCACCGCGCCGCTGCTGATCTCCTCGAGGAACGCGCGCACCAGCGCGGTCTTGCCCATGCCGGAGCGCCCCGTGACGACCACCGTGGCCGCGCGGCCGAGGCGCGTGGCCTCGTACGCGGAGCGCAGCACCTCGAGCTCGCGAGCGCGGCCGACGAGCGCGGTCGGGCCGCTCGGGTGCGACGGCACGGCGCCGCGCATGCCCGAACGCACGCGGTGGGGCGCCTCGGTCGGCGCGCCGAGCCTCCGCAGCACCTCGGCGCCGGTGGGGCGCGCGTCGGCGTGGATGCGCAGCAGATCGCCGCAGAGCGTGGCGAGATCCTTCGGGATCGCCGGCGCCAGCTCGCTCGGCCGCGGCGCCTCGAAGCGCTGCTTGTCGATGAGCACCTGCATCGGCGCGCCGACGAACGGCAGGCGCCCCGTCAGCGCCTCGAACAGCAGCACGCCGAAGGCGTACCAGTCGGCGGCCTCGCTGAGCGGATCGCCCGTCGCCTGCTCCGGCGCCATGTACTCGGGGGTGCCCGCGAGCATGCCGACGTCCGACTGCCGCGCGACGTGGCCGTGCAGCTCGGTCGCGATGCCGAAATCCACGACGACCACGCGGCCCGACGCCTCCTCGACGAGCACGTTCGAGGGCTTGAGATCGCGGTGGAGCTTGCCCGCGGCGTGCAGCGCGATCACCGCGTCGGCGAGCTGGACGAGGAGATCGCGCAGGCGCGCGTAGTCGACAGGCACGACGATCGTCGGCTGCTCGCCGAGGCGGATCCGCGCCTTCTGCCCCGCTGGCGTCACCGGCGCGTCGATGGTCTCGGCGTCATGGGTCGCGTGGCGGACGCCGCGCACCCACGAGAGCGCGTCGGTGCCGCGCACGAGCTCCATGACCAGGAGCCAGTCGTCGCCCACGGAGACGAGCTCGTGCAGCTCGACGAGGTTCGGGTGACGAACGTCGGCGAGCGCGCGGAACTCGCGCTTGAAGCGGTAGAGCGCGGCCGCGTCGAGGCGCGCGAGCGTCTTGATCGCGACCTCGGCGCGACGCTCTTGGTCGTACGCCTCGTAGACGATGCCGAACCCGCCCGCCCCGAGGCGCCGACGGACCTCGAAGCGCGAGCCGCCCATCTGCGCCGGGGAGGCCGGGGACGCGGGCTCCACGAAATGACCGTATCGCAGCGCGTTGCTCCCGGCTATCCCGACGCCGCTCGGGTTGGTGGTACCCTGTCGGGGTGCAGCGACGCGCCCACGAGCGGACCGCGATTTGGCTCGCCATCGAGCTCGAGGGCCCGGACCGCGAGGCCGCGCTCGCAGTGAGCCGCGACGCGAGCAAGGCCGGGCTGCTGTTGCTCACCGGCGTGCCCTTCGAGCTCGGCGCGAAGCTGCGCGTGACGATCCGCCTGCCGCCCGACGGCACGGTCGAGCGCACGCTGCAGGCCTCCGTCGTCCGCTGCGAGCCCAACCGCGAGGACCCCGACGGCCTCTGGCACCACCGCGTCGCGGTGCAGTTCGATCAGCCCGACGAGGGGCTCGAGTCGTGGCTCGAGGAGCTCCGACCGCCCCCCTCGTTCCGCTGAGCGCTACGCGCCGATCGCTTGGAGCAGATCGGCGACGACGTCCTCGGTCTCCTCGATCCCGCACGCGACGCGCAGCAGGCCGTCGGACACGCCGCCCGCGAGCCGCGCCTCGGGGGGCATCGACGAGTGCGTCGTCGAGGCCGGGTGCGTGATCAGCGAGCGCACGTCGCCGAGGCTGACGGCGTGCGTGACGAGGCGCACGCGCTCGAGCACGCGCTTTCCCGCGTCGAGCCCGCCGCGCAGCTCGAAGGCGACGAGCGCGCCGAAGGCGGACATCTGCGCGCGGGCGAGCGCGTGCTGCGGATGCGAAGGGTGCCCTGGATAGTGCACGCGCGCGACGGCCGCGTGCGCGCCGAGCGCGTCGGCGAGCGCCTGCGCGGTCTGGTTGGACTGGCGCGCGCGGAGCGCGAACGTGCGCATGCCGCGCGAGATCAGCATCGCCGCGAGGGGCGAGAGGATGCCGCCGAAACTCTTGAGCGCGGCCTCGCGAACCTGCGCGACGAGCTCGCGACCGCCGATCACCACGCCGCCGATCGCGTCGCCGTGGCCGCCGAGCTGCTTGGTCATCGAGTGCACGACCAGGTCCGCGCCGAGCGCCAGGGGGCGCTGGCCGAAGGGCGTGGCGAAGGTGTTGTCGGCGACCACGAGCAGCCCGCGCGCGCGGGCGAGCGCGGCGATCGCGCGCACGTCGGTGAGCGCGAGGGTGGGGTTCGCGGGCGACTCCACGTAGAGCAGCCGCGTCCTGCCGCCGGCCGCGTTCGAGGCGTCGGGCGCCTGGATGGCGCGCGCGTACGCCTCGGGGTCGGTCTGGTCGACGAAGGTCGTCGTGATGCCGAGGCGCGGCAGGCGCTCGCGCATCAGCCGCGCCGACTCGCCGTAGATCGAGCGCGGCGCGACGACGTGATCGCCGGCCTCGCAGAGCGTGAGCAGCGCCGCGGAGATGGCGGCCATGCCGCTCGCGGTCGCGCAGGCGTCCTCGCCCGCCTCGAGCGCGGCGACCTTCGCCTCGAGGGCGCTCACCGTGGGGTTGCGCCAGCGCCCGTAGATCAAGTGATCGTTCTCGCCCCGGAACGCGCCCGCGGCCTGCTCGGCGTCGTCGAAGGCGAACGCGCTCGAGAGGTGGACCGGCGCGTCGATCGCGCCCGTCGCGGGATCGGGCCGCTCGCCGGCGTGGACGCAGGTGGTGCTGCTGGGCGGGGCGTCTCGCGCGGGCGTGCGCGGGGGCGTGGCGCCGCTCATGGCGCGATCTCCAGCGCGCGCAGCACGTCGGCCACCACGTCGCGCTCGTCCTCGACGCCCACCGCGAGGCGGATCAGGTCGTCGTAAATCCCTGCCGCGGCGCGCTCGTCGCTCGAGAGCTCGTAGTAGCTCATGATGGCCGGCTGCTCGACGAGCGAGTCCACGCCGCCGAGGCTCGGCGCGATGCGCGCGAGGCGGAAGCCGTCGATCACGCGCGCCGTCACCGCGAGCGGCGTCGCGTCGCCCTGGCCGCGCGGGTCGGTCTTCACGCGAAAGCTCACGACGCCGCCGAAGCCGCGCATCTGCGCCTTCGCGATCGCGTGCGTCGGGTGGCGCTCGAGCCCCGGGTAGAAGACCTGGGCGACGCGCGGGTGGCCGTCGAGCGCGCGCGCGACCGCGAGCGCGGTGGCGTTCTGCCGCTCGACGCGCAGGGCGAGGGTCTTGAGCCCGCGCGCGACCAGGAAGGCCGCGTGCGGATCGAGCACGCCGCCGAGCACGCCGCGCAGATCGCGGATCAGCCCGACCAGGGGCGGCGCGCCGACGACCGCGCCCGCGAGCACGTCGTGGTGCCCCGCGAGGTACTTGGTGGCGCTGTGCACCACGAGATCCGCGCCGAGCTCCAGCGGCCGCACGTTCACCGGCGTCGCGAACGTCGCGTCGACGAGCGTCTTCACGCGTGCCGCCCTGCAGATCTCCGCGAGCTTCACGAGATCGGTCACGTGCATGTACGGGTTGGTCGGCGACTCGCCGATCACGAGCCGCGTGCTCGGCGTGATCGCCCTCGCGACCGCGTCGAGATCGCCCGGCTCGACGATCGTGTGCGTGACGCTGAACGTGGCGAGCGTCTTGACCACGAACTGGCGCGTGCGCCGGTAGCCGTCGCGAAAGAGGATCACGTGCGACCCCTGCTTCACGAGCGCGAGGATCGCCGTGGTGAGCGCCGACATGCCCGACGAGAAGGCGCACGCCTCGGCCTCGCCGCGCTCGTCCTCGAGCGCCGCGAGCCGCTCCTCGAGGGCCCGCACCGTCGGGTTGCCGTAGCGACCGTACTCCTCGCGATCCGGGTCGGCGTGCGCGCCGGTCATGTGCGCGACCAGCTCCGCCGAGTCGCGGAAGACGTACGGCGCGCTGAGCACGATCGGCGTGGGCACCGCGTTCGCCTCGCCCGTGCGCACCGCGCCCGCGTGGACGGCGCGCGTCGAGGGGCCGGCGTCGACCGGGAGCCGGGGCTCGTGATGGGGCGGGTGAGGCGGGGGGACGAAGCTGCTCATCGGAGGGGCTCCAGTTGGGCCGCGGGTGCGGCGAGATCGTCGGAGTCGGCGAGGAGGAAGGGGACCACGCGCGCGGCGAGGCCTCGTCGGGTGGCGACGAAGTAGTGATCGGTGTCGGGGAGCACGGCGAGAGGTGCCTCGAAGTGCGCGGCGAGCCGGCGCGCGCGCTCGACGCTGCAGAAGACGTCGCGATCGCCCACGACGATCCCCACCCGCGCCCCCAGCGCGGCGCGCGGCACCGAGGAGAAGTCGAAGAGGCTCGCGGCGGGGGCCACGAAGACGATGCGGTCGACGGGGAGCGACGGCGCGGCGCGGGCGGCGACCCAGGCGCCGAACGAGTAGCCGGCCACCGAGAGGCGCGCGCGCGGGCGCAGGCGCAGCGCGGCCTCCGCGACCCGCAGCAGATCGCGCGCCTCGCCCGGACCTCCGTCGAAGCGACCGTCGCTCTCGCCGACGCCGCGATAGTGGAAGCGCGCGACGCCGACGCCGCGCGCCGCGAGCTCCCTCGCGAGCGCGACGATCACGGCGCTGTGCATCGTGCCGCCGTACTGGGGGTGCGGGTGCGCGAGCACGATCACGCGCCCCGCGCCCTCCGGCAGGTGCATGCGCGCCTCGATGCGCCCGACGTCGCCGTCGACTTCGAACGAAGCCTCCTCGCGAAGGTACGCGGGCGGCGGCAGCTCCGGGCGCTCCGGCGGCGGCGGCGGGACGGAGGGCGGGGGGAGACCCATCGCGGTGCGCCTCGGCCTGTACGATGAAGGCGGCGGGGGACCAACGGCCGCACCCGCGCGCCGCCGGCGCCCTGGGCGAGCTGCGTCTTGGCTGCGTGCCGGCCGCCGTGCCAGCCTCGCCGCGATGAAGGTCCGGAACGCGGCCAGGAGCCTCGCGCCTCGCGCGCTGCAGATCGGCCCAGGTTCGAGGCTCGCGGCCGCGTCGGTGGTCTCGACCGTCGCCCTCGCGTTCGCGTGCGGAGCTCCGCCTGCGCCGCGTGGACCCGCTGCGGAGCCCGGAAGCGCAGGTTCGAGCGCGCCGAGCGCGTCCGCGTCGTCGAGCTCGGCGGCCAACGCCCCGCCCTGCCAGCGGATGTGCGACGTCGCGGTCTGGTGCGGGACCGACCGCGCGGCGTGCGAGAAGCGGTGCGCCGGCTTCCAGCGCTTCGTGACGGCCGACGTGGTCGAAGCGATGGCGAGCTGCGTCGACCGTCCGCGCGGACCGACGTGCGACGACGAGGCGCGCGGGCGCGTCGACGTCTGCGTGAAGCGATCGCTGGAAGCCCGGGAAACCTCGGCTGGCGTGCACATCGGGCTCTTCGCCCGCGCCTGGTGCGAGGGCGCTGCGGCGTGCGGACCGACCGCGCTCTCGAGGTGCGTCGACGACGCCGTCGCGGAGATCCGCGCGACGGCCGGGCCCACGACCGCCGGGCTCTACGGCGCGTTCCGCCCCGAGATCGTCGAGTCGGTCGTCGCCTGCCTCAAGGGGCCCTGCGCCGACCGCAAGCCGAGCGCTGGCGAGGGGCTCGGCCGCTGCCTCGACGTCGTGCTCGGCGAGGGAGCGTGACCGGCGAGCCGTCCACGCGGCCGCGACCGCGCGAGGACCGGCGGGCGCCGGGCGTTCCGGCGATCGCCGCGACGACGCGCGCCCTCCGCGCCCTCTGCGCCCTCGCGTCCGCGGGTGCGGCGTGCGCAGCGCTGGTGACGATCGTGGCCTGCGGCGAAGCGCCGCCGCGCGCCGGAGCCGCGC
>CAIXWQ010000105.1 GCA_903923175.1 uncultured delta proteobacterium | reverse complement strand
GGCACGACGAACACCGTCGTCGCCGCGGCTCAGCTCCCCGCGAGCCTCGGGCACGGCGCCGCGCGCGCCGGAGACGTCACGATCTTCGCCGTCGCGCAGCAGGTCGCCGCGGGCGCGCGCGAGCCGCGCCTGCTGCTCCCCTCGGCGCTCTACGCGCCGCTCGATCCGCGCGAGCGGGCCGAGGCGCCGTCGGCCGGGGCGCCGGACGCGGCGAGCGCGGAGAGCGCGCAGAGCGCGGAGACCGCGGAGAGCGTGACGCGCGCCTGGATCGTGGGCGCGTTCGCGCGGGCGCGCGGCGCCGAGATCCCGGGGCGCGCGATCACCTCGGCGAAGAGCTGGCTCGCGCACCCGGCGGTCGATCGCACGGCGGCGATCCTCCCGTGGGGCGCGGGGGAGGCCGAGGACGAGGGCGAGGCGCGCGCGGAACGTGCGGAGCGTGAGGCGCGCGAGGCGCCGAAGCTCTCCCCCATCGACGCCAGCGCCGCGATCCTCGCGCACGTGCGCCGCGCCTGGGACGCCGCGCACCCCGACGCGCCGCTGATCGAGCAGGCGATCGTGCTGACCGTGCCGGCCTCGTTCGACGAGGTCGCGCGCGCGCTCACCGTCGAGGCGACGCGCCGCGCGGGCTTCCCCGAAGGGAGCGTGCGCCTGCTCGAGGAGCCGCAGGCCGCGTTCCTCGACTGGGCGCGCGTCGCGGGCGATCCCGGCCTGCTCGAGCTGCTTCGCCTCGCGGGGGAGGGGGACCGCGCCGAGGTGCTGGTCGTCGACGTCGGCGGCGGCACCACCGACGTCTCGCTCATCGCGGTGGCGCGCGACGCTTCGGCGCCCGGCGGCGTGGCGGTGCGTCGCGTCGCGGTCGGCGATCACCTGCTCCTCGGCGGCGACAACGTGGATCTCGCGATTGCCCACCGCCTCGAGCCGCGCCTGGTGGGCGAGGGGGAGCACCTGCCGCCGCAGCGCTTCGCGCAGCTCGTGGCGGCCTGCCGCGACGCGAAGGAGCGGCTGCTCTCGGACGCCGCGCCCTCGCTCGAGGAGCTCACCGTGACGCTCCTCGGCGGCGGCTCGCGGCTCGTCGGCGGCGCCAAGCGCACGCCGCTGTCGCGCGCGGAGCTCGCATCGATCGCGATCGAGGGGTTCTTCCCCGCGATCGACCCCGCGGGGCTCGCGGGCCTCGCAGGCGGGCGCCGTCGCGCGCGCGGCGGGCTCGTGGCGGTCGGGCTGCCGTACGCGAAGGATCCGGCGATCACGCGCCACCTCGGCGAGTTCCTGCTCCGCCATCGCCGCGGCGGCGGCGCAGTCGCGGTGCTGCTCAACGGCGGCGTCTTCCACGCGCGCCCCTTCGCCGAGCGGACGTTCGAGGCGATCGAGGCGCTCACCGGCCAGCCGGCGACGCGGCTCCCCTTCGCCGACCCCGATCTCGCCGTCGCGCGCGGCGCGGTCGCCTATGGGCTCGCCCTGCGCGGGCTCGGTCGCAAGATCGGCGGTGGCTCGTCGCGCGGCTATTTCGTCGGCCTCGCCGCGCAGCCAGGCGCGCCCCGGCGCGCGGTCTGCCTCGTGCCGCGGGGCACCGAGGCCGGCCAGCACCTGGTCGCGCGCGACCGCGTGCTCGCGCTCACGGTCGGGCGCTCCGCGCGCTTCGACGTCTTCGCCTCGAGCGGCTCGGCCACCGAGGCGCGCGGGCGGCCCGGCGACGTCGTCGTGATCGAGGACGTCGACGCGGACTTCGTCGCGCTCCCCAAGATCGCCACCGCCATCCCAGGGCAGGCCGGCGAGGTTCACGTCCAGCTCGAGGGCGAGCTCACCGAGGTCGGCACGCTCTCGCTCGGGCTGGTCGAGGTCGACGCGCCTGTGGGCGCCGCCGCGCCGCGCCGCTGGAAGCTCGAATTCGAGCTGCGCGACGGCCGCGGGGGCGCGGGGGTCGCGGGCGCGAGCGAGGCGCCGCCGCCGGTGTCGCGCGCGTTCGAGCGGCGGCTCGAGGAGGCGCGCGGCAAGCTCGACCGCGTGTTCGGCAAGCCGCGGCGCCGCGACGGCGATCTCGGCGAGCGCGGCGAGCGCGGCGAGCGAGACCTCGTCGATCCGCGCGAGGCCAAGCAGCTGATGCGCGAGCTCGAGCGCATCCTCGGCGAGCGCGCGACCTGGCCTACCGCGATCGTCCGCCCGCTGTTCGACTTCGTCCGGCCGATGGCCGCCGCGCGCAAGCGCTCGGTCGATCACGAGCGCGCCTTCTGGTCGCTCGCGGGCTTCCTGCTGCGTCCCGGCTTCGGCGATCCGCTCGACGCAGGGCGCGCCGCCGCGATCGCGCCGCTCTTCTCGCAGGGGCTCGCCTTCCCGAAGGAGGCGCAGAACTGGCGAGCCTGGTGGGTCGCGTGGCGCCGCGTCGCGGGCGGGCTCGACGAGCCGACGCAGCTCGCCATCCGCGATCTGCTCGATCCGTTCCTCGCCTACGAGGAGGCCGGCAGCGCCCGCGCGCCTCGCAAGAAGCCCAAGAACGTCCGCGCGGAGCCGCTCGACGAGGTGCTGCTGCTCGCCTCGTCGCTCGAGCGCGTGCCGGCCGCGCGTCGCGCCGAGCTCGGCGCGTGGATCCTCGAGCGCACGTGGACCGATCACGATCCCCAGCTCTACGCCGCCATCGGCCGCCTCGGCGCGC
Organism: uncultured delta proteobacterium; assembly: GCA_903923175.1. GTDB lineage: Bacteria > Myxococcota_A > Polyangia > Polyangiales > JADJMO01 > CAIXWQ01. The sequence goes on along the minus strand of CAIXWQ010000105.1, from coordinate 2,166 downwards.
GCGTGCCGGCCTACGCGAGCGCGCACCACGTGGTGTCGTCGCGCACCGCGGGGACGTGGCTGTCGCACCTGCTGCGCGCCGACTGGGCGGCCATCCCGACGGCGGCGTGGGCGACGGTGCAGCTCGCGCGGCGCACGGGCGATCGCGCGCGCGACGTGGATCCGAAGCTCGCCGACGAAGCGGCGGCGCGGCTCGAGCGGGCGGGCGCGCGCCCCGAGTGGCCGCGCATGGTGCGCGAGGTCGTCGCGCTCGACGACGCGCAGCGCCGCGAGATGTTCGGCGAGGCGCTGCCGTCGGGGCTGCGGCTGGTCGAGTGAGGCCGGGCCGGCCTTCGTCCCCTCGCACGGGGGCGGCTGCTCACCGGAACAGGCCGAGCGCGAGCGCCGCGTAGAGCGCCAGCCCCGCGAGCAGCAGTGCGCCCGCGAGCAGCAGCCCGCGCCAGGCGGGGGCGAGCGTGCGCCCCTTCTTGCGATCGCAGCGCACGCAGATGGCGTGCAGCTCGACCCCTCCTTCCGTGAGCACGCAGCAGTCGCCGCAGACCATCGCGTGGCACGACGCGCACGGGCCGACCGCCGGCGCCCCGCAGATCGCGCACCGGGGGATGTCTTCGCCGACCTCGCGCAGCTCGAGCGACACGGCGCGAGTCTAGCCGCGGAGCGTGTGGCGGCGCACCGCTACCGTGCATCGAACCCCGACTTGCCCGGACCACACCGAAGGCGCGGGGCGCGCCGAGATGGAGGTTGGATGCAGCGGATTCGGACTTCGCTCGTCGCGGTCGTGTGCGTGCTGGCGGCCGGGTGCGGCTCCCGAGAGCAGGGGAGCGCGGAGCGAACCGACGCGGATCGCGCCGAGCGCGCCGAGCGCGCCGAGAGCGGAGACGCGGCGAGCGCGGCGCGCATGGCCGAGGTCGTGCGGTCCGAGGCGAACGCGAGCCCGCTGCTGGACGCGAGCGCTCCGGGCGCGACCGACCCCGCCGTCGCCCTCTCCGGGTGCGGACCGTGCGAGGTCGCCGGGCTGCTCGGGCTGTGCAGCAACGGGCCGTTCGGCGCGCCGCCGACGCCGAGTCCGACCAACGGCTGCGCGCCGTACGCGGTGTGCGCGTGCAAGCCCTCGGGCAGCTCGTTCACCGCCTGCGCCTGTCCGACCAGCTGCAAGACGAACGCGGAGTGCCTCGCGCCGACGGTGTGTCACGTGAGCGCCTCGACCGGCGTCGGCGTGTGCGAGCTGAAGAACGCCGGCGAGACCTGCGATCCGACCCGGACCGGCGCCGAGTGCAAGAGCGGCCACTGCGTCGACGGCGTCTGCTGCAACACCGCCTGCGCGGATCAGTGCGCCGCGTGCGACGTCGCGGGGCACGTCGGCACGTGCACGCCGGTCAGCGGCCCGCCGCACACGAGCTCGGGCACCCCCCGGAGCGGCTGCACGTTCGGCAGCGATCCGACCTGCCGACTCGGCGTCTGCGACGGCACCGACACGCTCAAGTGCCACTGGCCGACCGGCACGACCTGCGCCGCGCAGACCTGCAGCGCCGGCGTCTCCCAGCCGGCCGGCACCTGCGACGGCGCTGGCGGCTGCACGCGGACCGCGACCTCGTGCGGCACCTACGCGTGCGGCGCCGCGACCTGCAAGACGACCTGCGCGTCCGACGCCGACTGCGCGGGCGGCGCGACGTGTCGCTCCAAGTCGTGCGTCTCTGCCGGCGGCCCCGGCGACGCTTGCAGCAAGAACGCCGACTGCACGAGCGGGCTGTCCTGCACCGACGGCGTCTGCTGCCACGTCGCCGACTGCGGCGCGGGCAAGACCTGCGTGAACCCCGTCAACCGCGGCACCTGCGTCGGCGGGGTCGGCGCCGGCTGCGCGGTCGCGGCCGACTGCGCGAGCGGCTTCTGCGCCGACGGCGTCTGCTGCAACGCCGCCTGCAACGGGCAGTGCGAGGCGTGCGACGTCGCGGGCTCGGTCGGCACCTGCGTCGCGACCTCGGGCTCGCCGCACGGGGCGCGGCCTGCGTGCGTCGGCGGCGGCGTCGGCCCGTGCGCCTCGAGGTGCGACGGCGCCAATCGCGCCGCGTGCGCCTTCCCCGGCGGCGGCACCGCGTGCGGCTTCGCGAGCTGCGCCGCCGGCGTCGAGACGCACGTCAGCGCGTGCGACGGCAGCGGCCGTTGCCTC
>CAIXWQ010000104.1 GCA_903923175.1 uncultured delta proteobacterium | reverse complement strand
GCACCGGCGGCGCTTGAACGTTCGTGACGCAGCGACGTACCCTCCCGGTGCGTCAATTCGAGGATCTGAAACCCGACACCGAGACCCGAGAGATCCGTCGCTTCGCTCCGATCACGATGGCGCGTGCCAGGTGATCACGATGCCGCGAAACGGGTGATCATGATGGGCGTGACGCGCAAAGGACCAGGCGTCCGACTACGCACGGCGGAAAGCCAAGGCCCGAGCCCCGAAGAAGTCCTGACCTCAGCTCCGCCCCCTCACGCAGCGTCATCCCGAATCCGATACCGCGCCGTCGACACCACCCGCACGTCCGGCGGCACCTGGGCCTCGAACGCGACTCGAGCCTCCTGCTCCATGGCCCGCAGCTCGGCGGCGCTGCGCTGAGCCGCCTCGACCTCCACGACGTACCGTCCGGCAAGCTCTGCTGCCCGCACGAACAGCTGCGCCTTGAGCGCCGCCCGCACCGCCCCCCGTCGAGCCAGAGCCCCCTCGGGGTCGGAAGCGGCGAGCTCCCGGGCCACCTCCTCCTCGAGCATCGACACGTAGACGTTGGCCGCCCGGGCATCGGCGGCGCGCCCCTCGTCCTCCAGCCGCTCGGCGTGGACGATGGCCTCGGTCAGGCGGGGGTACAGGTCCGGGATGCTCATCGAAGTGCCTCGGGAACGAGCTTCAGCGTAGCTCGGGGCTCCCGGAAGCGCACGACGCAGGCCGCCCGCTGGGTGGCGTCGTCGTTCCTCAGCACCTGCGCCAGCTTCTCCTGCAGGCGCACGGCGTCGTCGCCGTCGTCGGTGCCGCTGATCTCGAGCGCCACGAGCCCGTGCCGCTCGTCACGCAGGAGCCAGTCGGCGTGCTCACCGCGCTGTAGGCGGCGCCGAACGGTCCAGCCCCGCTCGGCATGCGCCAAGCTGAGGGCCACGGCTTCGGCGCCGTCTTCGGTGACGCGGTGCCGGTCGAGTTGCTCGACGTCGGTCGGCGAGCACTCCGTCCAGGTGATGGTCCCCGTAGTGACCATGCCGTCGACGGTCGCCGTTAACTCGACCCCTGGCCGGTGGCGACGCTGCAGGGCAAGAGCCGCACGGTGGACCAGCTCGGCCGCGGTGCTCTCGGGCAGCAGCGGGTGGACCTCTCGCAGCCGCGTGAGGTCGAGCTTCATGCCGTTAGGTTCCCGAGCTCGAGGTGCAGCACGGCCCGGAAACCCAGCAGGAGCCGGTCGAAGACGTCGGGGGGGAAGGCCACGGGTGAACCGTCCACGACGACCGTGGGGCCGAAGTCGAGCAGCACCGGCGCGCCCTTCTTCACCCTGTTGGCGGCGGCGACGAGGTCGGCTAACGACTCGACGAAGAAGTGCGAGAACGGCGGACGGGCGCCGTTCGCCGGCACCGTCAGCTCGCCCCGCTGCGCCCGGTACGACGTCACATGAGCAACGAGGCGATCGCCGGCAGGTACGCCGAGGACCTCGTGGACCGGCCGGCCTTCGATGGCGGGCCGGTAGCCGGCGAGCTCCAGGTCGAGCCAACTGGCGTGGACGGCATTGCCGGCCGCGGCGAACACCGCCCGTGCTTCGGTCGCCAAGGCCACGAGGTCGGCCTCGGGGGCGTTGAGTCGGTGACGGAGGGAGATGGCGTCTTCGGTCATGTCGCAAACGCTCCAGGCATGAAACAGAGCTCGTCCAGCAAGGCTAGTTCTCTTGCCGATGTTCGCCTCGTCGACCTGGCAGCACGCATTCTGCCGCACAGATTCAAAGGCCAAGCTCGTCGCGAACCTTCTTCTCCCAGGCAGCGTCTTGCTTGTCCTTACCTGAAAACCAACCGCCAACCCCTCGGCCGAGGCTCTCCTGCAAGAAGTCGCGACGCCACGTGAGCGCGAAAAACACGAGGCGCCGCTGCTTGTCGGAGTCTCCACGTGCTGACCGCACCAATGTCTGGATGCCACGGGCGACGGAGGACTCCGCGGCCCCGAACATGTCGACGATTGCGTTAGTAGGTTTGTCGAGCCTCTTCTTCCAATTTGCGTACCAAGTACGCAGTGAAGTCAGCAAGTCGAGTCCATCGTCGAACGAGCCGTCAAGCGTGAAAGTCTTGAGGTTCGAGATGGTTGCCAAGGCAGATGGAAGGTTGAAGCCGTCTTGTCCGACTACGCAAAATGGACATAGGGATTCGATCGTGGTCTTTGACGACCAGCCATGATCGGAGCGGGATTGAGTCACCCCGCAGTAGTCGCATTGGGAGTCGGTAGGTCCGACCATCGCGCCGCAACAGCCGCACCGATGTGCGCTCTCCGACGTGCCACTCGGCGCCGATGCCTTCTCGGCAGCAAGATACGCTTGCGCACGGGCCATGTCCTCTTCATGTACGCGGCTTGCCGTGTACAGGGCCCTTACGCGCTCCGCGATGCGTCGATTGAGCGCCTTACGGAGGTCTGCGCGCCTTAGTGGCAATTGTGCCCAAAGGATCTCGGATTCCCATATATGCCACTTCGGGCCGTCGCCATGCACCAACGCTTCCATCGGAAGCTCCGAGACCCAGAGCTCGAACCCGTCTCTGTCTTCCGTCTTCCACCGTTCGAGGTGGCCGGTCAACGTTGAATAGAACGCGTCGCCAGCCAAGAGGGCGGAGAACTTGCGCATCTCGAGGGCGAGTCCGCGGGTGACTTCGGCGCAACGAAGGGCGGATGAGGGCGTTAGCCGCCGTACAAGCTCGTTTGCGACGCGGTTTCCGTGGGCGGAAAAGCTCTGCTGATGGATAGTCCACTTGGTCACGGACGCGCAGTCGCTCACTGGGACCGTCGTGAAGTAGTGCGCATAGCCCGCGGGGTCGCTGTGTTCCCAGGTGTGAAGCGCAGCAATGGTCTCGTCGGCGAGCGCCCTGTCCTCCTGGTTCGTATTCCTCGGGTTGAACCCGTTCCTACATCGTACCAGCAGCCCCATGACGTGGTCACGGATCTGGCTCGGAGCTGGAAGCTGATTCGTCACGTGCGCGAAATGAGCCGTCGGCGGACCGAACGCCGGCGATAGCGCCGGGACCTGCGATGCATAGGCGGGCTGCGGCCAGGAAGCGTGTTGAACGAGCGTCGACCCGTTGACATAGCCCTGACGGACCCAGTCAAGGATCACGGCCTCACTTGCCGCTTCCTGCCAGACGCCACCGATTGCTACCCGCCACATCTGAATTCTCGATTCTCGATTAGGTTGAACCGCATCGTCTTCGACCACAAAAATCCCGTGACTCGGATTCTGCTAGTACGAGAACAAGTCTCGGGTTGGCGATCGTCATCGGCCGCGTGCATCAAACTCGCTCGGGCCTCATGGCTCCGGCGGAGCTGCCGCCATAAGGTCTCCCGGATCGTTCACGTCGGCGAAAATGGCGGGCGACGCCGCGAAGCCGAAGTGGTTCCAAAGCTGCGCCTGCACGTTGGTGACATGGCCAGCAATCTGCCCGACATTGGCGAAGTCGATGTAAGCTCCGCCCTGCTGATCGAACGGCAGAGGCTGACCAAGGACTATGCCGCTGCTGGAAATGAGGTCGGCGAGCGACGGTTGCGCCGGTGTTCGCATCGCTAGCACTCTCACCCAACGATAGTGTGCGAAGGTCGATCCGCCTCTGGCCAAGTTACGTGTCGGGTAGTCCTCGGGGCTCGCGATGGCAACCAAGTGAGTCGGTGCCCCACGCTGGAGGAACACGGCGAGCACGCCACTTCCGTCGCCGAGGCCAGGAGTCTTTTTGGTCGTAGTGACGGCGAGATAACTTCCTACCCCCATGTAGGCCCCGATTGGGCCGGACGTGCGGTCGCGGCCGGCCGGCAAATGCCACCAACCGGTGACGTCATTCGGGTTCGTGGGCTCAAGGTAAGCAGTCCTGTTGGCGCCCGCGTCGATTCGCTTGCCGAACTTGATGTCGTCTCGCGTGAATTTCATGGCAAGGCACTCGCAGTGGTTGAATGGCGTGTGCGAGCTGGCGAAGACGGCGAGCGCGCTTTGGACTACCCAGGTCGGCCGGCAGCGATACGATCTCTGTCATCCACCACCGAAGGGGGGCGGTCCGCCGGCGGGCGGCGGTGCGCCGAAGCCCCCAAACGGAGGCGGCTGGGGCGCGAAGAGGCTAGCGAGCTCCGGAACGCTCCTGGCGGGTCCCCAGCCTGGCAGGCCATCGCGCCACACCGGCGTGTCCGACCGAAGCTGCCCGTTCGCCGCAGCCTGCTTCATCTGGTCGAACGGCACGGGGCCCATCTGTTGGCCGTTGAACTGAACGTGGTACGAGAACGCCGGCGCGGCGGCACCGAATCCGCCGAACGGAGGTGGACCAGCCGCCGGTGGAGCCTGGCCTGGCATCTGCTGGTAGCTGGGCGCCTGCTGCATCCCCGGCATCTGCTGCATCGTGAACTGGCCCATCGCCTGGCCGACTGCGAGCCCCGCCCCCATCCCTGCGAAGGCGCCGCCCATCCCCTGGTTCTGAGCACCGGCCTGCAACGCATCGAATGTGCGTTCCTGAACGTAGTTCGTGCCTTCGATCTTGCGTCGCGCTGCCGCCGCCTTGGCGCGCTTGAGCTCCGTGATCCCAGGATCATCCGGCGGAAATGAGATCGACATGATGCGGAACAGGTGCACGTCGAGCCCAAAGCGCGCGTAGTGAGGCGCGATGTCCGCCTGGATCTCCTCCGAGAGCGTCACCAGCTCCCCTTCGATTTGAAGGATTGGCGTCTGCCGCTTGACGATCGCCTTGGTGATGCTCGCCTTCAGTTGTGCGACAAGGACGCCCTTGAAGTACTCGAGGACGGTGCGGGTCGTAAACGACGGCAGCGTGCCCACGAGCGCCCGGACGAACGTGCCCGGGTCGCGTATCTGTACCCCCATCTGCCCGAACGCCGAGACCGGTACGACGAGGCCGTACTGGGGATCCTCGAGCTGAATCGGCGTTGGTGTCCCCCACTTGAGGTCGAGGGGGATCGCGCGATTAACAAACCAGACCTCTGCAGCGAACGGTGACTTGCCGCCAAACGGCAGGTTCACGAGCGTGTTGAGCAGCGGGATGTTGTTGGTGCTGAGCGTGTGGCGCCCGCCGCCGAAGATGTCCATGCACCTGCCGTCCTTGAACAGGATGGCCGTCTGGCTCTCGTTCACGATGAGCTGCGTCAGGGTCGAGAGCTCGCTGTTCGGGAATTTCCAGACGAGCTCGTCGGCCGCAGCGTCCCACTTCACGACGTCGACAAGTGCCATCGCGATCGCCTCCGCTGCGTTCTACGCAAGCCCAGCGCGATGATACGAGGCCGGTAGGACCGGACAAGAGGAAGCCGGCACTCGAAGCGGTCGAGGCGTGGTGCGAGCCGCGCACGTCTGCGGCGCTGTCTCGACTGTGCGCCTGCGGTCGTCGTCGCCCTGGCGCCGAGGCGGCAACGTTCGCCGGCTTCCAGGGATAAGACCTACAGAGGCTCCACACCCCCGAGCCCTCCGGTCCCGACGCGCGCCCTCCCGCCCGTCGAGCCCCTCTTCGACCCCCGCCTGCCCGGCGAGCATCGCGCGCCGGCTGGAGGGCTGCCGTGCGCGCTCTGGAGTCCCGATGGACCAGAAAGTCGCTCGGAAGATGTTCGACGAGAAGGTGCGGCGCGGCATCTTCAACCCGGTATTCCGCCACGTCCCCTTCGACGCCGAGGACCGGATGCAAGACGCCCTCGGCCTCACCTGGCGCCTCTTCGCCCAGCACGCCGCCGACGGCGAGCTCCTCGACGACGCCCTGCTCGTCCACAGCTGCCGCCTCCGCGCCATCGACCCGAGCCGGCACGTCGCCGGCGGCTGCTCGAAGCGTGACGCCCTCGACCCCCGCAACCGGGCGGTCGTCGAGCTCGTGCACATCGACGGCGGCGACATCGGCTGGGCCGAGCCGTTCGACGCCAACCCGCTGAAGAAGATCATCTCGGCCCTCGACCTCGCGGTCTGGGTGTCGGACCTCGACGACCAAGACCGACGGCTCCTCGAGCTGCGCATGGCGGGGCACACGCTCGAGGAGATCGGCGAGGAGCTCGAGCTGAGCACCTCGACCGTCTGCAAGCGGTGCCGTGAGCTCGGGCAGGTGCTCGCGCTCGAGACGGGCACGACGTTCACCTGCGAGCGTCGGTGCCGACGGCCCGAGGCCCTAGCATCGTGACCGAGCGCCGGCCCGTCGTGGGTCGGCCGGGAGAAGCAGGGCGTACGCCCAGCTTCTTTCGTAGCTCCGAGGTCGTCCCGGCTACGCATCGGGCTCACCGTCGTCGGCGTCGAAGTCGTTGAACGCGTCGAGGGTGCCGTTGGTGGTGCCGGCGTGGTCGACGGGCACCACGTCGCAGGTGACCCCCTCGCCGCGGGCCCGCAGCTCGTTGACGGTCGTGAGCGGCGCCTCGTCGTGCCGGATGTTGAACTGCAGCAGCTGCTTTCGCAGCGCATCGTCGGGGCTCTCGGCCCCTTCACGAAGCCGACGGACGGTCTGGAGCACGCTGGCGAACCCCGCCGCCCGCCGCTCGTCGTCACGGCCACCCCGGAGCAGGGCGTGGGCGGTGCGCACGGCGGCGACGTTCCCGAGATCGTCGAGGAGCTTTGGCAACTCCTGCTTCGCCGGCGCGATGCCCATCGCCATCAACACCGCCCCCCAGCCGAGCACCGACGCCGACAACGACATCGCCACGGTGCGGGCATCGGCGGCGACCGCACGGTGTGCCGTGGGAGCGTCTTCCTCTCCGCCGACGACACGAAGCACCCCCTGCCGTACTCGTTGCGGCACCAGCACCCGGAGCTGCGACCGCGAGACGGTGCCGACGTCGAAGAAGGTCGAGACGTACAACTTCAACATCGCCGTCGTCACGTTCATGTTCATGTGCACGGCGAGGATCTTCACCACGGCGACCAGCGGCACGCCGATGACCACGGCGGCCTCGACGAGCTCCCGAGGACGTGGCGAGCGGAGCAGCGCGAGCGCCTGGTTGGCCTCGGTCGTCTTGTAGACCCACGGCCCGAGCTTCATCTGCTCGACGTACTCGACGCTCGGCTTGTGTTTCGTCGACGTCGGCTTGAAGCCCTTCGGCGGCGTGAGCGCCGCCCTCATCGCATCCAGCTCGTCGTCGTCGGGCGCGGGCAGGTCGTCGTCGAGCAGACGGGCACGAACCGCCTCGTTCGTCTGGCCGCACAAGAGCAGGTACTTCGTCCACCCGGCGTGCAGCATCGGCGGCGGTCGACGCACAGGCGCCGGCGGTGCGGCGGTGTTCTTCTTCTTGGTCGTCTTGGCCGCGTTCTTCTTCATGTCGCCGCTCCGTCGACCAGAAGGCCCACGAGCCCTTCATGTTCAAGGGCGACCAGATCACCGAGGTCGACGACGCCGGCGTCATGAACGCGCACGAGGATTACTTCGGCCAGTTGCTCGACCGAGTGCGCCGACGTGAAGCTGTTCACCGTCACGACGAGCGTCTCGGCGGTCTCGGAGCGCACCAAGAAGCCCCAACCGCCGGCGACCCTCGTTCGGTGAACGCTGGGGAGCCGCACGGCCTTGGTCACGGCGCCGAGGACCACGGCGACCCGAGTCGCCCTACGCTGCATCGCCGCACGCCAAGCCCACCGTGCCACCGCCGACCGAGCTCGAGACGACGCCTGCTTCAAGGCGACGAGCTCCAGGTCGAGGGGCGTGCCGGTGTCCACGGTGACCCCTCGCGCGTGCGCGTAAGGCAAGCGTGCCGCACGACGGCCGAGAAGGGAAGCCCGCCCACCCCATGATTTCGAGGTCGGAGTCGAGCTCACGCGTCCTCGGCAAGATCGGCAAGGTTGCCGTCCTCGATGTCGATGATGGTGATGAGCGGCGAGCACCCCGGCGCCCGCACGACGGTGACCAGCCCGGCCCGCTCGAGGGCAACGAGCGCCCGTGATGCGTTGGAGCGGTCGAAACCCATGTCGAGCGTGGAGAGCGACAGCTTCACCGTCGGCGCCTTCTTGATGCCGCTCAGCCTCCAGATGGCGACCCCGACGGCGAGCGCCTTGCCTCCGAGCCGCGTCGCCACCAGCACCCAGGGCCACGGGACCGGGCCCTTCAGGTACGACTTGTACCGAGGGCAACGCCGGGCCGGCTTGCGCTTGGGGGCGACCCGCGGCGAGACGGGCACCGTCGACGGTGGCAGCGCGAACCGCTCCGTGAGGCTGCCGGTGTGGTCGTCGTCTAGGGGCTGCATCTACATACCTTGAAGAGATTGGACGGGGGTGCGCCGGTGCACGACCGGCGTGCACGGGCGCACGGGTGGGCTACGGCTTGAGGCGCTCGAGCAGGGGGCCGACGACCTCCCACATCTTCTCGCCGCGCTCGTCGATGTAGCGGTCGGGCCACCGGATGACCTTGAAGTCGGCACGCAGCTCGAAGCCGCCGAGGATGACGTTGCTTGCGTCGGCCATGGCGTGCAGGGCGGTCTTCACCGCGGCGTCGATGTCGCCGTCGGCGGCCTCGATGAGGAGCGCGTCGTGGATGGGCCCGCAGACGTTCACGCCCCGCTCGCTGGCGAAAATGCAGGCGAGGCGCAGCATCTCCGCTCCGTTGGCCTGGGCCGGGAAGTTCTGGAGGGAGCGCGGGTTTGCGTCGACGCCGACCTGCTGCCGCCAGCCGAAGACGGTCTCCGTCCAGCCGTGCAGCATGGCGAAGTCGACGGCCGCGTCCGACCACTTCCAGTAGTCCGGGTAGGTGCGGCGGTGGGCGTCGAGGAGCTCGCGGGCGTGGGCCGGAGACTGCTCGATGCGGCGGGCCAGCGAGTGCTCCTTCATGCCGTACTGCACGCCGAGCGAGCAGTTCTTGTAGCGGTCGCGCTCCTTCTTGTGGCTCTGCTTCGTCGCGTCCGGCGGCACCGCCTTGGCCTGCTTGGCGAATGCGAGGTACGGGTCGCCCGACGCGTACGCCTCCTTCATGGCAGCGTCGTCACTCAGCACGGCGGCGATGCCGAACTCCTGCTGCTCGAAGTCCAGGTACGCGATGGCCCGGCCCGGCGCCGGCTGAATCAGATTGCGCAGCCAGGCCGCGAGCCCGAAGACGTACTTCGTCGTCGACGGCTGGTTGCGGGACGTGCGGGCGGCGAAGGGCGAGAGGAGCGTGCGGTTGCGTCCGTCGACGCCGACGGCCAGGTCGTTGACGCGCAGCTTGCCGAGCGAGTGCAGCGTCTGCTTCAGCTGCTCGACCTCCGGGTAGACGCGCGACATGTCCTTGAAGGCGGCGTGGTTGAGCTCGAGCTGGCCCGCCTTAGTCGTCGGCCACGACATGTCGTTCTTCTGGAGGTACTCCGCAAAGCACGCCCTGCTGAACACGCCGTTGGGGAAGACGTTGTACTTCTCGTGCGCCGCGGAGATGAGCTCCGTGCGGATCTCGGGCCAGCAAGTGACGAGCGTCGCGAGTAGCGCGACGTCGATGGGGACGCCGACGAACTCCATGCGGGCGACGGCCTTCATGTAGCGGCCACGGATCAGCGCACGGGCCATGTCGATGCGCGGGAACATCTTGGCGAAGAGCAGGTCGAGGGCCCGCACGTCGCCCTCGCAGTACGTGATGAGGTCGTTCTTCTCGGCCTCGGTGAAGGGCCCGCCGCGCATGGCGAGCGCCCGCATCCCGACCTTCTCCTCGGCGTCCATCGTGGGCAGCCCGAAGTAGCGCAGGGCACCGAGCAGGCTCACGCCGTAGGGCGGGGGCGCGCCGTTGGTGAGCAACTTGAACTCGACGAACAGGTCGAGCACGTGCACCGGGAGGTCCCAGCCGAGCGAGAGGAACGTCCCCCACTCGGCGCTCGAGAAGAACGCGACGAAGAGCGAGTCCGGGCCGAGATCGAAGGGAGGCGCCGCGGGGGCCGCGCCGTCTGCCAACCAGATGCGGACGACGCGGCCCGACAGAAGCTCGTGCGCCACCAAGCAGAACGGCACCTGCCGTTCCCCGGGCGACGCACGAAATTCCGTGTCCAAGGTCCAGATGGCCTTGAACCCGAGCGCCTTCATGTTCGCCTACACCTCGCCGCGGAGGCGGCGGAGCACGGGGTGGTCGAGGTCGTCGATGATGCGGCCGCGGACGGCGATGGCGAGGAGCTCCTCCCAGGTCTCCGTCGGCCACGGCGGCATCTCGACGACCGTCGGCGGCGCCAGGTGCAGCACGTAGGAG
>CAIXWQ010000103.1 GCA_903923175.1 uncultured delta proteobacterium | reverse complement strand
TCGTCGCCAGCGACCCGTCGCTCGACGGAGGGAAATCCGGAGCAATGCAGACCACGGCAAAACAAGGGGTGCGACGGGCGGGACTTGAACCCGCAAGCCTCTCGGCGCCGGAACCTAAAACCGCCTCGACGAAGGCCATTGAGGCCCATCGAGGGGATCTCAGCTCGGATCGTGATCTCGGATCCCCTCCGATCCCCTCCGATGCCGACACCGCCGACGCTATGCCGACGTTTCGGCGTCTCGCGGCGACCCCCCTCGGCCGCGCCTCTCTGAAGGCGATCGAGGCCGCCAAGAGCGGCGACCCGGAGGCTATCGCAGCCGCCGTCGAGCAGGTCGCGGAGGAGCACGCGGCCGCCCGCGACGGCGAGCTCGAAGGGGGTGCGTCTTGAGCGCGCCCGTCCCCGCGCCGGTCCGCCCGGCCTTCAAGGACCTGCACCCCGACACCCGGGCGATCCTGCGGCAGTTCGTCCGCCAGGCGGCGGACCGGAGCGTCTGCTTCTCGCTCGCCGTCGACGAGCGGCACGCGAACTTCCTGGTCCCCGCCGACTTCGCGGCTGCCGTCCCCGCCTGGAACGAGCGGCTGCAGGGAGCCGCGGGCATCGTCCGTCACGCAGTGCGCGCGCTCGCCCTCGCGTACGTCGACGACCTCGAGGCCATCGAGGGGATCGACGTCCGGGCAGTCCTCGAGGATGGCGCAGCGCCTGCGCCCGCTCCGTCCCCTGCGCCGCGCCGCATCTCGGGATCGGGGCGGTTCGCATGAGCACCGCGCACGCACGCGCCTGCCTCGACGACGCCGAGGGGGAGCTCAAAACGGCCGACGTCACCGCCGCCGGGGAGCAGGCCGTTCTCCGCGCCTACAGCCTCGCCCGCGTGGCGCTTCTACGTCTCGACCCCCGCGAGGCTCCCGAACTCCTCCGACGCACGGTGGGCGTTCTCTTGCACTGCGCCAGCCTCCTCGAGGAGCTCGCCACGTCGCGCCGGCCGCCGGTGCTCACGCTCGTGCCGGGAGGTGCGTCTTGAGCGCGCCCTCGACCCGCGCGTTCTCGATCGTCCGCGAGGGCGTGATCGTGAACGAGATCACCGGCGTCTCGCGCGCGCTCGTGCGCCTCGGCCCCCGCGAGGAGGTCGAGCTCGTCGCCCGCCTGCTCGCCCCCGAGATCTTCGACGACGGCCCGAGCTGCGCCGAGGTGACCCTCGAGGACGGGCGCGGCCGCCAGATCGTCGTCGAGGTCCGCCGCCTCTTCGGCCGGACCCAGGGGCAGCTGCGGCACGAGGCCGTCGCCCGCGCCGCGCGCCTCGAGCAGGAACTCGCGCTCGCCAAGGTCCGGATCGCGAAGCTCGAGCAGGCGCTCCAGAGCGCCGGGAAGGAAGGATCCACGTGAGCACCGAGAAGCCCCGCGTCCCCTCGCATCACCGCGACCTGGTCTTCGTCGACGTCGAGACCACCGGGCTCGACCCGAAGAAGCACGAGATCATCGAGATCGCGGCCATCCGGCGCACCTTCGACCGGAAGCTCGTCGCCGCGACGAGCATGAAGATCCGCCCGTCCCGGCTCCAGGATGCGGACCTCGGGGCGCTCCTAGTGAACGGCTACTCGCCGAAGGGATGGGAAGAGGCAGGCTCGCTCCTCGAGGCCCTCACCCGCTTCTCCGCGATCGTCGAGCTCGCCGACCAGCCCGGCCCGATCCTGGTAGGGCACAACGTCGGCTTCGATCGGTCGTTCATCGCGGCGGCCTACGAGGCCGAGCATCTGCCTCCCCCCGCGGCCGACTATCACTCGATCGACACCGCGAGCCTGGCCTGGTCGCTCTGCGCGCAGGGCCTGATCGAGCGGGTGAAGCTCGAGGTCGTCTGCGACTTCTTCGGGATCTCGAACGAAGGCGCGCACGGCGCGTGGCGCGACGTCGAGCGAACGATCGCCGTCTACGACCGGCTCGTGCCGATGTTCGGCAACCCGCGGGGCGGGCGGTGACCGGCTCCGGCCTCTTCCGCGTTCGGGTCGTCGAGCCCGGCTGCACCCCCATCGGCGGCGTCTACGGCTCGCGCGAGCTCGCCCTCGCAGGCGCGAGCGACTTCCGGGCGGCCTCCCCCGAGGCGACGGTCTTCCTCTCGCCCCTCGCCGACCCGAGCGCCGTCGAGCGCCTCGCGGGCCCCTCGCGGTGCTCGGGCTGCGCCGGGCACGTCGACGTCTCCGGTTGCTGCGACCTCTGCCACGGCCCGGGCGCGGCCTTCAGCACTGAATATCCGCGGACACTGATCGCGCGCACCGCCTCAGAACCGAACGGGAGCCTCCGATGAGCGGTCGAATTCGAACCATCAAGCCCGAGCTCCTCGAGGACGCGCTCACCGCGGGCCTGACGCACGCGGCGTTCCGGCTCTTCATCGGGGCGATCCTGCTCGCCGACGACCACGGGAACCTCCGCGCATCGCCTCGGTGGCTCGAGGGGCAGGTCTTCCACGGCCAGCCGCTCCCCGACGGCGTCTCGATGGCCGACGTTCTCGCCGAGCTCGGGAGGAAGCTGGTGCTCTTCTACGCGGTCGAGGGGCAGCCCTACGCGTCGATCACCGGCTGGCGGAAGCACCAGCGGATCGAGAACGCCGGTGAGAACCGCGTCCCGATGCCGCCGGGCTGGGAATGCGTGCGGGAGGAGCGGTCCGACGGCAAGCGCCTGCGCGTTCGGTGGCTGGCACGGCCTGCCGCGGTGGCAGCTCCGGCAGCCTCGCACCTGTCAGGCGTTGCCACGGTGGCAACCGATGACAACAGCGAACCCGCCAAGATTGCCACCGCCGGATCACGATCACCGATCACCGATCACGACCAGCGAGGGGAGGCCGCCGCGGCGATGCCGCCGCCGGCCGCGCCGGCTACGCCGCCCCCCCCTCCCCCGGATCCGGTCACGGTCGCCGAGCTCGAGACCGGCCGCGACCTGTACCGGCTGGCCTACGTCGACGCCGCGGCGCTGCTCGCCGCCGCCACGCGCATCGACCGGGCGATCCGGCTCGAGACCAAGGCTGCGAAGTTCGACAAGCGGGCGATCGTCGCCTGCGCCGTGGCGATGGCCCGCGACCACCGGGGACGGTTCCCCGCATCGAGCGACGAAGCGACCCTCGCGAAGGTCGAGACCTCGCTGGAAAAGTACGTGCTCGGCGACATCCGGAAGGGTGTCTGGCGCGGCTCGCCGCAGGCCTCGGGCGGCGGCGGTCGGCGGAACGACGTGGTCACCGCGGAGGTCGGGCCCGACTTCGAGCGAGACGAGCTCGCCGAGATGGCGAAGACCGAGCGCGCGCAGGCCGAGCGCGACCGGCAGGTGCGCGAGCAGCGCGAGCGGGACCAGGCCGTCGACCGCCAGCGCCGGAGTTCCAGGGGCGCCGTGGACGCGTTCCCCGCCCGGGTCGTGTTCACGCCCGCGTCGCTCAAGCACGGCGTCGGAGCGAGCCAGGACGACGCCGCGCAGCCCCTCGCTACGGGGGCCGAGCATTGAGCCAGGCGCTCCGCCTCTGCGTCCGGCTCGCCGAGCCGATGAAGAACCGCGCGAACGGCACGGTCGGCCACTGGGCGACCAGAAGCCGGCCGGCGCGCGAGATCCGCGAGGCGGTCTTCTCGGTCGCCACGCGCTCGGAGCTGCGCCGGGAGATCGAGCGCTGGACGATGCGCGGCGATCGCGCGATCCCGACCCTCCGCGCGTGCTCGTGGCTCCTCGGCGACCTGATCGTGCTCGTGACCCGCGTCTCGCCGATGCCGGTCGACAAGCAGGACGGCCTGCCGAACGCGTGCAAGCCGGTGATCGACGCGATCGGGGACGCCCTCGGCCTCCGGAACGATCGCGATCCGCGCGTCTGGTGGCGGTACGCGCAGCGGTCGGGCGACCCCGCTGCGGAGATCCTGATCGAGCAGCGCCGCGCGTGCGCGGCGTGCGGCGAGGGAGCGGAGAGCGCTTGGCAGTTCTGCCCGACGTGCGGGCAGGCCTTCGCGCTGGTGATGCAGGAGCAGGAGCAGATGACCTCGAAGTGCGCCGGGCGGGACTCGGCGAGGAGCGTGCGATGAGACGCGACACCACGGCCGACGACCTCGACTTCTTCTTCAAGTGGGCGGACGGGGAGCACGGGCCGCACAGCGGCTTCGAGGCCTTCGTGAGCATGTGCCAGACCGGTGCGGTCGGCGGGCAGAACGCCACGGGCTCGGCGAGCGCCGCGCACGAGCGCCTGATCAAGATGATCCCGAGCGTCACGAAGTGGCGCCTGATCTGCGACGTCCTGCACCGCCTCCCCCTCGAGCAGCAGCGCCTGCTCCACGCCGCGCACACGCCGCTTCCCCCCGGGCTCTCGGCCGAGCTCCGGCCGCAGCTCGGCGACTCCTCGGCGATCGTCGTCGCGCTCTACGGCGCCGGGCCGGTCGTCGGCCTCGCGCTCGAGGCGAAGAAGAGCGTCGAGAAGCGCGCGAACCTCGTCGAGCTGCGCGTCGAGGCCGACCGCGCGCTGCAGCTCGCGCGCTTCGCCTACTGGCAGCTCGCGGCCGACCGCGCCGAGTGCCAGGCGGTGTTCCGCCGCCGCCGCCTCACCGACGCCCTCGCGGCGCGCCTCGCGGCAGTCGCGCCGGTGCGCCTGCTGACCACCGCCGACTTGCGCGAGATCGGAGCGATCCAGTGAGCCGCATCCGCATCCGCTGCCGCGTCTCTGCCGACGGAGCTCCGCTCGGCCGCATCCCCGACTTCTGCGATCTGCGGATCTTCGCGGTCGCTGATGACGGCACCGAGGTCGAGATACACAACGTCGATCACGTTGTCATCGACATGGTCGCAGGAAGCGAGCCCATCCGCGCGACGCTCACCTTCATGAACGTCGAGCTCGACGTCGAGGCGGAGCTCGCGGCTCCTACACCGCTCGCCGCGCCCCTCTCCGACGTCATCAACGTCCCGATCCTCACCGCCGATCTTCAACTCGCCGGAGAGATCATCGAGACACCCGATGCTCATCAGCCGCGCTGGGCTGTGCTTCGCGGCGGCGGTCCCGTCTTGGATACACGCGAGCCAGGCTGCCCGCTCGTGTGGTTCACGCGCGACCTGATCGAAGCAGCGTCGGTCGCCAAGAGCATGGGCGATCGCGCGGAGGTCGTCCCGTACCCGGTCGGCGTCCTCGCTCTGCGAGGTGGCCGATGAACGCCCCCCTCCTCTCGCTCTCCGCCGCCGCCGCCCACGTCGGCATGAAGGGCGCCCCCGAGGCCCGCGCGCGCCGCCTCATGCGCTACCTGATGGCCGTGCAGGCGCGCGACGGGGTGAAGATCCTCGTCGCGTCGGGGGGCGCCGGGAGCGGCCGCCGCTACCGCGTCGCGCTTGAGGCGCTGCGCGAGTCCGTGCCCGAGCTCTTCTCGCGCCGCGACGAGCTGCTCGAGGCCGTGCGCCAGGAGCTCGCCGACGTCCGCGAGCGCCTCGAGGACGTCTCCGACCGGGGCGACCTCATCGCCGATCACCTCGTCGAGCTCGCGACGCGGGTGAACGCGATCGAGGCGGGGGCGTAGATGGACGCGGATCGCAAGGTCAGCATCGAGCGCGTGCACCGCGCGCCACTCCTCCCACCCGCGGCCGTCCTGCGCCGCCGCACCTGCACGAGGTCCGTCTAAGATGGCCTCCGAGGCGACCGTGACGCTCACCTACGACATCCTCCCCGGCCGCAACCTTGGCGACGCCCGCGAGTGGCACGTGCGCGTACGCACGCCCAGCGCCGCGCTCTCGTCGTTCACCACCACCGCGCCGCTCGGCGACGACGTGCACGCTGTCGATCGTCGTGTGCGGCGGCACTTCGAGGCGACGGCCGAGAGCCTGCGCCGCGAGATCGCCGCCGCGCAGGCCGCACCATCACCAGGGCTCCGGATCGCGGTGGAACCGCCCGCACCTGACCCGCTCGACGCATCGCCGCTGCTCCAGCCGATCTGCGTCCTGATCGGCACGACGCCCGGCGTCGAGACGGGCGATGGCGCTACGCGGTCGCCTACGCCGGCCGGATCTGGACGCTCGACTACGACGACGTGATCTGGACAGGCCAGCTGGTCGCCTCGGTCGCGACCTTCAACGCCCCGTAGCCCGTCGAGTCGCCGCGAGTCGCCGCGAGCCGCCGTCCCACCCGCTAGGGTGACGGGTACGTGCGTCGTCGACCAGCCCTCGCCGGTGCGCGCGCCGTCACCTACTACGCCGCAGCGCCCCACCAGGCGGGCCCGCAGGGGAGCAGCGGAACACCGACGGACAGGCGTCGGGCGGCATCGGTCAAGAGGTCGGTCGCGAACCCAGCGTGCGCTTCGAACTCGCGCCGGGGCCTGTCGTCTTCGCCAGCTCGAGGCACCGTACGGCCACCCGCTTGGCCGGCTGGCGGTGCACCTCCTCGCCGTGACAGCGAAGCCCGCCCGGGCCGGGAGCCTCGGCGAGCATGCGGCCCGTGAGGGTGGGTGGCCTGCACGCAATGACGCAGTGCGCTTGCCTACATGCACCCCGCCCCGGCACAAAACACAGTTACACTGTAATTCCGACTTGAGCGATGCCAGATTCGCAAGGCGTAACATCTGGGTAACCACGTAACAGGCGCTTTTTACCGCGTGGCGCAGTGGCACACCTAGCCATCTCGCGCAGCTGGCGTGACGCACCTACACACGGACGGCGGACACCTCCGCGTCAATTTCTGCACGCCATGGCCTCCAAGATCCCTCCCGAGCTTCACGACGTCATCGTCGCCCGCGCCGCTGGCGGCGAGTCGACGAGGACGGTCGCCGCCTGGCTGAAGGCGACGCACGGGGTCTCGGTCTCGCACGTCCAGGTCTCGCGCATCCTCGTCCGCCACCGGGACGAGCGCGGGACGGTCGCGCGCCACGTCGCCGTCTCGAAGGTCGAGAAGACCCTCGTCGCCGACCTCGACGCCTACGGTCGGCGCATCGAGAAGCTCGGGGACGCCGCCGAGCAGGCGCTCGACGCCTACAAAGAGCAGCCGACCACGGCGCACGCGGACGCGCTCGCGAAGCTCTGGTCCCCCTACCAGCGCGCGCACGAGTCGCAGCAGAAGGTGCTGGGGATCGACGCCGGGCCCGACCCGGTGCTGCAGTCGATCGAAGACCTGCTCTCGAGGGCGTGATGGCTACGGCCCTCCGCACAGACGAGGCGGCCCGCGCGATGCGGGACCGCTGGCGGGATGATCCGGTCGCCTTCGCCGTCGACGTTCTCGGCGTGACCCCATGGTGGCGCCAGGAGCAGATGCTCCGCGCGGTCGTCACCTCAAGCAGGGTCGCGGTGAAGGCCGGCCAGAAGGTCAGCAAGAGCTGCACGGCCGCGATCCTCGCCTACTGGTTCTCGATGACGAGGCGCGATGCCGTCGTCGTCTGCAGCTCGAGCTCCTACGGGCAGCTTCGCCGCGTCGTCTGGAAAGAGCTGCGGATGCGGCGCGCCGCGACGATGCGAATGGTGAAGCAGCCCGACGGCAAGCTCGCCCGTGCCGCCGGCATCGCTCCTTTGGGCGGCACCTGGCACGACGACCCTGAGACGGGGATCCAGTTCTCGAACGGCTCCTCGATCATCGGAATCTCGACCGACGACCCGACGCGCGCCGCCGGCGTTTCGGGCGCCGAGATGCTCTACGTCCTCGACGAGTCGACGGGCATCCCGAACGAGATCTTTGAGGCGATCGACGGAAACACCGCCTCGAACGGGCGGATCTTCGCGATCTCGAACCCCACGTCGCAGAGCGGCTGGTTCTACGACGCCTTCCAGCCCGGTTCGAGCTGGGACCAGATCACGATCTCGAGCGAGGAAGCCGCCGCCGTCGAGCCCCGGATCCCCGGCCTCGCGACGAAGGAGTTCCTCGAGCAGAAGGCGCGCCCAGAGGAGTGGGGCCGCGGCTCCACGATCTGGGACGTCCGCGTCCGCGGCGAGTTCCCGCAGCTCGGGAGCGACGGCGTCATCTCGCTCGCGACGGTCACAGCCGCCGAGCTCCGATGGACACCGACCCCCCAAGAGGACGGCCCGCTCCGCATCGGCGTCGACGTCGCCGGCGAGGGGACCGACTCGACCTGCATCGTCTGGTCGCGCGGCTCCTGGGCCTCCGCCCCGATCGTGATGCACAACGCGACGGCGCCCGAGATCGTGGAGTGCGTCGCCGCGCTCTGCCGCGACCTGAACCGCCCCGGCGAGAAGGCCGACGTCCGCGTCGATTCGACGAGCATCGGCCACGGCGTCTATGGCTACCTCCAGCTCCAGGTCGAGCTCATGGAGGTGCAGGGCATCGAGTCGCACGCGAACTCGCCCGATCCGACCTGCTACCGGATGCGCGACGCGGTGTGGATGTCCCTCCGCAAGTGGATCGCGACCGGTGCGATCGCGAAGGAGCGCCGACTCCGAGACGACTTGCTCGCGCCTCGCCTCGAGTCTGCGCCCGACGGGCGCTTCAAGGTCGAGCCGAAGCCGCTCCTCCGCAAGCGCCTCCGCCGCTCGACCGACCGCGCAGACGCGCTCGCGCTCGCCGTCTTCGAGAATCCTGAAGCCGCCTTCGTGTGGAACGGCGTGCACGACCTTGGTGGGTTCGGAGGTCGCTGACGATGGCTCGCAAGACCTCCCCCATCCCGCCGATCGCGGAAGCCCCGCGGCCGCCGATGATGGTAGCGCTCGAGCCGTCCACCCGCGGCCTCTTCCTCTGGAACCCGGCGCTCCTGCGCTCGGCCGAGCTCGCGGCGAACGACGGCCAGCTGATGCTCGCCGCCGACCTGTGCCGCTGGCTCATGGGCGACGACCGCGTGAAGGCCGTCCTCGACTCGCGCACCGACGCGCTGCTCGGCCGCGAGCTCTCGTTCGAGGCCGGCCTCGGCCGGAAGAAGCGATCGGCGCTGAAGGCGATCGACATCGAGGACGACTGGTACGCGGCGTTTCCAGAGACCGAGGTGAAGGCGCTCCACGCGTGGGGCATCATGCTCGGCGTCGGGCTCGCCGAGATCCGGTGGGAAGAAGACGCCGCGCACTGCGGCCGGATGATCCCTCACCTCGAGGTGAAGGATCCGCGCTGGCTCCGCTACGACCTGCGCACGCGCGAGTGGCGGCTCACCATCGCGGGCGAGAGCGGCTTCGCGGCGGAAGAGATCACGATCACGCCGAACGACGGCAAGTGGATCCTCTTCACGCCCGGCGGCCGGCACAACCCCTGGGACAACGGGTGCTATCGCGCGCTCGGCCCGTGGGTCCTCCTGAAGCAGTACGCGAAGCAGGACTGGGGCTTCGTCTCGGAGAAGCACGGGATCGCCCAGTCGGTGATCACCGGCGACGGCGGGACCGAGGTGCAGCGCGCGCAGATGGCCGCGGACGTGAAGCGCGTCGGCCGTAACCTCGGCTTCACGCTCCCCAAGGGCTTCACCTACGAACTCGTCGAGGCGCAGGCGTCGACCGGCGAGATCTTCAACCGCCAGATCGCCGTCGCGGACACCGGGATCGCGGTCACGATCCAGGGCAACAACCTCACCACGCAGATCAGCGCGGGCGACGGCTCGAAGGCCGCCGCCTCGGAGCACGGGAAGGTCTCGCTCGGTCGCACGAAGGCCGACGCCGAGACGCTCGCCACGTGCTTCCACGACGGCGCGCTGTCGTGGTGGGCGCTCTACAACTTCGGCGACGCCGCGCTGGCTCCGTGGCCCGCGTGGGACTGCCGTCCGATCGAGGACCAGAAGGACCGTGCGGCTGCACTGCAGATGCTCGGGCAGTTCTTGGCCTCGGCCGCGCCCGCGCGCGCGCCGGTCGACTACCGCAAGCTCCTCGAGCAGTTCGACGTGCCGACGACAGCGGACGATCCGGCCCCCATCGAGGCCGTCGCTCCGGCCAAGCCGCTGCCCGCCACGCCCGCGCAGGTCGTCTCAATGCTCTCGCGCCTCCCGGCCTCTCACCCGGCCCGCGCTCACCATGACCTCCGCGCGCGCATCGCGGCGGCGCAGGCAGCCTAAGGAGCCCCCATGGCCGACGACAAGTACACCGGGCAGGGCGGCGTCGTCACCCCCGCCGACGACGTGATCCCGCTGACCGTCGGCGACGACTCGAACGATCTGCCGGCCGTCTGCAAGGGCTTCTACTGCACGGCCGACGCGACGCTCGTGATCATCACGAAGGCCGGCCAGACGCGCACGATCGCGGTCGCCGCGCACGTGGTCTACCCTATCCGCGTCTCGCGCCTGAAGGCGACCGGCACGAGCCTCAACAGCGGCAGCTTCGTCGCACTGTACTGACCATGCCGATCGGCGTTGGCATCGGCATGGGCTTCGGCGGGCGGCGTCGCGCGCGCCTGTTCGCCGCCAGCTTCTCGACCCTCACCCCTGGCGTCGCGTCGACGCTCTTCGGCCTGAGCCACACGCGCGGATCCGGCGCGACGGTGCAGACCGGGACGTCCAGCGTCGTCTCCGGGCTCGGCACCGACGTCGCGGGCATCGGGCGCGCGCTCGACTCCGACCCGCTCGGGCTCGTGATCGAGGAGACGCGGACGAACTACGCGCTGCGCTCGGCTGACATCGGCAACGCGGCGCAATGGTCCCCCGTCGCGCTCGCTGCGCAGACCAGTAATAATGACCCGTCGCCCGACGGCACGACGAGCACGGGCCGAATCTCGAGCGACGGGACCACTGCGACCCACTTCGTGATCGGGCCTACGTCGGTTGCAGCCGGCGCCGCAGTCTTCTCGGCCTACGGGCTGCAGGGCACGGGCAGATGGGTCGCGCTCTACGCCGAGGGAGGCGGTGCGGGGCGTTACTTCGACATGCAGGCTGGCGTTGTCGGCGCTGCGGGCGGTGCGGCTACCGGATCGATCGTCGCGGCTGGAGCGTACTGGAAGTGTGGGCTCGCCTTCACCGCGACGCTCGCGTCGCAGCTCCGGCTCTACCTCGCTTCTGCAGACGGCACTGTGAGCTTCACAGGCACTGGCGCGTATATCGGCCTCTGGGGGATGCAGCTCGAAAATGGAGCGTGGATCTCCGAATACATCCCAGCGGTCGCGGCGAACGCCACGCGCGCCGGCGCTCGCATATGGCACCCGAGCGCCGCGACGCTCATCGACGGCGGTCGGCTGTCGCTGCGCATGGTTCTACAGGCGAAGGGCGCCAACGCGGACTACTCGACCGATCCGTATCTCTGGCGCATCGACGCGAGCAATTACGCGCGAATCGCCTCAGCTACAGGCGTCGTTACCACCGTCGTCGGCGGCTCGTCGCACTCGACGGCGCTCGGCGTCACCTGGGCGAAGGGCGACGTGCTCGACGTGCGGCTCGAAGTCGGCAGCTCGCGCAACGGCGTGTGCCGCATCGGGAAGAACGGCGGCGCGCTCACCAGCCTCGACACGTCGCCGGCCGCGCAGGGCGCGCTCTCGGGCTCCGTGCTCGACCTGCTGCAAGACGGCAGCGCGGCCAACGTGCTGAGCTGCCGCCTGCGTTCGTTCGAGGCGTACCGCGCCGGGGGGATGCCGTGAGCGCGATGGACCCTACGATCGTGCTCGGCGCGATGGCCCCCGACGGCTCGCCGCCGCTCCCCGCCGCGCTCGGCGGCGTGACCATCTGGTCGCGCGTGGTCGCGTACGCGATCGGTGCGTGCCCAGCGTGGGAGTTCCGCGACACCCTCGATGCCCCGTTCGTCACCATCCAGCTCGTCGCCCAGATCGACGCCGCCCGCGCAGTGTGGCTCGCGTGGGTGCCCGCCGACGTGCGCGGCGCGCCGGCCAACGCGTTCGTGGCAATGGCTCCGGGACTGCTGCTCGCGGGCGTGCTGACGTCGTGGTGGCCGGTCGCCGCGGACGGCACCGTGCCTGCGCTCGAGGCAGACGGTGGCGCCGACGCCCTCACGGCGCTCGCGGCGTGGCCCCCCGCGTGGCGCCTGCGCCTCGACGCCGACGCTCCGGGCGACCCGAGGGCGACGCCGCCCGTGCCGCCTGGGCCGCCGAGCGGCCCGCGCTGCATCGGCGCTGCCCTGGCCTGACCGACTCGCAACGAACGGCCGCGCACCGCGCGCCGATGGGAGACGCCCGACGATGACGACCCGAGCACGCTCGATCCCGACGCGCGTGCTGCGCGCTGTCGCAGCGATCCCATGGGCGATGAGCCCGCAGTGGCTCGCGACGCTGATCTCGATCGCGCGGCGCGATGGCCCCGGACCTGAGGCCGTCGCGGCGGAGCTCGGGCGCGAGCTCGACAACGCGCACACGGTCACGATCCGCGACGGCGTCGCGTGCATCCCGATCACGGGCCCGATCTTTCGGCGCGCGAATATCTTCTCCGACGTCAGCGGCGCGACCTCGACCGAGGTGATCGCGCTCGACCTTCGCCAGGCGCTCACGAGCCCGGAGGTCACCGCGATCATCCTCGACATCGACTCCCCCGGCGGCGAAGCGGCCGGCATCCACGAGCTCGCCGCGATGGTCTTCGCGGCCCGCGGCGCGAAGCCGATCGTCGCGTACGTGGGCGGCACCGGCGCGAGCGCGGCCTACTGGCTCGCCGCGGCGTGCGACAAGATCGTCGCGGACGAGACGGCCATCCTCGGCTCCATCGGCGTCGTGATCTGCATGCCGGGAAGCGATCCCGCCGACACCGACGTCGAGCTCGTGAGCAGCAACGCGCCGAACAAGCGGCCCGACGTCACGACCGACGAGGGGCGCGCGACGGTGCAGGCGATGGTCGACGCGCTTGCCGACGTGTTCGTCGCCGACGTCGCGAAGTACCGCGCGACGACGCCAGCGAAGGTCGTCTCCGACTTCGGCGCGGGCGGCGTGCTCGTCGGCGCCCAGGCCGTCGCCGCCGGCATGGCCGACGCGCTCGGCTCGCTCGAGTCCACGATCGCGCAGCTCGCTGCGGCTGCGTCGCTCCCCTCCCCGCCCGCGCCCCTTGGCGCCCGCGCGACTTCCCTCCCCGTGACCCCGAGCGCCTCGCGCGCCGCGAAGGACCGACCGATGAGCACCGCCTCCCTCCCCGCCGCCGAAGCCCCCGCCGCGCCCACGCCTGCCGACGACAAGAGCAAGGCCGACGACACGGACGCCGCCGCGCCCCCTGCCGACGACTCCAAGAACTGCGAGGGCTGCAAGGCCGTCTCCGCCGGCTCGGCGAAGTACTGCGCCGGCTGCGGCGCGGCCTTCCCTGCGAAGGTCCCGGGCGACGACCAGGGCAAGGACGACGGCGACGGTGACGAGGACGAGGACGAGCCCGCGTCGTCCGAAGACCCGGAGGCCGTCGTGGCCGGCCTGGTCGCGATCACCGGCGCGAAGACGGGGAGGCTCGCCGTCGCGGCCGTGATGCGGTGGAAGCACGCGGCGACCGTCGACCTCCCCAAGGCGCGCAGCGAAGCGCGAGCCGAAGCGCTCGACGTGATCTCGGTGAACCTGAAGCAGTCGGGCAAGCTCACCCCTGCGCTCGACGCCGATCTGCGCGCGCTCGCCGCGCTCGATCACGGCTCGTTCGTCGAGAGCGCGCTCGCGCTCGCCGCGGGCAAGCAGATCGCCGGGCTCGCTCCGCAGTCGACCGAGCCGACGAAGCTCGGGGGCGGCACCTGCGTCGCCATCACGCTCGGCGGCAAGAGCTTCGAGCAGCTCTCGTATCGGGAGCAGGCCGACCTGAAGGCGTCCGATCTCGCGATGTATGACGCCATGCTCGCCGACGCGTCGAAGCGCGGCGCGCTCCGCTGATCCACATGGCGCCGCGCCGATGACCGGCGCCACCGCAACCGACTGAACACCTCGCCCCGATCGACCCTGGCTCCACATGGAGACCGGGGCGGCGGTGCTTTGTCCGAAGGAACGGAGTCCCCCATGTCCGGTACCAGTGGCGCGTCCCAGCAGATCGCCCCCGATGTCTTCCTGCGCGCGATGCAGGCCTCGCTCTCCGAGAAGGCCGTCTTCCTCGAGGCGGGTAGCAACCCCGCGCTCGCGGCCGCGATCGACCTCAATCCGTCGATGGCCTACGGCGCGGAGTCGGTCAACAACCTCGTCCGCATCCCGGCGTTCACGAACCTCGGCGACTTCCAGGACGTCGGCACGATCACGAACGATGGTACCGGCTTCCTCGCGGACGGCTCGACCGCCATCGCGATCCAGCAGCTCGGCATGACGGAGACGTTCGCTCAGGTCAGGCATGCCTTGAACGTCTTCAACATCACGGCGTGGGCCCGCGCGAACCCGCTCGGCGACCCATACGTCGAGGGCGCGCGCCAGGCCGCGATCTCGATGTACCGCTACATGGACGCGCAGGCGATCGCGGCCGCGTGCGGCTCGACCATCGCGCTCCACCGCGACGGCTCGCAGACGGTCGACCCTGGCCTCGTGCTCGACGTCTACTCCTCGAGCTCGCCGCGCTACATGGACTACGACCTGGCGTGCGATGCGTTCGGCGCCTTCCGCGAGTTCCAGGAAGGGATCGTCGGCGTGATGGTCCACCCGAAGGTCCGCAACAAGATCTGGAAAATCAAGGACGCGATGGGCCGGCCGCTCTACGCCTCGCCGACCGACGCGACCCAGCTGATGTTCCAGGGCGTCCCGATCTTCGCCTCCGGCCGCCTGCCGGTGCAGGCCGCGTCGGCGATGAACTCGGTCGTCTCCACGGGCACGTCGCCGCCGGTGATCACCCTCACGGGCACGCCGAACGTCGACGTCGACCTCGTGATCCAGGTGATGAAGGCCGGCGCGCTCGGCACCTCGAAGATCCGCTGGTCGGTCAACGGCGGCACGACCTGGGTGCAGGACGGCGACGTGAACGTCTACCCGCTCACCGCGTCGACGCTGCTGCTCACCGACACCCGCGGCAACAGCACGGGCGTCACGATCAACATCGCGGCCGGCTCGGCATCGCTGGACAACGTCTACACCGCGTCGACGAACGCGAAGTACACCAGCCTCGTGATCAAGAAGAAGTCGATCGCGTTCTGGTACAACAAAAACATGATGGCCGCGATGAGCGTGCCCATCCCGATCCTGAACGCGGAGCAGACCGCGCTGCACGTCTACTGCGCCGCGGCGCGGTACGTGCGCACGCCGGACGCCGAGCTGCCGGGCGTCGTGAAGGTCTTCCACAACTGAGCGGCTCGTGAGCGAGCCCGACTTCATGGGGCGGGACCCGGGAGCGCAGATCACCAACCAGCGGCGATCTGCGCTCGCGACGGCCTACGCCTACGACCAGGCCTTCGGCCCCGGCCTCGCCTCGGCGACGAAGGCCGGGCTCCTCGCCTACCACGACACGCTCCCCGGTCCGACGGGGCCCGCGCGCGCGCTGCCGCTCAACCTGCCAGCGCGCGCGAAGCTCGTCGCCGCCCACTACAACGCGCTCGAGGACTTCGACGGGGCGACCGTCGCCGAGCTCGGCGCCAACGTCCCGACCCTCTCCACGTCAGAAGCCGCCGCGGTCCTCCGCGCGCTGGGGTACACATGACCGCTCCGACTCCCCTGAAGCTCTCCGAGGGCGACGGCTACGCAACGCGTAGCGGGCTCTTCGTCAACGCGCCGAAGATCACGCTGCTCCCGCTCCAGACGCTCTCGGCCGGCATCACCCTCGGCCCGGTCGTCGAGCTCGGCGCGCGCCGCACGCTCGCCCTGACGTGCCAGGTCACCGCGAAGAGCGGCACGAGCCCGACGCTCGACGCGACGGTGCAGACCTCGCCCGACGGCGCGAACAACTGGAAGGCGGTCTCGACCTTCGTCCAGAAGACGGACGTCGGTCTGCTCATGGGCGCCGTGACCCCGACCGGCACGAGCCCGCCGACCGTCACCCTCACGGGGACCCAGCTCCAGGAGGTCGACTTCCGGATGGAGTGCACGACCCTCGGCGCGCGCGGGACCGCGGTCCTCCGCTACTCGATCGACGGCGGCAAGAGCTACGTCTCGGGCGTCGTGTCCGCCGCGACGATCTCGGTGATCGACGCGAACGGCACCGACACCGGCCTCGTCATCAACTACGCCAACGCGACCGCCGCGGTCGACAACGTCTGGACCGCCAAGACCATCGGCTACGAGCGCAAGGTCTTCACGGGCCTCGACCGCTTCGCCCGCGTCGCGGCGCTCATCGGCGGAAGCGCGACGCCCACCATGGGCGCGAGCATCGTCGGCGAGGCCTGCTGATGTACGGCCCGGGGCGTGCGGAGCTCGCCCTCGCGCTCCACGCCTCGGGCGCGGAGTCCTCGAGCGGCGTCAGCACCGCTATCGATCTCGCGGACGGGTCCGCCTACGTGGGCGGCTGCGGCGCGCGGTCGCTCGCGCTGCTCGACCTCGACGTGACGGCCGCGAGCGGGCCGACCCCGACGCTCGCCATCACCCTCGAGACGTCCCGCGACGGGGCGAACTGGCATGCCGTGCCGACGGGCGGGTTCGACGTGCTCTCCGCCGCCGGATGGCAGCGCCGGGCCTTCATCGACCTCGACCGCTACGTGCGCGCGCGCTGGACGATCTCCGCGAGCGCCTCGTTCACCTTCGCGGTCTCCGGCTCGGCGGTCCTCGTCTACGCGGGCCTCGCTCAAGTTTCGAGCCTCGCGATGCGCGCCGAGGCTGTCTCGGATCTGTCGATCGAGGAGAAGGCCGACGCGCTCGTCGCGGCGAGCGACGAGGCCGACATCGACGTCGGCGAGCGCTACCAGCTCCCGCTCGTCCGGTGGCCGACGAGCCTCTCGCGTCACGTCGGCTCGATCGCCTCCCTGATCATGATGTCGTCGAACGGCTACGCGCCGCAGCCCGGCGCGCGCGACACGTTCAAGGACGGCCACGACCGCGCGAAGGCCTTCCTGAAGCAGGTCTTCACGGTCGGCGACCAGGCGATCGTCGCGCAGCTCGCACCGGCGGACTTCCAGACGGGCGGCACGAACCCGGTCGAACGCGAGTGGACGTCGCGCGGGTGGGCACGGTGACCCGTGGCCGGGAAGAAGTTCACGCGCCTCGAGCCGATCATCGATCGGCTCCTGATGCTCAAGGGCGCGCTCGCCACTGAGGGCATCGAACGCCTCGCCGACGTCCTCCTCGCGCTCGCGACGGAGTCGATCGCTGCGCGCAAGAACCCCCGCGGCCGACCCTGGGCGCCGTACGTCGGCGACGCCGGCCGCGCGGCTGACCTCGCTCTCGCATCTCTCCGCGCGCTGCGCAACGAGGGCGGCGTGCGTTTCGTCCTCGGCTTCCCGCACGCGAAGTCGGCGCAGAAGGGTGCGAAGCACCTCGGTCGCCACAACGGAAAGACGCTCACGAAGCTCTCGATCCGGCGCCTCTCCGCCGAGCAGTCGAAGGGCATCGTCCGCGACCAGTGGAAGCTCCCCGCGCGCGCGATGCTGCCCGGCAAGGGCCGCTCGCAGGGGAGCATCGAGGGCGGCACCGGGCTCCCCCCGAAGTGGCGCGACGCCATCAAGACCGCGATGCAGGCCGTGTTCAAAGAGAACTTCGGCGAGGCGTTCAAGAGGTAGCCGATGGCGATGACGTCCGCGCCGACCGATCGCATCGACGAGATCGGCGCGCTCCTCGTGAACTGCGGCTCGACGAAGTTCGGATCGAACAACCT
Source organism: uncultured delta proteobacterium (assembly GCA_903923175.1). Classification (GTDB taxonomy): domain Bacteria; phylum Myxococcota_A; class Polyangia; order Polyangiales; family JADJMO01; genus CAIXWQ01. The sequence goes on along the minus strand of CAIXWQ010000103.1, from coordinate 3,352 downwards.
CTCGAACAACGACTCCCCGCCCCGCTACGTCTGGATCCCGACCGACGACGACTACGAGAGCGAGGCCTCGGTCGAGTTCGGCGCCCTCGAGCTCGGACTGCAGGGCGCGTTCGCGCAGCAGTTCACGGTCGAGGTCTGGGGCACCGACTACGCAACGACCTGGCGCCTACGCGCGGCGCTCATCACCGCGATCCGGCAGGTCATGGCGCGCGCGTACCGGATCGGCGGCGCCGAGTGGATCAACGGCGGCCCCGACCAGCGCGGCTGGAAGTGCCTCCAGATCGTGACGCTCTTCATCCCGCTGCTCGATCAGGACCTACCCGAGCAGCCGGGGGGCGCGATCACTGACAGCGGCACCCTGACCGCAAGGGCGACGAGCGTCCTCCGTGTGACGACGCACTTCGACGACTGACCGCGCCCCCGGCGCGCTGGAGACACACATGACCGTGCCCTTCGTGAGGGTCGACCAGGTCGACGGCGCGCTCGCGCTGCTGCCCGCCGACACCGATCAGATCACCTGCGTCGTCGGCTCCTCGACGCTCGCTCCGCCCAACACGCTCCTCGCCTTCCGGAGCCTCGCGAAGCTGCGCACGATCGCGGGCTACGGCCCCGGCGTAGAGGCATGCGCCGACCAGCTCGCGCAGAACGGCGTCGCGTACCTCTGCTCGCCGACCACCGACGTCGCGGGCGTCGCAGGGACGCCGGTTGAGACGGGCACGAGCCCGGCGATCGGGAGCACCGGCACGCCGAACGACGATTACCGCATCGTCGTCACGATCACGAAGGCGGGCGTGCTCGGCACGTCGCAGTGCACGATCTCGCTCGACGGCGGCAACACCGTCCCGGCCGCGATCGCCACCGCCGCAACGATCGTGCTCGCGAACACCGGCGTCACGATCACGATGGCCGCCGGCACGTACAACGTCGGCGACGCCTGCACGATCGTGTGTCAGGCGCCCTACTTCAGCCCGACGAACTTCGCTGCGGCGGGCGCAGCGATCCTGGCCGACCCGGGCAAGCGCGAGTTCGGGACGATGCTCGTCGCGGGCAAGGCGCACGGCGCGGACGCCGCGTCGCAGTCGACCGCCGCCGTCGCGATGTGCGTCGCGGGTGGCACCTTCCGCGCGCTTGCTCAGACGACCTACGGCCGCTACTTCCGCGTCGTCGTCGAGGCACCCGACGTCACCGCCGCCGCGGTCGTCACCGCCCTCGTGTCGACCGTCGACGCTGGCGCGCTCCTCTGCGCCTCGCCGATGGATGTGCAGTCGCCGATCTCGCAGCTCGTGCACAAGCGGCCGGGCGGCGGCATCTACTGCGCGCGCATCGGCTCGATCACGCCGCAGAAACACCCGGGCGAGGTCCGCCAGGGCAAGGGGAACGGCGGCCCGCTCCCCTCGCGCGTGCGGGCGATCTACTTCAACGACGACGACATCGCGACGCTCGACGCGGCGCGCTGCATCACGGTCCGCACGATCGTGAACAAGACGGGCTTCTACTTCACGAACGGGCCGACGCTCGATGCGGTCGGCGCGGACGAGTCGGAGCACCAGTTCTGCCGCGTGATGGATCTCGCGTCGAAGATCACGCGCGACGCCCTGAACGAGTGGCTGAACTCCGACCTCGCGATCAAGCGCGACGGCACGGGCCGGCTTACCGACGTGCAGGCCGACGTCATCGACGCCGACATCACGGCGAAGCTCCGCGCCGCGACGGTCGACACCGGTTACGTCGTCGACGCGGTCGGCAAGGTCGACCGCACGATCAACGTCCTCGGCACCTCGAGCCTCGAGGGCGACACCGGCGTGCTCCGCAAGGGCTACGCGAAGTTCATCTCCTGGCGCGTCGGCTTCACGAAGGGGTCCTGATCCATGACCGACAGAGCAGCAGTCGCCGGCCGGAACTTCGGTTTCCAGGACCAGCGCTTCATCATCGCGCGCGAGCGGTACTTCGGCGTCGGGCAGACCTCGTACGGCTACGACCGCAAGGTGAAGGCCGTCTTCGGCCAGCCGGTCCGCGCGCTCGGCTACGTCGAGGGGCCCGTCGAGGTGAGCCCGTGCTCGATCGAGATGCTGCGCGCGAGCGCGGACTCGCTCCGCGCGGACCTCAAGGCCAAGGACCTCGCGAACGGCGGCACGGGCGATCCGCTCAAGCCGACCTTCGACGTCGTCCTCTCGCTCGTCGCGCCGGGCGTGACGACGAAGACGGACAAGCTCGTCACCTGCAAGCTGATGAAGGAGGACTTCAGCACGCAGCCCGGCGAGGACCCGAACAAGGTGAAGGTCGAGATCTTCGTCCTCGAGCTCTGGGTCGACAGCACGCTCATCGGAGGTGAAATCGAATGAGCACCCCCGCGAACGTGATCGCCGATCTGAAATCGAAGTGGGGCGAGATCTACTCGATGACGGTCACGCCGTCGGACGACGGGGTGAAGGCCGCGCCGGTCGAGATCATCTACCGCCGACCGACCGAAGCCGAGTACTCGAAGCTCGTCGGCGGCGCCCTGGCCGATGCCGAGAAGGCCGTGCAGCTCGCCCGCGAGCTCGCCTCGGCGATCGTGCTCGTGCCCGAGGTGAAGGAGTTCTCGGCCCTCATGGACCGCTTCTCCGGCATCGCGACGGTGGTCGCGGGTCGGGGCCGCACGCTGCACCACGAGTTCGAGGCTACGGCCTCAAAAAAGCTATAGCGCGTCAGAGGGAGGCCGAGGGCGATCCGATGGTCGCCGCGAAGGTGCTTCTGGCATCTCGCGGCGTGCCTGCGTCGCCCGACGCTCTCGCTGGCGCGCTCCTCGAGCTCGAGCACCGGGCGCTGCACCGCGCGTTCATGCGCGCGCACCTGAAGACGTAGGTGACCCATGTCCGGCGGGAACGACGAAGTAGATTTCGCGCTCCGGCTGCTCACCGACGAGCTGCAGAAGAACGCGAACGACGCCGCGCGCGAGCTCGCGTTCGTCGACGCGGCGATGGAGAAGACGGGCAAGACCGAGCGCGAGGTGCGCGCGTCCATGAAGTCGCTCGCCGCCTCCGAGAAGGAAGCCGGCGACGCCGCGAAGAAGCTCGCGGATCAGCAGGGCGCAGCGGCGGCGAAGCACGCCGACGAGCACTCGGCGGCCATGAAGAAGGTCGGTGAGGCGTCGGCGGACGCAGGCAGCGCGGTCGCCGACTTCGCTGCGAAGGGCGTCCTGTCGCTGGCCGCCGTGACGGCGGGCCTCGTCCTCGCCGGCGAGAAGTTCGCGATCGACGCGGCCGACTTCAAGACGAAGACGCTGATCGCGCTCGAGACGATGGACGGCTCGAAGGGCGCCGCCGAGAAGACGCTCAAGCTCCTGCGCGAGGGGTCGAACACCCTCGGCATG
>CAIXWQ010000102.1 GCA_903923175.1 uncultured delta proteobacterium | reverse complement strand
GCGTGCCCGGCGGCGCGGCCCCGGACGCTCGCTCCGCGCGTCCTCCTCGAGAGGCGCCCGGGAGCTTCGCGCGCTCGACGTCAGGGCGCGGTGACGGCGTCGTCGTCGAGCGCGACCTGCGACTGCGCGAGCGCGCGGCCGTGCAGCGAGGCGGTCGTCTGCAGGGTGATCGCCGTCCGAGACAGGAGGATCCCCTCGACGTGCGCGGCCGCGTGCATCGTCGCCTGCCCGGCGATCTGCCAGAACACGTTTTGCGCGCGCGCGCCGCCGCTCAGCAGGACCCGCTGCGCCGCGGACACGTCGAGGTCGCCCGAGATCTGGAAGATCCAGACGTCGTCGGCGCCACCCGCGAGCGTGACGTCGCTCGGGATCGTGACCGAGCTCCCCCACGAATAGAGGCCTGGGGCGAGCGTGAGCCCGCCGAGGTCGCCGTCGCTCAGGTTCAGGAAGTCCGGCGACGAGCGCCCGGCGGCGTCGGCGTACGCGGCCTCCATCGCGAGCACGGCGCGGGTCAGGTTGGACGGCGTCGGTGCCGCGTAGTCGGCCGCGTAGACGCGCCCGGCTCCCACGACCGACGCGGACGTCGAGAACCCGTTCGAGGGATCGGCGATCAGCGAGAAGCCGGTGACGAACGTCGCGGCGGCCGGGCTCAACCCCACCGAGCCGCCGCTGATCACGGAGCCCGTGACGTTGGTGACCGCGGTCTTCGCGAGGATCACGTAGCTTCCGGCGGCGCCGAGATCCGTCCCCGTGCCGAGGGCGACCGGCGCAGGGCCGCGGCCGATCGGATTGCTCGGATCGTGCCCCGCCGCGGCGGTGCCCTGCCCACACGCCGGCACTAGCAGCAGGCTCGCGCAGGGCATCAGCGCGGCCATCGACAGGCGGCGGATCGCGCGCGAGAGCGGCTTCACTCGAGTCATGTTCGGTGCTCCTCGTGAGAATGGGACATCGGCTCGTCCGCGAGGAGCGGAGCCGGCGCGCGCGACCTGCGAGGGGCCGCGGCGCGGTCAGAAGATCGACAGGCCGACCGACAGCCCGTTCGGGTAGCCGGCACGGAAGGTGAGCGCGAGGGCGTCGGACAGGTGCAGCCGCGCGCCGACGTAGAACGTGCCGAGCAGCCGGTCGCGGCCGCGGCAGTTGTAGCCGGGGCCCAGGCCGCAGTAGTCGTCCTGGAACGAGTGCCGCAGCGTGAGGCCCGGCTCTCCGAACACGCTCCAGCGGTCGGTCAGCCAGAAATTCCACTGCAGCGTGACGGGCACGTAGGCAGCCCAGAAAGAGGCGGTGTCGTAGCAGCCGGCCGCGTTGCAGGTGTAGGTGTAGCCCGAATAGCGGACGAGATCCGCGCCGAACGAGATTGCCACCGAGTCGTTGATCCTCGGGACGAAGCCCGGGCTCATGATGGGGATTCCGAATCGGATTCCAGGCCCGAACGACGTCCCGCCATAGTCCCAATCGAGCATGCTCAAGTTCAGGTGCGGCTCGATCTCGACGGCGTACCGCGGCGGGTTCGGCGTGCGGATGATCGACTCCGCCGACGCGGTCCGCTCGGTCGCGAGCGCGGTGAAAGCGGTGGTCGTGGCGACCCCGCCGGCCGTCATCGCGAAGAGCGCCGTGGCCCTCGCGACGGTCTTCCAATGGGCGTTTCGGCGGCGTTTCATGGTTCCTCCGGGATCGTGAGCGACGAGCTCGACCTCGAGGTCGAGCAGGTCAGCCCCTGCTGCAACAAGCGTTCTCGCTCTCGCGATCGCCCGATTCCCATCCCGCGGTGCGCGGACCCTCCGTCATGAGGCTCGCGCGCGCCGCCATGACGCGGCCTGCCGCGTCGGATCGCCGCGGTGTGGCGTCCTGGCGGCCTCGCGCGCGTCGACGAGGCCGCCATTACGGACGGCATCGTCATTGCTTCGTGACTCGGCATCATGCGTCACTCCCTCAGCGTGCGAGTCCTCGCCGTGTCTGCCTTCGTCGTCTGCCTGTCGGTCATCACCAGCTGCTTCCCGATGGAGCGCCGAGGCGCGCGTCACGGCGAGCGGCACGAAGATCGCTACGACGAGCGCCACGAGCGCAACGAGGGGCGACATGGCCGCTGAGCGCGCGAGACGCGTCGCCTCGAACGGCGCCCGGCGCCTCCCCGTCCTCCCCATCCTCTCCATCCGCCGCCCGAAAGCAGGCCTCATGCGACGCATCGCCATCCTCGGTTGCACGGCCATCGCCGCCTTCGCGTGGGCCTCCCTCGCCGTGGCGGGCGAGCCCGATGGGACTCGCGGGCCTCCCGAGCCGCGCGAGAACGCGCCTGCCCGCGCGTTCGAGGCCACCCTCGGCACCGGCTACACGCAGGGCTTCGGTCAGCTCACGCGCGGCGGCGCCAACGACGTCAACGACGTCGTCAACGGCGGCGGCGCCATCGAGCTCGGGCTGGGCGCCCGCCTGAGCCCGCGCCTCAGCCTCGGCGTCGAGGGGCAGTACCAGGACTTCGGCACGGGCATGACGCTCGACTCCGGCGCCAGCGCCCGCGGCGCGGCCTTCGACGTCGACGTCCAGTACCACTTCGCGCCGTATCGCCGCCTCGATCCGTGGCTCAAGCTCGCGACCGGCTATCGCATGCTCTGGCAGTCTCCGGTGCACGCGGCCAATACGATGTGGCACGGCCTCGACCTGCTGAAGGTCCAAGCGGGGCTCGACTTCCGCTCGGGGCCAGGCGTCGCGATCGGTCCCATGATCGGCGCCGACTTGAACGTGTTCCTCTGGACTCGACGCGACGGCGGCGCCAACTCGGCGCTCGCCGATCCGCGCCTCAGCACGTTCGTCTACGCCGGGATCCAAGGCCGCTTCGACGCGGGCGGGATCGAGGTCCGCGACCCGACGATCGAGCCGGCGACGGCCTTCTGAGTGCGCTCGCTGCGGCGAAGGAGCGCGGGAGCGCGGGAGAGGATCCCGTGCTCCGCGGCG
>CAIXWQ010000101.1 GCA_903923175.1 uncultured delta proteobacterium | reverse complement strand
GCGCGAACGAGGAGAGCAACCAGGGGAGCGGGGGCGGTACGCCCCCGAGTGCGCGGCGGCGACGTCAGCTACACCGACGCGGACTTGGGTGGACCTCTTCTCGCGAGCAGAGGCGGGTCAATTCTCGCGAGCGCTGAAGTCGTGCTCGGGACGCTTGCGATAGCGGCGGATGTTCGTGCCCGGGACCTTCGACCAGACCTTCTCCTTGAACGACCACGAGCCGATGTAGCAGTCGTTCCGCAGGATCTCGCGGATGGTGCTCGCCACCCAGCCCTTACGTCGGTGCCGGCTGTTCGCCCTCGGGGGAGGGACGGCCTCCTGGTTGAGGAGGGCGGCGATGGCGCGGTGGGAGAGACCGCCGCCGTACATGTGGAAGATGCGCTCGACCACCGCCTTGCCCTCCGGGTCGACGAGGATGCGGTGACCGACCACGCGCTTGTAGGGGTCGACGACCGGCTCGCTCGCGTACCCGATGGGGAGCCCACCGGTGGAGAAGCCAGCAAGCGCACGGCCCTCGAGCCCCCTGAGCGTCTTGTCCCTCAGGTCGTCGATGTAGACCTCGCTCAAGAGCGACTTGACCGTGAACGTCAACTTGGACGAACGCTCGCTCGAGTTGATGCCGTCAGCGACACCCCGAAGCTCGACGTTCCGGTACTGGAGCCGCTTGAACAGCGAGGCGCTGTCAGCGATGTCTCGGCTAAGACGCGAGCCGTCCTCGATGACGACTACGTCGAGCTGCTTCTTCTCGACCGCCTCCATCATGCGTTCCAGGGCCGGTCGCATGAGGCTCGCACCGGAAATGGCGGCGTCCGTGTAGATATTCTCCGCGGGAACCAAGCCACCACGGCTCTCGATGTACTCGCGGCAACGACGTACTTGATCCTCGATCGACGCCTCCCGTTGAAGCGTCGAAGAGAAGCGTGCGTAGACCGCGACTCGCTTGCCTGAGAACTCCCCGGCCATGCTCAGGCCCCGCCCTGCTCGTTGAGGTGCAGCCGGACCGCTGCTGCAGCCAGCCAACGAAGGAAGACTCGGTCTGCATCGCCGAGGGGGGCGCACGGCACCCACGGCGGCGGCAGAGAAGACGGTCCCGCCAGACGCCGGCGGGCCCATGCGACGCCTCGAGCTGCGAGGTCCTCGACCCACTCTCGCACGTGGTCGGCCATCAGGTGCACCGGCGGGATGACTTGGTGACGCGGCTCTTCGTCATCGTCAGCAACGTCGGGCTCGTCGTCGTTGGGGCCCGGCCCGTACATCCACTGGTCGTCCGAGGTGTCGGCGTTCACCGTGACCGGCTCCTCGTTCAAGTGCGCCACGTACACCGAGGCCGACGTCGTCGTGAACGTGCTCATGACTGCTTCTCCTTCGGCATCTTCTCGCGCTCGTGCCTCTCCCTCTTGGCCTCCGTCGCGGTCTTCTTCTTCGCCGGGCGGCCACGCGGTGGCGGGTTGACGAGCCCGCCCCTCAAGAGCGCGACGGTTCCCAGCCTCACGAGGACGTCTTCAACGAGCTCGTCGACGTCGACAAGTAGAGCCACGGGGGACCGCTTCAGCGCGCCCGAGATCTCGTTGGTGGCGACGACGCGGAGCTCGCCGTCACAACGGCCGATGAGCACCTCGTTCGTCTTCTCCTTCGTCCTC
>CAIXWQ010000100.1 GCA_903923175.1 uncultured delta proteobacterium | reverse complement strand
CGCCGACCGGCAGCACGACCCTCGTCGCGGGCACGCCCGGCCCGGCGGCGAGCGCGACCGTCGCCGCGGCGTCGCCGAGCTCGCTCGAGGCGCGGCTCGACGCGTTCGACGCCAACAAGCGCCCGGCGTGGATGCCGAGCCGGCTCGGCGCCGGCGCGAAGCTCGACGACGCGCCGAACGCGGAGAAGCTCGCGAGCAAGATCTCGAAGGACCTCGCGCAGGGGGCCGACGATCGCGCGCGCAGCGCCGGTGGCTACGGCGGCCCGGTCGTCTCGGCCGCGCACGACGCGTCGATGGGGCCGTGGGCACCGCAGGCCGGCTTCGCGGTGATCGCGATCGATTTCGACGACAAGGGCCTCGTGACCAAGGTCACCCTGGTCGACGCGAGCGGCGATCGCCCCGACTGGCAGAAGGTCGCCGACGACGTCGGCAAGGGGCTCGCGAGCAAGAAGGTGCAGCTCCCCTCCGGGGCGGGCGGCCTGCGCGTGACCGTGAAGGTGCAGGCCAAGCTCGCCTACCCGAGCGGCGCGACCGATCGCGTCTCCGGGCCGACGATCGGCAACGACGGCACGCAGGCGACCGCGAGCGTCAGCTTCGACCTCTCGGATCTCGGGCAGAAGCCGAAGCGGATCGTCGGCGTCGTGGTCCTCTCCGAGACGCGGCTGTGACCCCGCTCTGCCCGGCGCCCGCCCCGAGCTCGCTCCGATTTGCGCGGCGCCCGCGTCGGTGCGAAATCGGTCGCGATGATCGTCGAGACCTTCGCGGCCGGGCCGCTCGGCTGCAACTGCTCCATCGCCTTCGACCCCGAGAGCAAGGAGGCGCTGGTCGTCGATCCCGGCGGCGACGTCGACGAGATCCTCGCGCGGCTGAAGCGGCGCGGGCTGACGGCGAAGGCGATCGTCCACACGCACACGCACTTCGATCACGTCGGCGGCACCGCGGAGCTGCAGCGCGAGACCTCGGCGCCCGCGCGCATCCATCAGGCCGATCACTTCCTCTACACGATCCTCCCGATCCAGACCGCGATGTTCGGAGGGATGCCCGCGCCCGAGACGTGCGAGCTCGACACGTGGCTGCGCGACGACGACGAGATCGCCATCGGCGCGCTGCGCGTGCACGTGCTCCACACGCCGGGCCACACGCCCGGGTCGTGCTGCTTCGAGGTGCGCGCCTCGGCACCGAGCGCTCCAAGTGCCGCGGGCGCTGCGGGCGCGTCGAGCGCTCCGAGCGGATCGTGCGCGCCGAGCGACGAGGTCGTTCTCTTCTCCGGCGACACGCTCTTTCGCGGCAGCGTCGGCCGCACCGATCTCTGGGGCGGCGATCACGACGCGCTGCTTCGCTCGATCCGCGGCAGGCTCCTCGGGCTCCCCGAGACCACGCGCGTGGTGTGCGGCCACGGCGAGGGGACGACGATCGCCTTCGAGAAGCGCGCGAATCCCTACCTGCGATAGCGTCCGCCGCGGCGGGGTCCGCGCGGTCCGCGCGTGCGCGGGCTGCTTCGAAACGCGCGAGCCGCCCGAGCACGAGGCACGCGGTCACGCGGTCACTTGCAGGTCGTCGGATCCTTCACGACGCACTTGCCGCCGGTGCAGTTCGCCGGCGTGATGCACGGCCCGCCGAGGGCGGGCTTGGTCGTGTCGCAGGTGCCGCCGTCGGCCACGCGCGCCACGCAGGTGCCGGAGTACGTCGTGGTGTTGGTGATGCTGCAGTAGTCCTTGGCGTCGCAGACGGTGAGCGTGCCGGTGGTCGCGTTCAGCCCGCACGTGGCGCCCGCCGCGGCGTTCTCGACGGTCGCCTCGCACTTCTTCGACTTGAGGTTGCACCACAGGCCGGTCACGGCGTCGCAGGGGACGTGCGTCGGCTTCGCGGTCCCGAGCGGATCGCAGTCGGCGCCGACCGCGCCGGGCGTGACGCACTTGGCGCCGAAGCACGTGAGCGTGGTGTTGCAGGTGTGGTTGGCGTCGCAGGCGTCGTTCAGCGCGCCGATCTTGTGACACTTGGCGTCGGTGCCGCAGGTCTGGCCGTCCTGGCAGTCGTTGGTCACGCACGCGGCCTCGGCGGCGGGCGGATCGGCGCAGACGCCGCAGATCCCCTTGGCCGGATCGACGCCGCAGAACTTGGTCACGCACTGCGAGTGGTCGGCGCAGACCGCCCCCTTGGCGCCCGTGCCCGCGACCGGCTTGCACGTGTCGGGGAGGTTGGTCGCGAAGAGATCGGCGCAGGTGACGCCGGGGATGGCGCCCGCGCAGGTCTCGAACTGGGCCGGCGTGCTGCCGGTGCCGGCGGCGCCGATCACGCCGAGGAACTGCGTCTTCATCCGCGAGGCGCAGGTCGCCTGATCGCCGTAGCCGATGAGCATGTAGAACGGCGTGCAGGCGGCCACGCGCGCGCAGTAGGCGGCGGCCGCGTCGCTCGCGGCCTGATCGGCCGTGACGGTCGGCGTCGCGCCTCCGCCGGCGCTGCTGGAGGAGCAGCCCGCGGCGCCGCTCGTGAGCGCGGCGAGGGACACGACGACCGCGAAGGAAGAAGTGGCGAGCATGCGCATGGTGAAGCCTCCCTGGGCGCGGGGAGCGCAAGCGCCCCGGCGCAGGCAGCATAGATCGGCTCGGGACGGCGCGCGCCTCGCTCCGGACGCCGGTTTCACGCGTGAGCGGGCGCACGGGAGCGATCGCGGCGCGGCCTCAGGGACCCGGAAAGAGGCCCGCCGCGCCGGGGTGGCGGCCGTGCGCGCAGGCCCCCGCGCGGCTACGCTGGGGGGCATGAACCGGGTGCTCGCGGCGACCGTCCTCGCGTCGGTGATCTCGTTGGGGCTGGTGGCGTGCGGCGACGAGCAGCACGGGCACGGCGGCATGGGGGGCATGGGCGGCGGCGGCGGTCCGGGGGTCGACTACGCGGGCGCGTGCGAGGCCTACACGACCTGCGACACCTGCACGCCCGTCCTCGGCTGCGGCTGGTGCTTCCAGAGCGACGGCACGGGCACGTGCGCGTCGGGCCCCGCACGCTGCTCGGGGCAGGAGTTCAGCTGGACGTGGGAGCCGAGCGGCTGCGGCACCTCGACGGCCGATGGCGGCACGCCGACCGACGCGCCGGTGGCGCGCGACGCGACGCCGATCGGCCCGAGCGACGCGAGCCCGACCGAGGTCTCGACCGACGACGCCGCGCCGGCGGACGCGCCCCAGACCGACGCGCCGACCGTCGACGCCGCGCCCGCGACCGACGCGCCGCTCGCGCTCGACGCCGCGCCCGCCTGCAACGCGCCGGCGACCGGCTCCGCGGCCTGCGTGCAGACCCTGGGCGGGACGCTCTGCGCCGCGACCGAGGCGACCATCGCGTGTCACGGCAGCGACCCCGCTTCGACGCCCGCCCCCGTGACCGCCGCGGCGTGCCGGCCGGTGTCGGGGCCGGCGGGCGCGGGCGCGGTGTTCTACTGCTGCCCCTGCGTGAAGTAGCGCGGCGCGGCCGGCTCAGTCCTCGCAGTCGGCGTAGTCGACCGGCACGCCGGGGCGCATGTTCAGGCGGAACGCGCTCGGGATGAGCGGCGGGTTCACCGTGGCGTCCTCGTACTTGAAGACCACGTCGGCCCCTTTGCCCGGCACCTCGACGTGGAGCTTGCGCGGCACGTCGACCACCACGTCGGGGCCGCTCGGCGACACCTTGGGATCGATGCCGTCCGCGTCGATCAGCGGCTCGGACGTGCGCGTCGGCGTGTGGTCGCCCATCGTCACGCGGTAGACCATCGCGTCGTTCGCACCCCAGCCGATCACGCCGAGCAAGCGCACGCGCTGCTGCGCCCAGGGCTTGCCCCAGTCCTCGGGCGTGGGCGCGAGGTGGAGCTCGTGTGCCATCGGCTTCCCCTGCTCGCGCAGCATCACGCGGAAGTAGCCCTCGTCGCTCCAGGAGATGCCGTCGCAGGCGATCGGCCCCTCGATCTTCGGGCGCATGCCCCACAACATCGGGACGAGCTCGGTCGACGGCAGCGGCACCTGCGTGAGCTTGGCGATGTTGCAGGGCTTGGCCGGCCCGATCATGTAGCGCTGGTTCGCCTTGTCGTCGGCGATGAAGTCCTTGCCGTCGCTCGAGATCTCGCCGGCCGCGCCGACCACGTTCGCCGTGATGCCGAGCCGCAGGTTCGCCGGCCCGCTCGCGAGCACGAGGACGTCGCCGCGCACGCGGCCGTTCTTGCCGAGGTAGTCGATCTTCGCGTGGCCCCGCACGCCGCTCACGGACGCGTACGTGGCGTCGAGGCGATCGACCGCGCTCTTGGCGTCGGGGAAGCGCGAGGGCGGCGCGGCGACCGAGCCGCAGGCGACGAGCGCGCTCGTGAACGCCGCGAGCGCGGCGAGGGGCGCGAGGGCGGCGAGGGCGCGGGCGGGCTGGTGGAGGAGGTGCGCGACGGGCGTGCGACGCATCCACGCTTCGTAGCCCGGCCTTGCGCGGCGGTCGACCGCGCGGCCCGCCGCGCGTCGGCTATGCTCGACCGATGAACCGGGACGCCTTCGAGGCGGAGGTCGTCGCGCTCGCGAACGAGGGGAAGCGCGTCACCGTCGCCAACGTGAGCGCGCGGACGGGGCTGTCGCTCCGGACCTGCCAGACGCGGCTCGACATGATGACCCGCGACGGCGGGCTCGACCGCGACGACGCCGACGAGGAGCGCGAGCACGCCGTCTACCGCGTGAAGGGGCTCGACGCGCGAGACGGGCGGGACGTGCGGGACGTGCGGGACGTGCGGGACGTGAACGAGCGGCGGCGCTCGAGCGAGCCGCCGGCGCAGAAGCTCCGCACCAAGCTCGATGACGCCTCGCGCGGCATGCAGGACGAGGTCGTCGCCGCGGCCGGGAAGATCGTGGTCAAGCAGGCGGGCGAGAAGCTTCAGGCCGCGATGGGGGCCGCTGGCATCGATCTGAAGGCCAAGCGCCGCCTCGGCGTCGCCGCGCTCGCCGGGCTCCTCGTCGGGCCTCTCGGTCTGTTCTACGCGGCGCCTTGGATCAACGCGATCGTCGCCTCGGCGGTGTACCTCGCGCTCGGCTGGCTGCCGTTCCTGCGCGGCGACGGCATGTGGAAGTTCTGGGTGGTCGTGCACGTGCTCTCGGCGTTCGCGAGCTTCCTGTACGCCGTGCGCTTCAACCGCGTGGGCGAGCGCGCGCCGCTGTTGCCGGGGCTCGGCAAGCGCAAGGCGCAGGGCGCCAAGAAGAGCCGCGTCCGCGACGCCACCGACGACGACGAGGGCTGACGCGCTGCGCGCCGCACGGCCGCGCGTGCATGCGTGGCGCGAACGAAGCACGGCCGGTCGCGGCGCGCGACGTGCTCTTGGGAGCCCGAGGTCGAGAACATGCCCGGCAGCCGTGCTTCCCACCGAGAGGTCGTGTCCGTGCTGCGCGAGGCGCTGCTGCTCGAGCGCGAGGCGCTCGACGCCTACGCAGCGGCCATCGTGCGCCTCGGCGACGAGCCGCTCACGCGCGACACGGCGATGTCCTTCCTGTCGGCGCACGAGCGCCATTTCGACGAGCTCGACGCGCGCCTGCGTACCTTCGGCGTACAGCTGGTGGAGTCACCCGACACGCCCCGGCGCCTGTTGCCGCCCGAGCGCTTCAGCGAGCTGGCCGGCACGACCGCGGCGCTGCGGCTGCTCCGCACCAACGCGGACGAGCTCGTGCGCCGCTACCGGGCGCTGCTGGAGCGCCCGCTCCCCGAGGCCGAGCTCTCGATGATCCGCCGCATCTGCAACGACGAGCTGCGGCACCGCGCGTGGCTCGCGGCGCGAATCCATGCGTTCTCGCGCATCTCGCCCGAAGGGCGCCGCAGCTCCATCCCCCCGCCGCCCGAGCGCATCAGCCTCGTGCCGAGGTGACGCCGCAAGGTCCGAGCAGATCGCCGGGGTCTGGGGCGGAGCCTCGCGGAGCCCCCAGCGTGGCCGTCAGGGGGCGACGTCGACCACGATCGCGTACGAGCCCTCGCCGCGATGGAAGGTCACCACGACCTGCGCGGCCTTCTCGAGCTGCGCGAGCGCGGCGAGCCCTTCGTCCGGGGTCCTGATCCGCACGCCGTTGGCGGCGTAGAGGACGTCGCCCGCGGCCACGCCGAGCCGCGCGAGCCGGCCGGGGCGCTGGATGGCGAGCCCGATCGGCGCCCCGTCGCCGTCGCGCACGAGCTTGGCCGACGCGCCGTCGAGCTTGTGCGCGATCGCGTCGTCGATCTCGCCGCGCGTCACCCGCGGCGGCGCCGCCTTCGCGGGCGCAGCCGAGCCGAACGGCCGCGCCGCCACGATCCGCGGCAACAGCGACGACGCCGGAGGCGCAGCCGATGCCGCGCTCGCAGCCGCTGCCGGAGGAGGCGTGACCGGCGCCGGAGCCGAGCCCGCGGACGCCGCGGCCGCTTCGACGTCGGTCGGCTTCGGCGGCGGCGGCAGCTCCGCGAGGAGGCTCCCGATCTCCGGCGCGACGCGCTCGACCAGCACGGCTTGCGCGACCGCCGCGCACGCGGCCGCGGCGACGGCCAGGATCGCCAGGCGGACGAGCACGCGCCCGCCGCGCGTCATGCCGAGGTGGGCCCCAGCACCGCGCGGGTGATCGCGCGCCACAGATCCGCGCGCCCCTCGCCGGTCTCGGCCGAGAGCCCGATCACCGACCGCTCGGCGCGCTTCGCGATGGTGGCGATCGCCGGCTTGCGCTTCGACTTGGGGACGAGATCGAGCTTGGTGGCCGCGATGATCGTCGTGATCGGCGCGGCGCCGTCACGCGGCAGCGCGCAGAGATCGGCGAGGCCGAGGTCGTCGTCCTCGGGGCCGCGCCGCACGTCGACGAGCACGATCACCACGCGGAGCGTCGGACGCGTGCGCAGGTACTCCTCGAGGAGCACCCCCCACTCCTTCTTCTCGGTCCGACTTCGCCGCGCGTAGCCGTAGCCCGGCAGGTCGACGAGCTGCAGCTCGAGGCCGCTGCGCAGCTTCGTGTGGAACAGGTTCACCGCGCGCGTGAGCCCGGGCGTGGATGACGTGCGCACCAGCCCGCGCCGCTGCACGAGCATGTTCATCGCGCTCGATTTGCCGACGTTCGAGCGCCCCGCGAACGCGACCTCCGCGAGCGCGGGCGCAGGGAGGCCCACCAGCGTCGTCGAGCCGGCGACGAAGGTCGCTTCGAGCACGTCCCAGGGAGAATCGGCGTTCGTGGCTTCGGTCACGGTCGTGCTCGTCTCTCAGCCGCCGCCGAAGCGGGGCTTGCGCGGACCGGTGGTGGTCGGCGGCGGTTGCGGGCCGGTGGTCGACGTCGTCGTCGACGTGGGGCGGGGCGGGCGCGTCGGCCACGTCGACGGGAAGCCGGTCGGCGGCGTCGTCGTCGTGGTCGGCAGCGTCGTCGGGATCGTCGTCGGGACGGTCGTGGTGGTCGTGGTGGTCGGCGTGCCGGTCGTGGTCGCCGTGGTGGTCGGGATCGTCGTCGGGACGGTCGTGGTGGTCGTGGTGGTCGGCGTGCCGGTCGTCGTGGGCCCGGCGACGGTCGTGGTCGGCCGCGTCGTCGTCGTGGCGTTCGGCTTCGTGGTGGCCGTGTCGGTCGCCGCCGCGCTGGTGTCGTCGGGCGCCTCGTCGGGCGATTTCTTCTTCTTCTTCTTCGGCTGGCCGCTGCCGTCGTCGTCGCTGATCTCGACCTTGCCGCTGCCGGTGCTGGCTGGGCCCGCGCTCGAGGTGCTCGCCCCCGAGGAGCCGCGGAGCGCGAAGTAGAGCCCGCCGCCGATGAGCGCGACCGCGACCAGGCCGAGCGCGCCGAAGAGCACGCCGCGGCCGCCCCCGCCGCCGTCGTCGTCGTCGTCGAGGCCCGGCGGTCGACCCGGCACGTACGGCACCGCCGCCGGCGGCATCGGGGCGCCGGCGATCGGCGCGCCCGGCGTGAGCGGCGCCATCGGCGAGGCGGCTGAGCCCGCGAAGACCATCGGCGCGACGTCGCCCACCACGGTCTTGCCGGCCCCCTCGCGCGCGGCGAGCACGTCGACCCCGCCCGGCGGCGTGATCACGACGTGCGGCGCGGCGGCCGGGCCTTGCGCGATCGCCGCGATCGCCGCGATCGGCGCGATCGGCGCGATCGGCGCGTGCAGCGCGGCCTGCATCTCCTTCGGCAGGAGCGACTCGTCCATCATCGCCGTGCCGCTCGGCTTGCGCGGCGGCGGCAGGTCGTCGGCCATCGGCGTCGGCGCGAGCGCCATCGGCCCGCCCGGGACGGGGCCCGCGCCGCCGTGGATGCGCGCGAGCACGGCCGTCGAGCGCGCGTCGGCGAACGGCTCCAGCGCCGCCGCGAACATCTCCGCGGTCGGGAAGCGCCCGAGCTGCGCCTTCACCAGCGCGTGCTCCACCGCGCTCGCCAGCCCCGCGGGGAGATCCGGGCGCACCGTGCGGATCGGCATCGGCGGCTCGGTGCAGATCTTGATGACGACCTCGTTCTGCGACTCCCCCTCGAACGGCCGCCGCCGCGTGAGCAGCTCGTAGAGGATCACGCCGACCGAGTAGAGATCGCTCCGCGAGTCGGCCGCCTTGGCGCTCTTCGCCTGCTCCGGCGCCATGTACGCGGGGGTGCCGAGCGTGGTCGAGGTCTTGGTGAGCCCCTTGTCGTCGCCGATGATCTTCGTGATGCCGAAGTCGATCAGCTTCACGTAGTCGGGGTCGCCGTCGCGGCTGACGACGAGCGCGTTGCTCGGCTTCAGATCGCGGTGCACCACGCCGGCGGCGTGCGCGATCTGCAGCGCCCGGAGGATCTGCAGCGTGAAATGCACCGCGCGGGCCGGCGCCAGCGGGGCCTCGGTCTCGACCACCGCGTCGAGATCGCGCCCCTCGAGCAGCTCCATCACGATGAACGGCGTGCCGCCTTCGGTCGTCTCGACGCCGAGGATCTGCACCACGTGCTCGCAGGCGATGCGCGCGGCCGCCGTCGACTCGTTCGCGAAGCGGCTCGCCATGCCGGGGCGGATGCGCATCTCCGGCGAGGGGAACTTCAGCGCGACGGCGAGGTTCTGGCCGAGCTCGGTCGCCCGGAAGACTGCGCCCATGCCGCCTTCGCCGAGGAGCGCATCGATGCGGTAGCGGCCGGCGACGACGGAGCCGGGGGTGGGGTAGGCCTCCATGAGCGCCGGGTATGGTACCGGAGCGGCGGGGGGGCCAGCGGGCGACGGGTTTTCGTCGAGCGTGCGGGGGGTGCTCACCCTCGGTTGGACGAACGGCGGGCCTCGACGATCCACTCGGCGCGCGGAGATCGTCGGGAATGGGCCGCCGCGCGCCGACGTCTCTCCTTGCGACGGGCGCCGGGCGCCAGCGAGAAGGGAGGCAGGTTCTGGATCCTTGCCCGTTCGTGGGTACTTAGGCGTAGGTGAGGGCCCCCGGAGGCTACGAAGGTTGAGGTCGCTCGGTCATCGCTTCGCGCGCAACGTCGCGCTGGTCCTCGCGAGCACGCTCGTGTTCGCCGGCGTCGCCAGCGTCGCGGCGTGCAAGAAGAAGCCGGTCGACGCCGGGCCGACCGTGACCTCCTCGAGTGGCGGGGCGACCGCGCCGAGCGCCGGCCCCTCGGTCGATCCGCTCGCGCTCGCCTCGGCCGTGCCGCAGGGGCCGACCCTGGCCGCCGTCGCGCTGACGGCGTGGATCTACCAGTCGGCGAGCAAGGCCTCGCCGCGCATCGGCTACCTGCGCTCGGGGGCCATCGTCGGTCGCAGCGACAAGTCCGAGGGGAGCAACGGCTGCCCCGGCGGCTGGTACGAGATCAAGCCGTACGGCCACGTCTGCGCGGGCGAGTACGCGACCACCGACCTCGAGAACCCGGTCGTCAAGGTCACCAAGCTCCGGCGCCCCGACCTCACCAAGCCGATGCCGTACCGCTACGCCTTCGTGCGCAGCGTCTCGCCGCAGTACCTGAAGATCCCCTCGAAAGAGGAGCAGCTGCAGTACGAGTTCAAGCTCGAGAACCACCTGCGCTGGTACAAGAAGCACGAGAAAGAGCTCGCGATCGTGACCCCCGGCGCGAACGACGTCGCCGAGCTCGATCGCGGCAAGCCCGTGACCGTCTCGGGCCCGATGTTCGAGGGCGTGAAGGAGGGGAAGGGCAAGAAGGGGAAGAAGGGCGGCAAGGACTCCGACGACGAGGGGGACGAGGCGTCCTCCGTGCCGATGACGCCCGAGCCCGCGTCACCCGCCGCGCCCGTCGCGATCGGCGCGAACGGAGACGCCGGGGCCGACGCTGGCGACGCCGCGCCCCTCGCGCGCCCGCCGCACGATCTCTCGCTGCTCGAGCTGCTCGGCGCCGAGAACGCGACCGAGCCCTCGCCGTGGTGGCTGCAGGGGGGCGAGCGGAAGATCCCGCACCTCTCGGCGTTCATCGCGCCGAAGTACGCGGTCATCGCCGCGCGCGTGAAGCGCCACACCGGCCTCGCGTTCATCGACGCGTTCACCACCGGCGCCGAGGGGAACTTCCGGCAGTTCGCGGTGACCACGGATCTGCGCCTCGTGCCGGCGAGCAAGCTCAAGCCGAACACCGGCTCGCAGTGGCACGGCGTCGAGCTCGCCGGCGACTTCACCCTGCCGCTCGCCTTCGCGCACGCCAACGCGAAGGAGCACAAGAGCACGCGCTGCTTCCGCATCGACGGCGCGTCGCCGAAGGAGGACGGCGAGCTCGTCTTCCGGCAGGCGGTCGCGCTCACCGGCAAGGACAAGACCGTCGGTGGCACACGCTACTTCGAGATGAAGGACGGCCGCTGGCTGCGCAAGAACGACATCATCATCGCGCGCAAGCCCGACGAGTGGCCGGCGTTCGCGAAGGGGTCGCAGAAGTGGATCGATCTGAGCGTCATGAAGCAGACGCTGATCCTCTTCGAGGGCGACAAGCCCGTGTACGCGACGCTCGTCTCCACCGGCCAGGACGGCATCGGCGACCCCAAGACCAGCAAGTCGACCGTGCGCGGGGTCTTCAAGATCCGCGACAAGCACGTCACCACGACGATGGACGCCAACGAGGTCGACAACAAGTTCGAGCTGCGTGACGTGCCGTGGGTGCAGTACTTCGAGGCCGGCTACGCGCTGCACGCGGCGTACTGGCACGACGAGTACGGCACGCCTCGCTCGCACGGGTGCGTGAACCTCTCGCCGATCGACGCGCGCAAGGTCTTCTTCTGGACCGATCCGCAGCTGCCGCCTGGGTGGCACTCGGTCACCGCGGGCGACGAGGCCGGCAAGGGGACCATCATCAACTCGCACATCTGAGCGGCCGGGGCGCCGCCGACTCGCGCCGTCACCGAGCCGCGCGCGGTCGGCGCTGCCCCGCCTCGGCGACCCGCGCCTCGAGTCGCGCGAGCATCGGCGCGACGCGAAAGTCGTGCGGCGAGCGCGCGCGTCGGAGCGTCGCGAGCGCCATCCGCTCGCGGCCGAGCCGCTCGAAGGCCGCGGCCATCGCGACCAGCCGCCCGGTTTCCAGCCGCCCCGCGGCGGCGCGACGCGGCCTCCGTCGCGCGAGCGCGAGCACCTGGCCTGGATCGATCTCGAGCAGCACGTCGAGCGCCCGCGCGTCCCAGTGCTCCTCCTGGGAGAGCTGACGCGCGAGCTCCTCGGCGACCGCGCTCCCCGCGAACACGCGCATGCGCGAGCGATCGCCGGCGCGCCGCGCGAGGTCGGCGGCGACCACCCGCAGCGAATGCGAGAGCGGCGTGACGTCGACCAGGCGCGCAAGCAGCGGCGGCGCGAGCTCGGGGCGCGCCTGCAGCTCCGGCAGCGCGAGCACGAGCGGGAGCGTCAGGCCGTCGAGCGGCAGCGGCGCGAAGGCGGCCGAGAAGATCGCCACGATCTCCGAGGCGGGGAGCGTCGCGAGCGCGCCCCGCAGCGCGGAGCCGTGCGCGAGGAACGGGAACTGCGCGGCGAGATCGTGCGCGCCGTCGTCGTACCAGTCCTTCGCGACGCGTGGCCGCACCGTGCCGTGCGGCGCGCAGATCGTCCGCAGGCGCGCGGCGAGGGCGCGCGCGTAGGCCGCGACGTGCTGGGTCAGCGCGTCGACGTCGTGGTGCGCGTAGACGTGGAAGCAGACGAGGTGGCCGTCGTCGTCGAGCGCGAGCAGGCAGCGCGCGTGCACGTTCCCTTGCGCGTCGCGCGCGTAGAGCACGCGCTTGTCGAGATCGGCGGCGTTGGCGAAGACCGAGAAGTAGTTGCTGGCGCCGATGCTGAGGCAGCTGCCGAAGCGCTCGCCCATCAGGAAGATCTCGAGCGGATCGTCCTCGAGCGCGAGGCGCAGCGGCGGCCCAGCGAGCGTCACCTCGAGCGCGAAGCTGCCGTCGATCCACGGCGCGAGGTCGAGGCCGCGCGCCTCGAGCGCGCGCTGGACCGCGACGTTCTCGGGCGCGTCGCGCAGGTCCCACGGCGGCGGACCGGCGCGCAGGCGCAGCAGCCGCAGGGCGAGCGCGCGCGCGGGCAGCTCCAGCCGCAGGGCGGCCGCGACGATGCGGAGAGGCCCGGTGTCGAGCGCCCACGGCGGCGGCGCAGCGAGGTCG
>CAIXWQ010000099.1 GCA_903923175.1 uncultured delta proteobacterium | reverse complement strand
CGGCGAGCCACGACGCGGCGGCCGGGCTCGCGCCGTACGCGCACCCGCCGCTGCTCGACGTCGGCGCGTCGGCGGCTGGCACGCAGTTGCGCGCGGCGTCGCAGCGGTAGCCGTCGGCGCACTGGGTCGAGTCGTCGCACACCGAGCTGCACGCCCCGGTCCCCGCGTTGCAGCGGTACGCGCCGCAGGAGACGGGCGCCCCCACCGGCGGCACGGACTGCGTCCCGTCGTCGCTGCACTTGACCCCGATCGGCACGCACTTCGTCTGCGAGCAGACGTAGCCGGAGGCGCAGTCGTCGCTGGTCGCGCAGACCGCCTTGCACTTGCTCGCGCCGTCGCACGCGAGGTTGCCGGTGCACGACGCCGCCTGGAGGCACGCGCCCGCGCCGTCGCACGCCTGGCGCTTGCCGTCGGCGCAGCCCGTGCCGCAGGACGTGTCGCCGTTGGGGTACTGGCAGGCCGTCAGGTCCGTGCCGTCGCAGCGGCCGTGGCAGCTGGTCCCCGTGCCCGCGCAGTCGCTCCGCATGCCGCGGGGCTTCTCCCGGATGGGCGAGCACGTGCCGACCGAGCCCGGCTCGGCGCACGCCTGACACTGCCCGCCGCACGACTCGTTGCAGCACACGCCGTCGACGCAGAAGCCGCTCTTGCAGTCGCCGTCTACCGCGCACGCGAAGCCGCGATCGGCCTGCGTGACGCAGACGCCGCCGAGGCAGTGGCTGCCGACGATGCAGTCGCCGTCGCCGGCGCAGGTCGCCTTGCAGGCGCTCGTGCTGGCGCACAGCAGGTTGCCGTCGCACGCCTTGGTGTGCGGCGAGCACGCGCCGAGGCCGTTGCAGAGGCTCCCCGTGAGCGTCGAGCCGGTGCACGAGGCCTTGCCGCAGTCGCCGTGCACGTCCTTGCCGTCGAGCACGCCCGCGCAGGTGCCGTCCGGTCTGCCGGTCGCGATCGCGACGCAGGCGAAGCACGGGCTGGCGCACGCCGAGTCGCAACAGACGCCGTCGCGGCTGCAGTTGCCGCCGGGGCACTGGCTCGCCAGCGTGCAGGCGGCGCCGGCCACGAGCTTCGGGACGCACGCGCCCAACTTGCAATAGTCGACCGCGTCGCAGTCCGTGTCGAGCGAGCAGCCGGTCTTGCACGCGCCGACGCCGCACGCGTACGGCGCGCATGGCTTGGTCGTGGTCGCGCGGCAGGCGCCGGCGCCGTTGCAGACGTGCCCCTCCTCCTCGACGGCGCCCGGCACGGGGCAGGTCAGCCCCGCGCACTCCTTGTCCGGATCGCCGCCGTCGACCACGAAGCCGCAGGTGCCGTCGCTCCCTGCGCCCTTCTTCGCCGCGGTGCACGCCTGACACGCGCCGGTGCAGGTCGTGTCGCAGCAGACGGCGTCGACGCAGGTGAGGCCCGAGCCGCAGTCCGACGCGATGGAGCACTTCGCCCCGGGGATGCCGCTCACGAGGAACGCCCAGCCGGCGCCGTCGTCGTTGGTCACGCCGACGACGGTGCCGGTCGTCCCGCCGACGACTTCCCCGCCGGAGAGCGCGATCGACGCGAACGAGGAGCCGTCGGAGGGGGCGAGCGTGGCCTGCTGCGACCACGAGGTGCCGGTGCGGACGTACACGAGCGCGCCGCCGTTCATGACGAGCGCGACGTTGCCGTCGAGCGCCAGCGCGCCCGGGGCCTTCGCGGTGAACTGGGCTTGCTGGGTCCAGGTCGTGCCGCTGCGCACCATCACGTCGGTGAGGAGCGCGTCGCCGACCAGGACCGTGTCTCCGCTCACGGCCAGCGGCTGCCGGGAGTTCGCGCTGCTGGTCGTCACGACCTTGCCCTGCTGGGTCCACGTCCCCGCGACGTTCGCGAAGATGTACGCGCCGAGCGCGCCGGACTCCGTTCCGACCGCCATCGTGGGGCCGTCGAGGGCGACGGAGTAGCCGAAGTAGTTGTTCGCCTTGCCGTCGGCGGCGGCCACCTTCTGCTTCTGCGCCCAGGTCGTGCCCGTGCGCTGGAAGACGTAGACCGCGCCCTGGTAGGCGTTCGCGCCGACCGTCGCGCCGTAGGCGCCGACCGCGATCGTGTCGCCGCTGATCGCGACGCCGGTGCCGAAATACTGGAACGCCGAGGCGTCGCTGGCCGTCAGCACGGCTTGCTGGGTCCAGGTCGTGCCGCTGCGCACGAAGACGTAGGCGGCCCCCGCCGACGAGCTCGTGGTGCCGAAGTACTTGTAGGGCGCGCCGACGACCGCGGTGTCGCCGCTGACGCCGACGCTCATGCCGAAGTAGTCGCGCTGGCTGCCGTCGGAGGCGACCAGGCTCGCCTGCTGCTTCCACTGCACCGTCGTGCCCGAGAGGCTCCGCGTGAAGATGTACGCGGCCCCCTGCGCGAGGTTCGCCCCGGGGCGCAGCGCGTTCTGCGCGCCGAGGATCGCGGTGTCGCCGTCGAGGTCGGCCGCGTTGCCGAGCTCGTCTCCGGTGCGCGGGTACTGCGTCTGGTTGCCGTACGGGTAGGTGCCGACCGTGAACAGGACGACGTTCTCGTGCGGCGTCGCGTTCGCGAGGCCGGTGGCGAGCATCGTCCCGCTCATCGCGAGGGAGCTGCCGAGCCGATCGTTCACCTTGACCGCGTCGCCGGTCGTGTACGGGTAGTACTGCAGCTCTTGGAGGCTGCCCGGCGTCGACCAGGCGCTGCCGGTCCGCGAGTAGACCTGGAGCGTCCCCGCGCTGGTCATCGTGCCGACCATCGCTCCCGGCTGGCCCGCCGAGGCGCTGCTGCCGCTGATCGCGACCGTCGTGCCGAGCAGGTAGCCCGCCGCGTCGCCCTTGTACTCCACCTGCAGCGGCCAGGTCGTCCCGCTCTGCGCGTAGATGTACGCGGCCCCCTGGCTCGCGTTCCACCCCGGCGACCCGACGATCGCGCTCGTGCCGCTGATCGACACCGAGTTCGCGAAGTTGTCGACCTTGCCGCCGTCGGGCGGGATCAGCTTCGCTTGCTGCGTCCAGGTCGTGCCGCTGCGCGCGTAGACGTAGGCCGCACCCTCGCTGTACGTGGGGCCCGGGTTCACCGTCGAGCCGCGCGAGCCGATGATCAGGAGGTTGCCCGAGAGCGACACCGAGTCGCCGAAGGTCGATTCGGCCTCGGGCGAGACGATCTTCGCCTGCTGGGTCCAGGTCGTGCCGCTGCGCACGTAGACGTACGCGCACCCGCAGGCGTTGCCCGCGAGGATGGCCGTGTCCCCGTCGATCGCGACCGCGGCGCCGAGCGTCCCCGGCGTCAGCTTGGCCTGCTGGCTCCAGGTGTAGCCGGTGCGGACGAACACGTACGCGCCGACCCCGTTCGTGCCGACGAGGGCCGTGTTGCCGCTCACCGCCACCGCCTGCCCGAGGTGCTCGCTGTACGGCGCGCCCGACACGCGCAGCACCGCCTGCAGGACCAGCGCGCCGCCGCCGATCGCCTGGTAGACGAACGCCGCGCCCTGGCCGCTTTGCGTCTCGATGAAGTTGTCGGCGCCGACGACCATCGTGCTCGTCGCCGAGTCGACCGCGACCGACCAGCCGTAGCCGTTGTCGTTGAAGGGGTTGGAGGCGAGCAGCTTCGCCTCCTGCGTGGTGACGAGCGGATCGATCTCGATCGGGTACCGGGCGCCGTCGTCGCGCACGCGAATGACCACGCGGTCGCCCTCGACGTGCATCGTGGCGTCGAGGCGGAGGCCCGCGGCGTCGCGGACCTGCAGCCCCGCGTAGCGCGCGACCACGCGGCCGGTGGCGTCGTGGAGCGCGACCTCGTCGCCGTGCGCGCCGAGCTCGACGCCGTCGCGCGGCGTGAGGCCCGCGACCGCCACTTCGAGCGTGAGGACGCCCGCCCCCTCGGGTCGGCGCTCGACGTCGACGCCGTGCTCGACGCCGCGCTCGTCGGCCGCGAACCACTCCCGGACCTCGGGCGAGCGCGCGAGCGTCGCCCGGCCGCGCCCCTGCGCGTCGACGACGGGGGCGCTCTCGCCGAGCGGCGACGTGGCCCCGCCTCGCCCGATCGTCGCCAGACGCAGGTCGAGCCGGAGGTCGTCGCGGAGCCCCTGGATGCGCGCGCCCGCGGAGGTGACCGTCGCGCGGAGCCCGTGGCCGGCGTTCGCCGCGACGAGCTCGCCCGGGCCGCCGGGAACGAAGCCCGCGCGACTCGCCCGGTCGGCGGTCG
>CAIXWQ010000098.1 GCA_903923175.1 uncultured delta proteobacterium | reverse complement strand
CTCGCCCAGCTCGCCCAGCTCGCCGCCGCCCGCGCGCGCCGTCGCGAACGGCAACGCGGCGAGCGTCCCGCCGCCGGCCCGCGTCTCCGAGGCGATCGTCCCCGCCGTCGCCGTCGGCAAGGCCGGCCCTGGCTACGTGCGCCTGCGCGTCGTCGATCCCGAGAGCCCCGCCGCGCGCGACGTCTTCGAGTGGCTGGCCGGTCGCGACGACGTCCGCGAGGTGGTCCGCCTCGCGCCGAGCGAGCGCGACGCCGAGATCGAGGTGCGCTTCCTCGACGACGCCCCCACGCCCGGCGCCTTCGTCCGCAGTCTGCGCGATCGCGTCTTCGCCGCCACGCGCCCGGCGCCCGCTTCGTTCGCCGTCGACATGCTCCACCTGCTCGAGGGGCGCGTGCGCCTCGGGCTCAAGAACGTCTCGGAGGACGACGTCCTGCGCGCCGCCGAGCTGGCGCGGACGCTCCCCGGCGTGCTGCGCGTGACCCCTTCGCCGGTCACGCACACGCTCCTCGTCGCGTTCGATCACTCGCAGACCAGCGCGCGCGCCATCCTCGACGGGCTCGCGCGCGGCGATCGCGCGCAGTGGCCCGAAGCCCCGAAGCAGCCGCCGAAGCGCGGCGTGCTCCACGTCGCGGTCGACACGGCGGTCTTCGCCGCGGCCCTGAGCGGCGTCGTCCCCGCGCCCGCGATGGGCGTGGCGGTCGCGCTCACCGCGCTGCCGTCGGCGCAGCGCTCCCTGCGCGCGCTGCGCGAGAAGCGCCTGAGCGTCGATCTGCTCGACCTCGCCGCCGTCGGGATCTCGGTCGCCACCGGCCGCCCTTCGACGGGCGCGTTCATCACCTGGCTGCTCGCCATCGGCGACGCCATCCTCGAGAAGACGCAAGACCGCGCGCGCGGCGCGATCGCGCACGCGCTCCGGCTCGAGGCCACCGAGGCGTGGGTGCTGCGCGACGGCACGACCAAGCGCGTCTCCGCCAAGTCGCTCTCCAAGGGCGACGTCCTCGTCGTCGAGACCGGCGGCGCGGTCGCGGCCGACGGCGTGGTGGTGCGAGGCGCTGCGCTCGTCGACGAGAAGGCGCTCACCGGCGAGTCGGTGCCGCGCCACAAGCAGGTCGGCGATCGCGTCTTCGCGGCGACCGTGGTCGTGGACGGCGAGGTCCACGTCGAGGTCGAGCGCGTGGGCACCGACACCACCGCCGCCAAGATCGTGCAGATCCTCGAGGGGGCCGGCGCCAAGCCGATGACCCTGCAGCGCGAGACCGAGCGCATCGCCGACAAGCTCGTGCTGCCGACCATCGGCCTCGCGAGCGCGGCCGGCTCGCTCGGCGCCGGGCTCGACGCGGCGACCAGCGTGCTGATCACCGACTTCGGCACCGGCATCCGCGTCGGTGTCCCGACCGCGACCCTCGCGGCCATCACGATGGCGGCGCGCGCGGGCGTGCTCGTGAAGGGGGGCCAGTACCTCGAGCGCCTCTCGAAGGTCGACACGATCGTCTTCGACAAGACCGGCACCCTCACCGGCGGCTCGCCGCTGGTCGTCGACGTCGCGACCTACAACGGCTGCGAGCTCTCGACCGTCGCGCGCTACGCTGCGGCCGCCGAGCAGCGCCAGCGCCACCCGGTCGCCGAAGCGATCCGCGCGTGGGCCGTGCGCCTGAAGCTCGACGTGCCCGCCGAGGAGGTGGGCACCGTCGCGTACACCGTCGGCATGGGCGTGCGCGCGCGCATCGAAGGGCGCGAGATCGTCGTCGGCGGCGCGCGCTACTTCGAGAAGATCGGCCTCGATTTCTCGCTCGCGGAGGCCGCGCTCGCGAAGAACAGCGACGCGGGGCGCTCGTCGGTGCTCGTGGCGATCGACGACGCGCTCGCCGGCGTCATCGCGCTCTTCGACGAGCCGCGCGACGAGAGCCGCCGCGTCGTCCAGGCGCTGCGCGCGGGGGGGCGCCGCGAGGTCGTGCTGATGTCGGGCGACGCCAAGGCGCCGGTCGAGGGCGTCGCGCGCGCCGTCGGCGTCGATCGCGCCTACTCGGGGCTGCTCCCCGAGCAGAAGGCGGAGCAGGTCAAGGCGCTGCAGCGCGAGGGGCGCATCGTCGCCATGGTCGGCGACGGCATCAACGACGCCCCCGCGCTGGCGCTGGCGGACGTCGGGATCTCGCTCGAGGGCGGCACCGACGTCGCGCTCGAGACCGCCGACGTCGTGCTGCTCGAAGGGGGCCTCGCGAAGCTCCCCGACGCGTTCGATCTCGCCGATCAGGCGATGCGGACCATCCGACGCGCGCTCGGCATCGTGATCGTGCCGAACGCGCTCGCCATCGCGCTCGGCGCGGTCGGCCTCATGCCGCCCACCGTCGCCGCCATCGTGAACAACGGATCGACCATCGCGGCGGCGCTCGCCGGCGTCGCGCCGCTGCTCCTCCGCCGAAAGCAGGAGCCGCGGTGACCGCGAAGAGCGGCGTGAACGGCCAGGCGGCGCCGCACGCGAGCTGGACCTCGCGCGCGCAGGACGCGACCGAAGCGACCACGCCGCGCGACGAGCGCGCCCGAGCGATCGTCACGCGCACCTCGATCTGCTCCGCCGTGATCGGCGCGATCCTCTCGCCGATCCCGCTCGCCGACGAGATCGTGCTCTTCCCCGTCTACGCCGTGATGGCCGCGCGCATCGGGCGCGCGCATCGGCTCGCGCTCACCAAGATGCCCTGGCGCCCGATCGCGCGCACCACGTTCACAGGCCTCGGCGTGCGGGCGGGGCTCAACGTCGCCTTCGCGTTCGTGCCCGGCGTGGCCGCCGTGGCGAACGCGACCAGCGCCGCGGCGCTCACGGTCCTGCTCGGCAAGTGGTTCGACGACGCCTGCCGCGACCCGAAATCGGCCAAGGCCGTCTCTCCCGCGATGATCCTCGAGGCGCTCAAGCGCACGGCGATGCGCGGGAAGGCCGCCGCGCCGGCCTGAGAGACTGTGAAACAGTCTCTCCGGTGGGGTGGGGCCCCGACGAATCGCATTCGGCGGGGCGTGGCGGTGCCGACCGCCCCGGTGGGCAGTGAAGAGCGCGGGATTTTTCCCGCGCTCTGAGTCGCCCCTCCACGCGCGACGTTTGCGCCACGAATTCGAGCCCCCGGTCGGTATCGGGCGCGTGTCCATCGTGTGACGCGATCGCTACGCTCAGGCGTCGCCCGGAGGTGCTCGATGCGCTCCTCGTGTCGCTTCAGTCGCTCGCTCGCTGCGCGCCTCGTCGCCGCGCCGCTCGTGATCTCCGCGTGCTTCGCGCTCGAGCCGCTCGCCGAAGCCGCGAGCCCGGACGGCGCGCGACAGGCGCGCAGCCCCGACGGGCTGTTCTGGTTCATGCACGTCTCCGACTCGCACATCGGCGCGAACCTCATCGAGGGGCCGAAGGCGAAGGAGCACCTGACCTTCGCGCTAGGCGAGGCCGTCACCGTGATCAAGCCGTCGTTCGTCTGGAACACCGGCGATCTCGAGGACGGCTCCGGCAAGGTCGGCATCGACGGCACCGGCATCCCGACCTCGGGCCAGTCGCAGACGCAGTGGGATTGGTACAAGCAGATCTACCAAGGGGCCGGCATGCGGCTCGGCTTCTACTACGACCTCCCCGGAAATCACGACGCGTACGGCGACGACGGCCTCTCGTACTACCTCGCCAACTCGCTCTGGGGCTCGTCGCAGAAGAAGACGTGGATGGACTTCTCGGTCGTCACGACGACCGGCGAGTACCGCTTCTTCGGCATGAACAGCACCAACAATTACTTCAAGCCGCTGAGCAACTGCTGCCCCGGCTTCCTCGACGCCGAGATCGCCGAGCTCGACGCGTGGCTGCAGAAGAACGCGAGCGCGAAGCTCGTGTTCGTCGCCGCGCACCACTCGCTCGACGGCAACGGCAGCTACCCGACGGCGAACGCCGACAAGGTGCGCGCGCTGCTGAAGGCGAACAAGGCCTTCTACCTCCACGGCGACATGCACGAGACCAAGGAGTACCTGGACGCCTCCTCGGGCGCCGTGGTGAACGAGGTCGGCTCGCTCGGCAAGTCGGCCTCGAGCAACCTCGCCGTCGGCGTCGTGGACCACGACGCGTTCATCTACCGCGCGACCGACGTCGAGGGGGCGTGGCCGTTCGCCATCGTCACCACCCCCGTCTCGGCGAGCCTGCGCGACGTCGGCGCGAACCCCTGGGCCTACTCGGTCTGCAAGAACCGCGTGGACAACCCGTTCCGCGCGATGACGTTCTCGTACGTGGCGCCCAGCAAGGTCACCGTGAAGGTCGGCGATCTCCCCGAGGTCGTGATGAGCCCCGCGAAGGGAGGCTCGTTCGACTTCACGTATCCGGTCTGGCAGGCCGCGGTCGACACGCACGCGCTCGTCGCTGGGCTCGTCGACGTGACGGTGCGGGTGGAGGCCGGCGGGCTCGTCGACACGCACACGATCAGCGCGAAGTTCGACGACGGCGCCTGCGGGCCGCTCGCCGACGATCCGATTCAGCCCGACGCCGGCGCCGCCGACGCGGAGCCGAGCGACGCGCCAGAGGATGGCGCCCCCGCCGAAGCAGGCCCGGACGCCGGCGCGGACACGCGCCCCCCGCCGCTCGACGTGACCGCCGCGGCGGGGTGCTCGTGCCGCGTCGGTGCGCCCGCCGCGGTGCCCGAGGGCCCCGAGCGCTTCGAATCGATCGCGGCGGGCTTGCTCGTGATCGGGCTCGCGCGCACGCGCCGACGGCGTTGAACGCCGACGGCGCGGTGCGAGCGCGCCTCGCCTCCCCTCGCTCCGCCCGTCGGGGCGCGCAGGCTTGTATCACCCCCATCGAGGCCGTTCTTCACTCCAGGGTGTTGATCAGCCCCCGCCGGGAGAGGGTCGCCGTGCGCGGCAAGAGGCTACGTCCTCGTTTCTGAGATCGGCGCCCTCGACCGGTGACTT
>CAIXWQ010000097.1 GCA_903923175.1 uncultured delta proteobacterium | reverse complement strand
CTCGACGAACTCGAAGCGATCTACCGCGAGAAGTACATCCCGGGCTTCCAGCTCTACTCCGAGGTGGCCGCCCCGGCCTTGCACGCATCCTTCGTCGTGGAGACCTGACGCAGCGCCGCAAGCGTGGCCGACGGGCGCGGCGATCGGAGGCGTCCCTCCGTCAAACGACAGCACTGCGTAATTCATGACCAGGCGACCGTGAGCCGGCGGGTGCTTCGGGGCGGGCGCAATTCGGCAGGGGCGCCCGGTGCGTTTGCCCCTCCGGTACCATCGCCCTCCGCCATGAACGAAGACGATGTCGCGAGGCTCTGGGACGAGAACGCCGCCACCTGGGCGAGTCACGTTCGCGCGGGCTTCGACGTGTTCCGCGACGAGTACAACAACCCGGCCTTCCTTGCCTTCCTCGGCAGCGTGGCCGGTCTCGACTTGCTCGACGCGGGCTGCGGCGAGGGCACGAACACTAGGATCCTCGCCGGGCGGGGCGCGCGCATGGTCGGCGTCGACCTCTCGACGGAGATGCTGGCAAACGCTAGAGCGGCCGAGTCGGAGGCGCGGCTGGGCATCCGGTACGAGGCCACGTCGTTCACGAAGCTCGATGGCGTCGAGGACGCCTGCTTCGACGTCGTCGTCTCGACGATGGCGCTTATGGACGGCCCCGATCTCCCTGGGGCGCTTCGTGCTTTCCATCGCGTCCTCCGCCCCTGTGGACGGCTCGTGTTCAGTATCGCGCATCCGTGCTTCACGAACGCGGCGCTTGGCTGGGAGACGGTGGAGGGCGTGCAGGTCCTCCGGCTGCGGGGCTACGCAGTCGACAAGCCCGAGATCGAGTCCTGGCGCTTCGGTGCGGCACCGGAAGAGACGCCGCCGTTCCGCATTGCCTACTTCCCGCGGACGATCTCGGAAGTCGTGAACGCGGTCATCGCGGCCGGGTTCCGCCTCACCGCCATGGAGGAGCCATGCGCGACCGAGGAGGCATGCGCCCGGCACCCGCGCCTGAGCAGGCATCGGGGGATTCCTCACTTCTTCTACGTCGGAGCGCAGAAGTAGTGCGCGCGCCCGCCGTCAGCGGCGGTGCAGACGTTCGCTCTGGCATCCGGCTACCATCGCGCCGGTGAGCGTCGTCGCTACGACCGATCGCCTCTTCCTCCGCCACCTCGCGCCGGCCGACATCGACGCCCTGGGAGTCATCCAGGCGGACCCGGAGGTCATGCGCTACGTCAGCGGCCGTCCCCTGAGCCGGGACGAGACCGCCGCGCAGGTCGATCGGATCGTCGCCTACCAGACCGCGCTCGGGTTCTCGCTCTGGGGCGTCGTCGACCGCGCGACCGACGCCCTGCTTGGGCGGGCCGGGCTCCTCGTGCAGATCATCGATGGCGTGCCCGAGGTCGAGGTTGCCTACCTGCTCGCCCGGGCTTCGTGGGGGCGCGGGCTCGGGACCGAGGTGGCGGAGGCCGTGGGGCGCCACGCGCGCGAGGTCATCGGACTCCGACGCGTCGTTGCCCTCGTGCACCCCGCTAACGTCGCCTCGGCCCGCGTCGTCACCAAGCTCGGATTCGCGACGGAGCGCCGCATCGAGTGGCATGGGGAGCCGCGAGACGTGTTCGCCAGCGCGACGGCCGATCCGGTCGGGGTCTGCCTGCCGTGAACGCGAGCTACGCCTGGCCGAGTGGCGCGTCGGGACGCTCCTCGCCGGCCGCGGCGTAGATCGTGATCGCGAGCGACAACTCAAGGCGCGCCAGCTCGGCGAGCACGGACGTGGGAAGCTCCGCGCGAAA
This sequence comes from uncultured delta proteobacterium, assembly GCA_903923175.1. Taxonomy (GTDB): domain Bacteria; phylum Myxococcota_A; class Polyangia; order Polyangiales; family JADJMO01; genus CAIXWQ01. The sequence continues at coordinate 1,906 of CAIXWQ010000097.1, read as the reverse complement.
CGCCGGCCCGTCGCCTGCCTGCACGCCGACATCGAGGCGGCGAGAGCCGAGCCTGTCCCAGATCGCGCGTGCGCTTGCCGGAAGAGCCTCTATGGCAGCGATGAATCCACGGATCCCGGTGAGGGCGTCAGAGGGGTCGGCCGAGAGTTCCAGCGTCGCCCGGAACGAGCCGTCGCCAGTCTCGTCGTGCAGCGAGAAGGCCGCGCCCTCCAGTGCCGCGACCAAGGCCGCCAGGGGTTCGTCGCCTTGGAGGTCGAGGTCGACATTCAGGAATCGCGTCGGGTAGCTCACGTGGTGAGCGTAGCGTCTGCGGGGGCCAACCGGGCCCTCGCGCTCGATCACTCCCCCTCGGTCAGCAGCTCCTTGAGCATCGCCTCGCGGCGCGGGATGACGTCCCTCGTGCGCTCTTCGCGGCGGAAGCAGAGCGTTTGAAACGTCTCGACGCTCGACCACCGAAGCGCGCAAATGGGACGATGCCACGCGCATGCCTACGGACTACGAGAAGATCGCGGCCGAGTACGACCGCCGCTACCGGGACAACGAGTATGCCGGAATCGAGGGGGCGCTCGAACGCTTCGCCGGAAGCGACAGTTCAACACGCCTGCTCGAAGTCGGCTGCGGGACGGGGCACTGGGTCGCCTGGCTGGACGCCCGCGGGTACGGGTGCGCGGCGCTGGACGCGTCAGAGGCGATGCTCGCACGTGCGCGCGAACGGCTCCCCCATGCCGACTTGAGGAAGGGCACGGCGGAGGCGCTGCCGTGGGAAAGCGCGAGCTTCGATCGCGTCCTGTGCGTGAACGCCCTGCACCACTTCCCCGATCCCGAGTGCTTCTTCCGAGAGGCCAGGCGCGTGCTTCGGGCCGGCGGCGGCGTGTTCACCGTCGGTCTCGACCCGAGTGGCGGCCTGGACTCGTGGTCCATCTACGACTTCTTCGAGGGAACGCGGGCGCGCGACCTTGTGCGCTACCCGCCAGTGACGCAGGTCCGCGACTGGATGGATGCCGCCGGCTTCCGGGGTTCGGAGACCTCCGTCGCGCAGCACATCCGCATTCGGACGAACGCCAGCGAGGCACTGCGGCGCGGGATCCTGGGCAAGAGCACGACATCACAGCTCGCCGAATTGACCGACGCGGACTACGCCCGCGGTATCGACGCAATCCGGGCTGCGATCGAGCTGGCGGCCTCCCGAGGGGAGGAGCTTGAGGTCGTTGCGGACCTTCGGCTGTACGTGACGACGGGTTGGGTGGACGCCTGAAGGTTCTCGCGAAGAGCGGCCCGCACGAATCGCGGAGGAGCGCCCGCCGCCAGCGCTTGCCGGTGTCAGCTCCGATAGGTCCCGGCCGACGAAGGCTGGAGTGCCTCGTCGCACACGTCGCAGATCCGCCCGGCGTTCTCGCACGTAACCAGCCGGTCGATCTCGACTAGCTCCCCGCAGCTTGCGCAGGCGACACGCGCGATGTTGCTCGCCACGTAGGTCGGCTTCGGAGGGAGTTCCCTACGGAAGAGCGCGGCCTGATCGCGGTCGCGCGTGAGCCGAAGGTCCTCCTTCTCCTGCATGCGACGGCGCCAGACGGCACGCCCGCCCCACACGAAGATGACCAGGAACACGAGACGAGCGATGACGAACGACGACATGGGGACCGTTGAGGGCGCGCGGACGGCGAGCCGCTGCGGCTACCGGTGATTGAGGCTCCCCCGCTCTCGTAGACACCGGGGCTATGCTGCCATCTTCGTCGTAGCGGCTTCGCTCATGAACTTCAATTCAAACTCAATCGGACTGACGTAGTCGATCGCCGAGTGCCGACGCATCGGGTTGTAGAAGCCATCGATGTAGTCAGCGATCGCGGCGAGTGCGGCGCCCCTCGTGAGGTAATCCTCGTGGTCGATCATCTCGCCCTTGATGGTG
>CAIXWQ010000096.1 GCA_903923175.1 uncultured delta proteobacterium | reverse complement strand
GGGCTCGTTCACCGGCGCGCACGCCGCCCGCCTCGGGCGCGTCGCGGCGGCCGAGGGCGGCACGCTGTTCCTCGACGAAATCGGCGAGCTGCCGCTGGCGCTCCAGGTGAAGCTCCTCCGCCTCCTCCAGAACCGCGACTACTCGCCCGTCGGCGACAACCGCGCGATCAAGTGCGACATCCGCGTGGTCGCCGCCACCAACCGCGACCTCGAGGTCGAGGTCGCCGCCGGCCGCTTCCGCGAGGACCTCTACTACCGCCTCAACGTCATCCAGCTGCACATCCCGGCGCTGCGTGAGCGCGGCGACGACGCCGCCATCCTCGCCACGCACTTCTTCGACAAGTTCGTCGAGCGCAGCGGCCGCACCGATCTCGTCGGCATCGCCCCCGAGGCGATGGAAGCCATCACGCACTACGAGTGGCCGGGCAACGTGCGCGCCCTCGAGAACGCCCTCGAGCGCTGTGTGCTCCTCGCCCGCGGCCCGTTCATCGAGCTCGAAGACCTGCCGCCGCGCCTGCGTGGCGAGTCGCCGAGCGGTCAGACGCGCGTCGCCGCCTCGAGCGGCAAGACCCTCCCCGACGCCGGCATCGACCTGCGCGCCGCGATCGACGAGTTCGAGAGCTCCATGCTCAAGCAGGCGCTCACGCGCACGGGCTGGAACAAGAACCGCGCGGCGCAGCTCCTCGGCCTCAACCGCACGACGCTCGTCGAGATGGTCAAGCGCAAGGGGCTCACCGGCACGTGATGCGCCCGTGATTCCTGGGTGATTCGCGGTCAGCCCTCGGTGCTGCGCGCGTCGCCCGTGATCGGGATCGGCGGCCCCGCGACGCGGGCCCGGCGCCCCACCGCGACGTCGAGCCACGCCTTGGTGCGCGAGGCGACCTCGCGAAGCGAGTGCCACGCGGCGCCTCGGTACACGCGGCGATCGGCCTCGACGCCTTCGACCTCGAGCCCCAGCCGCGCGCCGAGGAAGAGCGCGCGCGGCAGGTGGAAGCGCTGCGTGACCACGATCGCGCGCCGCACCTGGAACACGTTGCGCGCGCGCCACATCGAGCTGAACGTGTCGACGCCGGCGTGATCCAGGAAGATGGCCTCGCGCGGCACGCCGTGGTCGAGGAGCCAGCGCTGCATGGCGCGCGGCTCGTCGTAGTCGCCCGTCACGTGATCGCCGGTGACCAGCACGCGCGGGGCGCGCCCGTCGGCGTAGAGCGCACGCGCCAGCTCCAGGCGATCGGCGAGCACGTCGGAGGGGCTCCCGTCGGCGCGCACGCCCGCGCCCAGCACGACGATCGCGTCGGCCGACGTCACCGCGTCGGCCCCGCGCACGCGCGCGCGACCTTCGCCCAGCACGACCGTGTTGCCCGCGATCGCGGTCGCGAGCGCCGCCACGCCCAGCGCAGCCGAGAGCGCGAGCACGAGCCGGGTCCGACGGGTAGGGGGCTGCGGGTTCATCGAGAAGGGTTCCGAGCGTACGCACGGGACGGACGCGGCATTCCGGCGCGAGCGCTCGCAACGCGCGATCGCGGTCGATCGCCGGGCCCACCCCGGCGAGCTCGGACATACTCTCCGCCATGCGCACCCGCTTGTTCGCCTTTTCGTCGTTGCTCGCCCTGGCCGGCGCGTTCGCCGGCTTCGCGGCCTGCAGCGGTGGGACCAGCTAGACGCCGCGCGATCCGGGCACGACCTTCCCCGACGGCGCGGTGATCGAGACCTCCGTGTGCAAGGCGAGCGGCGGCAAGGGGCCGATGCTGGCCCCCGTCTTCGTGCGCAACCTCCAGACGGGCGAGACCGGCTGGTTCGGCTCGCCCGCGGTCTACGACCTCGATCACGACGGCAAGAACGAGATCGTCGTCACCAGCTACTCGACCTTCGTCTTCGATCGCGACGGCAAGCGCCTCGCGAAGGGGACGGCCACCAAAGGGCGCATCTACGCGCCGGGCGTGGTCGCCGATCTCGACGGCGACGGCGTCACCGAGATCGTCGTGGGCGGCAACGCCGGCACCGTGGCGGCCTACGAATGGAAGTCGGGCGCGCTCACCACCAAGGCCGGCTGGCCCGCCGACACCACGAGCGCCGGGCAAGCCCCGGAGGCGCGCGGCATGGCGGCCGGCGACCTCGACGGCGACGGCAAGATCGAGGTCGTGGTCACCACCACGCAGACCGACGCGAAGGGCGCGCAGGTCTTCACCTTCTCCCCCGACGGCAAGCTCTTCCAGCCCAAGGGGGTCAGCTTCCCCGCGTGGCCTCGCTACAACACGGCCACCGGCGCGGGCGGCGACGCCGACTTCAACGGTCAAGGGAACCAGGGCTACGGCGAGTACGGCGAGAACGTCGGCATCGGCAACCTCGACGACGACGCCGATCTCGAGATCGTCACCACCTACGACAACCACCAGATCAACGTCTTCAACCCCGACGGCAGCAGCGTGCTCGCCTCGCCGTGGTTCACCAACCGGCAGACGATGTACTCGGGCCAGCGTCTCGGCTGGGGGCAGTTCATCCGCTGGCTCGACCAGACCGTCGAGGACGATCACTACCACCTGCACACCGGCACCTGGCCCGACCCGACGAACGCCACGTGGCTGCAGTGGACCGCCTCGCCGCCGAACGTCGTCGACGTGAACGGCGACGGCAAGAACGACGTGGTCGGCATCCCCAACGCCGAAGCGCACGATCCGTACGTCACGCAGGGCTACGCGTTCGTCGTCTACGAGGGGGCCTACGGCGACGGCGCGCGCTCGGCGCGCAGGCTCGCCGGCTTCGAGAAGCCGTTCCTGTCGACGCAGCCCGCGGTGCGCCCCGACGGCGACTGGTACCCGCCCGACGGCATCCCCGCGCCCACCACGGTCAGCATCCTCGGCGACGCGCGCCCCGAGATCATCGCGCCGATCAATGACGGCTACGTCTACGCGGTCGGCCCCGACGGCGCGCTGCTCTGGAAGTTCGACTACGCGAAGGGCGCGCCGAAGACCTTCGCCTCCGAGGTCTCGGTCGCCGATCTCGATGGCGACGGCGCCCCCGAGCTCGTGTTCGGCGTCTACTCGCCGCAGGCCGGCGGCGGTCGGCTCGTCGTGCTCTCCAACGCGGGCGCGCTGCTGTTCGATCTCGCGCTGCCGAACCAGGGGACCGACGGCAACGGCATCGGCGCGCCCGCGGCGCCGACGATCGCGGACCTCGACGGTGACGGCACGCTCGAGATCCTCGTCGCGACCTTCGACCACGGCGTCGACGTCTTCCACGTGCCCGGCAGCGGCACGAGCTGCGTTCCGTGGCCGACCGGGCGCGGGTCGCTGCTGCGCGCCGGGAGCGGACCGAAGGCGAAGTGACGACGCGAACGCCCGACCGTCGTGGACCGCCGCGCTGCGTCGGGTGACGTGTCTCGATTCGAGAAGGCCGCTGCGCCCGCGGGTCCTGGAGCCGCGCTATAGTGGACCTTCGCGCGCGATTCTGCGCGCGGCGTGGTGAAGCAGTCGAGGGCGCAGTCCGATGCCGTCTTTCAAGGCGCCGACCGGCGAGACGACGGCGTCGAAGATCAAGACGCTCGTCCTCCACCTGGAGCGCACGCGCGGGCGCGTCGAGGCCGACGACTTCCTCACCGAGGTCGGCGTCACCCGCGATCTCGTGCACGACGAGACCCGCCCGGTCAGCGTCGCCATCTGGCGCAAGGCGCTCGAGCAATTCGCGCGGCGCTATGGCCCCGACGCGATCGCCCTCACGACCCCCGAGGTCGTGCACCCGAGCAACCTCGGCCCGTGGATCCACGTCGTGCGCAACTCGAGCTCGGTCGCCGACGCGTATCGCCTCTTCGAAGGCGCGACGACGCAGATGAGCTCCACCACGCGCATCGAGACCGATCAGGCCGGCCCCGGCTACTGGCGCGGCCGCGTGATCGTGCTGCACGACCCGGCGCTCGAGCGCGGCGGGCTGCTCGCGGCCGCGCGCAAGGCGGAGCTCGCCGCGATCCCCGGGATCTTCGGCTTCGCGTTCGCGAACGTCGTCGAGCTCGCGTCGATCGAGCGCGGCGATCCCCACTACGAGTACGAGGCGCGCTGGCGCGAGGTCGACGTCGCGTTCGTACGCGCGGTCACGCTCGTGTGCGCCGTCCTGGTCTTCGGCGCAGTCGGCTGGCTCGGCCTCGGTCGCGGCGGCGCGGTCGCGATGGCGCTCGTCGGCGCGTGCGCCGCGCTGCTCGGCGCGCACCTGTATCGCAACGAGCTGCTGCGCCGCGCGCAGGTGCACGCGCAGTCCACGCGCATCCGCGCGCTCGAACGCAGCATCGAGCTGCAGGAGCAGCCCGAGCTGCACGGCGTCGGCGATCTCGACGGCCAGGTCATCGCCGGCCTCTATCGCCTCCACGCGCGCCTCGGCGCCGGCGCCACCGGCGTCATCTACGAAGCGCTGCGCCTCTCCGACCGCGCGCCCGTGGCGGTGAAGCTGCTGCGCACCGCCGTCGCGCAGGACTCGGTGGCCGCCGATCGGCTGCGTCGCGAGGCCGAGGCGCTGCGCCTCACGTGGCACCCGAACGTCGTCGAGCTCTACGACCACGGCCACCTCCCCGACGGCAGCAGCTACATCGTGATGGAGCTGCTGCGCGGCGAGACGCTCGCCACGCGCCTCGCCCGCATGAAGCGCCTCACCGCGCGCGAGCTCTACCCGGTGGCCGACCAGATCTGCGACGCGCTCGCCGCGATGCACGCCGCCGGCGTGATCCACCGCGATCTGAAGCCGAGCAACATCTTCCTCTGCGAGCCGCTGGTGAACCTGCGCTCGTCGAACAACTACGTCCCCAAGGACCCCACCGCGCCGCGCGTGAAGATCTTCGACTTCGGCATCGCCCGCGTGGAGTGGGCCGAGACGCGCATCACCATCAACGGCGTCCCGCTCGGCACGCCCGGCTACATGTCGCCCGAGCAAGAGGCCGGCGAGGCGGTCGACGCGCGCAGCGACTTCTACGCCCTCGGCGCCATCCTCTACGAGTGCCTGACCGGCAACGCGCCGCCGCTTCACCGCAAGTCGCTGACCGAAGGCGGGTCGCTCGTCACCTCCCGCTGGGAGGCGCAGACGTCGAGCGGCCGCGTGCGGATCGACGACGAGTGGCGCGTGCTGATCGACCGCGCCCTCAGCGACGACCCGGCCGCCCGCTTCCCCGACGCCCGCGCCTTCGCCCACGCGCTGCACGCGCTCGTCGGCGCGCCGAGCGGCGAAGTGCAGGGGAGCGGCAAGGTCCCCAAGGCGTCGCGCACGGCTTGACGCGGGTGGGCCCCACCCCCGCGCGATCCCGACGCGTCGCTCCTTGATATCCCGCGCGAATCCTAGTTTGGATGCGCCATGGGACAGCTCCTTTCGCCGCAGCAGATCGCCGAGAAGCTCGACGTCGCGCCCGCCGACTACGTCCCCTACGGCGACGGCGTCGCGAAGCTCCGCGCCGAGTCCGCGTTCCTCCCCGAAGGCGCGAAGCTCGGGGGCAAGCTCGTGCTCGTCTCCGCGATCACGCCGAGCCCCGCCGGCGAAGGCAAGACGACGATCTCGATCGGCCTCACCGACGCCCTGCGCGTGCGCGGCGTGAACGCGATCGCGGCGCTCCGCCAGCCTTCGCTCGGCCCCACTCTCGGCAGCAAGGGCGGCGGCGCCGGCGGCGGCCGCGCGCGCCTCGAGCCCTTCGAGCGCGTGAACCTCGGGCTCACCGGCGACATCCACGCGGTCACCTCGGCGCACAACCTGCTCGCCTCGATGGTCGACAACGCGCTGCACTTCTCCACCGTGAAGGGGCTCGACGCGCGCCGCGTGGAATTCCCCCGCGTGATCGATCTCGACGATCGCTCGCTGCGCCACGTGATGGTCGGCCTCGGCGGCGTGCTCCAAGGGATCCCGCGCGAGTCGCGCTTCGACATCACCGCGGCGAGCGAGGTGATGGCGGTGCTGTGCCTCTCGCGCGACTACGCGGACCTCAAGGCCCGCCTGTCGCGCCTGCGCGTCGCGAGCACCAAGGACGGCACGGCGATCACCGCCGCCGACGTCGGCGCCGTCGGCGGCATGGCCGTCGTGCTGCGCGAGGCGATGCTGCCGAACCTCGCGCAGACGTTCGAGGGGAGCCCCGCCATGATCCACGGCGGCCCCTTCGGCAACATCGCGCACGGCTGCTCCAGCATCGTCGCCACGCGCTGGGCGCTCTCGCGCGCCGAGGTCGTGGTCACCGAGGCGGGCTTCGGCTTCGACCTCGGCGCCGAGAAGTTCTTCGACATCAAGTGCCGCGCGGCCGGCGTGTGGCCCCACGCGCTCGTGCTCGTCGCCACCTGCAAGGCGCTCAAGGTGCACGGCGGCACGCCGCTCGCGCGCGCCAACGAGCCCGACGAGGCCGCGCTGCGCAAGGGGTTCGGCAACCTGCGCCACCACCTCGCGACCGCGAAGAACACCTACGGCCTCGAGGCGACGGTCGCGATCAACGTCTTCCCGGGCGACACCGAGTCCGAGCTCGCGCTGCTCGAGTCGCTGGTTCGCGAGCTCGGCCACCCGGTCGCGCGCTCGACCGGCTACACCGCGGGCGCCGAAGGCGGGCTCGCGGTCGCCGACTGCGTGAAGGCGCAGCTCGCCAAGGCCGAGCCGAACCCGACGCCGCGCCCGCTCTACCCGCTCGAGGCCACGCTCGAGGCGAAGATCGAGTCGATCGCGAAGACGATCTACGGCGCGACCGCCGTCGAGTACTCGGCGCAGGCCAAGAAGGATCTGGCGCGCGCCGAGGCAGCCGGCCTCGCGGGCGCGCCGGTGTGCATGGCGAAGACGCACCTGTCGCTCACCGCCGATCCCGCCAAGGGGGGCTGCCCGCAGCCGCACGTGCTGCCCATCCAGGCCGCGCGCCTCTCGGCCGGCGCGGGCTTCGTGGTCGCGCTCTGCGGCGACATCATGACCATGCCCGGCCTCGGCCGCGAGCCGGCGGTGCTCGGCATGAGCCTCACCGACGGCGGCGAGATCGTCGGGCTCAAGTAGCCGCGGGCGCGCCGGCGACGCTTCGCGCCGAGACGCTCGTCCGCAGCTTGCTGGACGGCCGTTTCCTGCGCGTCTACGCCTCTCCACGTGAGCGGTGGCCGAACAGGTCCGGCGGCCATCTCGGTCGACCGGCTGACCAAGCGCTACGGCGTGCACGCCGCGGTGGACGGCATCTCGTTCGAAGTCGCGCGCGGCGAGGTCGTCGGCTTCCTCGGCCCCAACGGCGCCGGCAAATCGACCACGCTCCGCATCCTCGCCGGCTTCCTCGGCGCGACGTCGGGGCGCTGCTTCGTCGACGGCCACGACGTCGCCGAGGACCCGTACGCCGCGCGTCGCGCCACCGGCTACATGCCCGAGGCCGTCCCGCTCTACGGCGAGATGCGCGTGCGCGAGTACCTGCGCTTCCGCGCCGAGCTCAAGGGGGTCGCGCGCGGCAAGCGCGTCGAGCACGTCGGCCGCGCGATGGAGCTCGCGCGCGTGGTCGAGGTCGCCGACACGCTCATCGAGCACCTGTCGAAGGGCTTCAAGCAGCGCGTGGGCCTCGCCGACGCGCTCGTCGCGCGGCCGCCGCTGCTCATCCTCGACGAGCCCACCGCGGGCATGGATCCGAACCAGATCCGCGAGGTGCGCGCGCTCATCAAGGAGCTCGGCGAGGAGCACACCGTCTTCCTCTCCACCCACATCCTCTCCGAGGTCGAGGCCTCCTGCTCGCGCGTGCTCGTCATCGCCAAGGGGCGCCTCGTCGGCGAAGGGGCCCCCGGCGAGCTCGCGAGCCGCGTCCGTCGCGCTCCGCACCTGGTGGCGATCCTGAACGGCGCGCGCAAGGCGTGGAAGCCGATCGTCGACGCGCTGCCGCGCGCTCGACTCCTCGCCGAGAAGGTCCTCGATGGCGACATCGATCGTCTCGAGATCGAGCTCGCCGAGCACGACGAAGAGGGCGCGCCGCTCGATCACGGTCAGCTGGTGGAGACGTTCGCCGAGGAGCTGGTGAACGCGCAGGTCGGCATCCGCGAACTCTCGATCGCGAGCCCCTCGCTCGAGGAGCTGTTCGCCTCGCTCACGCAGGAACCCGCCCAGGCGAAGCCCAGAGAGCACGGAGGCGACGCGTGAGAGGCTTCTGGCCCGTCTTCAAGCGCGAGCTCTTCGCGTACTTCGTCACGCCGCTCGCGTACGTGCTGATCCTCGCCTTCGTGCTCTGGCAAGGGCTGCACTTCTACCTGCTCGTGCGCTCGTTCGCGGGGCAGGCCGAGGCCTCGATCGATCAAGGGCCCGTGCAGGCCTTCTTCGGCAGCGACGTCTTCTATTACATGTCGCTCATCCTGATCTGCCCCGCGATCACGATGCGCCTGTTCGCCGAGGAGCGCCGCAGCGGCACCATCGAGCCGCTACTCACCGCGCCCGTCTCCACCTCGGCGGTCGTGCTCGCCAAGTTCGGCGCGGCGCTCGTCGTCTACGCGGCGATGTGGGCCCCCACGCTGCTCTACCTCGTGATCATGCGTCGCGGCGGCGAGATCGACTGGCGCGTCGCCTCGGTGAGCTACCTCGGCGTGCTCGGCATCGGCGCGCAGTACCTCGCGATCGGCGCGATGATGTCCGCCATCTCGCGCTCGCAGATCGTCGCGTTCGTGCTCTCGTCGATCCTGATCCTCGGCTTCTTCCTGCTCGGCCTCGGCGAATTCGTGCTCGACGAGGGGATCGGCCGCCAGGTCTGCAGCTACGTCTCCGTCTGGTCGCAGATGGGCGAGCTCTCGCATGGCGTCGTCGACTCGCGTCGCCTCGTCTTCGACGGCACGCTCGTCGCGCTGCCGCTGTTCGTGACGGTGCGCACCATCGACTCGTGGAGGTGGGGGTGAGCGCCAAGGAAGCGGCGAAGAAGCCCGCGCGCGACGGCGCGAAGCGCGAGGCGTCGAGCCCCGCGGTGAGCGCGCGCACCAAGCTCGTCTCGTCGCTCGGCGTGGTCGCAGCCGGCCTCCTCGCGGTCTTCGTCAACGTGCTCGCCGCGCGCCACTACAAGCGCTGGGACGCGACCTACGCGAAGCTCTACACGCTCTCGCCCCCCACCGAGGCCACGCTCTCGGAGATCGAGCGCACCGGCACCGACGTCGAGATCTTCGTCTTCATCGGCCGCGGCGATCCGCTCCTCGCGAGCACGCGCGCGATGCTCGAGACCTACTCGTCGAAGGCCCCCTCGCACCTGGTCGTGCGCTACCTCGACCCCGATCGCGACCGCGCCGAATTCGCGCGGCTCAAGGTCGATCTCGAGGTCCACGCCGACAAGGCCGAGGAGGGGCGCATCCTCTCCGACGCGCAGATCGTCGTCCGGCACGGCAAGCAGATCTGGTACGTGCACACCGAGGATCTCACGGTCCTGGAAGAGGGCGAGGACGCGAAGGTCCGCCCGCGCATCGAGCAGGCGCTCACCGGCGCGATCCGCTCGGTCCTCGTCACCGACAAGCCGCGCCTCTGCTTCACCAAGGGCCACGCCGAGGCGTCGATCGACGATCCCGAGAAGCAAGGGCTCGCGGTCGTGAAGAACACGCTCGCGAAGGACAACTTCGAGCTCGTGAGCGTGGATCTCGGCAAGCCCGGCGCGACGCTCGTGGGCTGCCGCCTGGTGGCCGTCATCGGCCCGCAGCTCCCGTTCAAGGCGGGCGAGGCGCAGCCGATCGTCGACGCGGTGAAGGCCGGCGCGAGCCTCCTGCTCGCGGCGCAGCCCGATCTCGATCTCGAGACCGCGAGCATGCGCCCGCTCCCCCACGGCCTCGACGACGTCGCCGCGCTCGCCGGCGTCGCCCTCGACGACGCGTTCGCCGTCGAAGAAGACGCCGCGCTCCGCCCGCCCAACGATCTCGGGCTCGTCTTCTTCGCGCGCACGCACCCGCACGTCACGACCGACGAGCTGCGCAAGGCCCCCGAGGCGAAGCTCACCAACGGCGAGCCGCTCGTCCCCGTCGCGTACGGGCGCACCATGCACAAGCTGGCGCCCCCGCCCGGCTCGGCGCCCGGCATGAGCCAGTCGACCGAGCTGCTCGTCTCGAGCGAGAAGTCCTTCACGCTCACCGACGTGCAGGGCTTCCTGACCTCGCACGGCCAGCTCCACCGCAAGCCGACCGATCGCCAAGGCCCGCTCGATCTCGCGGTCGCCGCCGAGCGCCTCCCGCCGCGCCCCGGTGGGCCGCCGGTGCGGATGATCGTCGTCGGCACCTCGTACCCGTTCGTGAACGCAGCGTTCTACGACGCCGCGCCGCCGTCGGTGCTCGCGCGCAAGCTCGGGATGATCTGGCTGTCGTGGCTCACCGCGCGCCCCCCGATCCTCGACCTGCCGCCGAAGCCGAGCGTGCAGATCGCGCTCCACCTCACCGAGGACGACCTCTCCTCGATCGGCCGCTACGTGCTGCTCTACATGCCCCTCGCCGTCTTCCTCGTCGGCGGCGCGGTCTGGCTGCGGCGGCGCAGCACCGAGGGCAAGCGCCTGCGGCGGCCCGCAGAGCCGCGCGAGTAGCCGATCTCGACGTCGCGGCGGGCGCGCTTCGTCACCCAAAACGAGCAGGAGACGCCGCGCAGCGCGCCGGCGTCTCCCACGCGATCGTGCGTCGACGCGACTACGCGCGCGCCTCGGCGTGCCGCGCGCCCGACGTGTAGAGCTTCTCGAGCCGCTCGCCGTACGTCTTGAGCACGTTGCGGCGCTTGAGCTTAAGCGACGGCGTCAGCATGTCGTTCGAGGTCGTGAAGTCCTCCTTCACGAGGTCGAACTTCAGCGGCTTCTCGAACTGCTTGAAGTCGGTCGAGTAGGCCTCGATCTCCTGGCGCACGAGGTTGCGCACGCGCGGATCGTTCAGCAGAGCGTCGTCGCTCAGCCCGCCGAGCCCGGTCTCCGGCTTCTTCGCCCACTCGCGCAGCTCCGCCATGTCCGGCACGATCAGCGCGACGTTGAACGGCTTGTTCGCGCCGTGGATCATCACGTTCGCGATGAACTGCGAGAGCTTGAGCTTCTCCTCGAGCGGCGAGGGGACCACGTACTTGCCGTTCTCGAGCTTGTACTGCTCCTTGATCCGGCCCGTGATGTAGAGGTAGCCGTTCTTGTCGAGCCGCCCCATGTCGCCGGTGCGGAAGCCCGCGTCCGCGGTGAACACGGCCGCGTTCTCTTCGGGCCGATTGTAATAGCCCTTCATGATGTTCGGGCCGTAGCAGACGATCTCGCCGTTCTCCGCGTCACCGGTGATCTTCTTGTCGATCACCACGCGACAGCCCGGGATCACCTTGCCGACCGAGCCGATGCGCTTGCGACCAGGCGCGTTGGCCGTGACGATCGGCGACGTCTCGGTGAGGCCGTAGCCCTCGAACACGTTGATGCCGATGGCGTCGATGAACTCCGCGACCTCGCGCGAGATCGCGGCGCCGCCGCTGATCGCGTACTTGAGCCGCCCACCGAACCGCCCGCGCACCTTCTCGAACACGAGGCGATCGGCCGCCTCGAACGCCAGCGTCTCGGCGATCGTGAGCCGCCCGCCGTCGCGCTTCTTGCCGGCCGCCGCGAGCCCCGCCTTCACCAGCGCCTGCACCGGCTTCGGCTTCTCGCGGATCTGCTTCTGCACGCGGTCGTAGATGCGGTTGAAGATGCGCGGCACGCTCATGATCATCGTCGGCCGCGTCTCGGCGAGGTTGTCGATGATCTTGTCGACCGACTCCGCGAGCGCCATCGCCGCGCCCATCGAGAAGAGCCCGTGCAGCTCCACGGTCTGCCCGAACGAGTGCGCCCAGGGCAGGAACGACAGGGAGCGGTCGTCCGACTCCATGTCGATGATCTCGTGGATCGCGCTGACGTTCGACGCGATGTTGCCGTGGGTGAGCATCACCCCCTTCGGCTCGCCGGTCGTCCCGCTCGTGTAGATGAACGTGCACACGGACTCGGGCGAGGCCTTCACCGCCGGCGTCGGCTTCAACCGCCCCTGCGCGAGGACGTTCTCGTACGTGTCCGGGTCCTCGTGCGACCCCTCGAAGGAGATGATCTCCTTGAGCGTCGGGACCTTCTCCTTGAAGTCACGCACCTTGGCGTGGATCGCCTGCGACGCGACCAGCAGCGCCTTGGCCTCGCAGTCCTTCAGGATGAAGAGCCACTCCTTCTCGGCTTGCGCCTCGTACATGGGGACGTACACGGCCTCGAGCCCGAAGCACGCGAACTCGCCGACCGCCCACTCGATGCGGTTGTTCGAGATCACCGCCACGCGGTCGCCCTTGCCGATCCCGCGCGCCGCGAGCCCGGCGCGGAACGCCTCGACCAGCCGCCCGAACTCGCCATAGGTGATCCAGCGCCACGCGCTGCCGACCTTCGTGCCGAAGAGCTCCCGCCCGGAGAATTCCTCGACCGATTTCTCGTAGAGCTCGACGAGGTTCGCGAACTTTTGCGTCATGGCCTCTCCCCATATGCCGTGCGCGCGCAAGGGCGCGATCGACGGGGCGCTAGGCTACCGCAGTCGATGGCGCCTGGGGTCCCCCTCGCGCCGGACGTCGCCCCGCGCCCGCCCCGCGCGCTCGGCCTCGCCTTCCTCCGTGCGTCGGGAGGCGTTCGGCCGCATCCTTCGGCCCGCGATGGCAAAGGAGGACGCGAGGAAGTGGCGCGACGTGGGCGACGTCGGCGCGGTCGGCATCGAGTTCGTCGTCGCGCTGGCCCTCGGCTACTACGCCGGCCACTGGCTCGATCACCGCTACTTCGGCGATCGCGGCTGGGCCACCGGCATCGGCGCGCTCCTGGGCGTGTTCACGGCCTTCAAGGCCATCTGGGATGCCGCCAAGCGCGCCCAGCGCCGGCTCGAGGAGCTGGACCGGGACGAGCGCCAGGAGGCCGAGGAGCGCGACGCCAGCCAGGCCGCGAAGCGTTCGCGGTCCTCGCTCCCGCAGCGCCCGGCGGAGGGTGAAGATGGCCCGGCGCACGATGACCATGACCGACAGCCCCGCTGAGCCGCCGCGCAACGATCCCGAAGATCCTCACGTCGTCGCCACGATGCGCGCCGTCGCGATCGGCATCGCCGTCTCCGCGGTCGTCCTCGCGGCGGCTTTTCTTCCCGTCCAGGGGCTCCGTTTCGCCCTCGGCGTGCTCGTGGGCGGCGCCATCGTCCTGATCAACTTCATCTTCCTCGCGCGCATCGGCCGAGCGATGACTCAGCCGTCCGGCGGCGGCCTCTGGGGCCTCGCCTATATATTCAAGGTATTCGCGCTGTTCGGCGTCGCCGCCCTGCTCCTCCGTGCGGGAATCGTCCCCGGCCTCGGGCTCATCGTCGGCTTGTGCGCACTCCTCCCCGGAATTGTGGTAGGGGGGCTGTGCGCCGCGCCCGGCAGGGGCGGTCGGTAGAGCGCGGTCCGCCGCGCCTCACCGGTCGTCTCGATCGAAGGAAGCGAACCAGCGATGCCCGAGCACACATCCTTCCTCAGCTATTTGATCCAGCGCCTTCCGGCGACCCTCGATCACAACCTGTCGGGGATGAAGACGTTCCTCGGCGGCGAGCCGCTCAACCGGTACTCGATCGAGCCGCTGCTCTCGTCGCTGACGATCGTGCTGCTCGTGATCCTGCTCGCCGCGATCACGCGCAGCAAGATCGCGAACCTCGACGAGGCCGTCGTCCCCGAGGCGAAGCTCTCCGTCCGCACGTTGCTCGAAGTGCTCGTCGAGTACTTCTACAACATGATGAAGGACATGATGGGGGCCAAGCGGGCCAAGCGGTATCTGCCGCTGATCGGCACCTGCGCCTGCCTCATCTTCTTCTCGAACATCTCGGGGCTCATCCCCGGGTGGAGCCCGCCGACCTCGAGCCTCAACATCACGGCCGGCTGCGCGCTCGTGGTGTTCTTCGCCTACCACTTCTACGGCTTCCAGGAGAACGGGCTCGGCTACGCCAAGCACTTCCTCGGCCCCGTGTGGTGGCTCGCGTGGCTGGTCGGCCCGATCGAGATCATCTCGAACTTCATCCGCCCCGTGACGCTCTCGATCCGCCTCATGCTCAACATGGCGGTCGACCACCTGGTGCTCGGGATCGTCATCGGGATGATCCCGCTGATCGTGCCGCTTCCCCTGATGGTTCTGGGCACGCTCGTCGCCGTCGTGCAGACGCTCGTCTTCTGCCTGTTGGCGTCCATCTACGTTTCGCTGGCGACCGAGCACGAACACTGATAAGGGGCGCGCGCGCTCCCCGAAACGGGCGTTCGCGCCTGGCCCGACCCCGAGTTTTGCATTCTCGCATCCCGCCTGCGGCGGATCTGCGAATCACCTCCCCCCGCCGCAACCGGATCCGGGAGACTTGAAAGGAGACTGGAGATGTCGCTGAAGAAGACCGTCGCGTCCACGGGCGCTGCCCTCGCCACCCTCGCCACGACGTCCTACGCCTTCGCGCAGGACACGGCGGGCGAGGCCCTCAAGGCGGCCTCGAACGCGAACGACGTCAAGCAGTGGGCGGCCCTCGCGGCCGGCATTGCGATCGGCGCCGCGGCGCTCGGCGGCACCCTCGCTCAGGGGCGCGCCACCGCGGCCGCGCTCGACGGCATCGCGCGCAACCCCGGCGCCGCGCCCCGGATCCAGACCCCGATGATCCTCGGTCTGGCCCTCATCGAGTCGCTCGTGCTCCTCGGCTTCGTGATCGCCTTCTTCCTCCAGGGCATGGCCAAGCCCTGATCGCCTGACGCGGCGCCCTTGGCGTCGCAGGCGTCCGCGTTCTGGGAGCGCAGGCGTCGCAGGGGAGTGAGCGCGCTCGTCCGGCGTCCTCGAAAGAGGCCGTCGAGCGAGCGCGTTTCGTTTTTGTCGTGCGCGCGTGGCCCCGCCGCCTCGCCGCTCAGCGCTTCCGGCCCTTGGCCCACCAAGCCTTGAACCAGTCGCTGCCCACGTGCGTGAGCCAGAGCGACCACGACAGCAGGAACAGGATCCCGGCCACCCAGAGCCGGTGCTGCCACGGGCTCACCATCGCGAGCCCCGCCGCGACGTTGAGCGACGCGACGATCATCCCGCTGAAGACGCGCCGCCCGAGCCGATCGAACACCGGCGCGGCCTGCGTCTCCACTGTCTGCACCTGCAGGCGCCCCATGCGCAGATCGTCGAGCACCTCGACGAGGTGGGCCGGCACGTCGGTCGCGAGCCCCGCGAGACGCTCGGCGCCGCGCCAGAGCTCGTTGCCGATCTCCTCCGGCGAGAGGCGCTTCTTCATGAGGTCGACGAAGTACGGCGTCGCCACGCCGAACACGTCGAGGTCGGGGTCGAGCTCCTTGCCGATCCCTTCGATGGTCATGAGCGACTTGCCGACCATCATGAAGTCGGTCGGGATCTCGAGGCCGAACTTGGTGCCGCCCTGCACGAGATCGCGCACGAGCGCGGAGATCTCGATCTCCTTGAGCGGTTTGCCGAGGTACTTCTCGGCGAGCATCGTCACCTCGGCGCGGTACTCGCCCATGTCGATCTTCTTGGTCGGCTTGCCGATCGCGTAGAGCGCGTCGGCCACGCCGCGGGCATCGTTGCGGCCCGCGGCGACCATCAGGCGGATGGTCTTGTCGCGCATCTCCGGCGACAGGCGCCCCACCATCCCGACGTCGATGAGCCCGACGATCGGGTCCTCGGGCGGCCCCATGATGATGATGTTCCCGGGGTGCGGATCGGCGTGGAAGAAGCCGTCCTCGAAGATCATCTTGATGACGATCCCGACCGACTGCTTCGCGATCACCTTCCCCGAGGCGCCGGCCTTCACCGCCGCGTAGATCTTCTTCCCGTCGAAGAACTCGATCGTGAGCACGCGCTTCGACGAGGCCTTCTTGTAGACCTTGGGGAACGCGATGCCCGGGACGCCCTCGAAATTCCTCCGGAATTTCTCGGCGTTCCCCCCCTCCATCGTGAAGTCCATCTCGGCCGTGATCGACCGATCGAACTGCTGCACGAGCCCCACGGGGTCGTAGATCCGCGCCTCCTCCACGGAGCGCTCCAGCACCGCGGCGAGCATGTGGAGCAGCTCGAGGTCGCGCTCGACCGTGTCCCTCACGCCCGGGCGCTGGACCTTCACCACGACCTCGCGCTCCTGCGCGGTCTCGCCCTCGATCACGTCGTCGAACTCCGCCCGCAGTCGCGCGCGGTGGACCTGTCCGATCGACGCCGTCGCCAGCGGCTTCTCGTCGAAGCGCACGTAGATGTCGTCGATCTTCGCGGCGAGCGAGTTCTCGATCTCCTTCTTGATGTCGGCGACCGCGATCGGCGGCACGTCGTCCTGCAGCTTCTTCAGCTCGCGGATAAGCTCCGGCGGCAGCAGATCGGTGCGCGTCGACGCGATCTGCCCGAGCTTGATGAACGACGGCCCGAGATCCTGGAGCGTCAGCCGGACGCGCTCCTGCCAGGCGATGAGCCGCGCTTCACCCTCCCCTTTCTCGGTCAGCTTCGTCGCCGACGGCGCGAGGCTCGCGAGCCCCATGCGCGACAGCGCCTCGCCGAAGCCGTGCTTCGTGAGGACGGCGACGATTTCGCGGAGGCGCCCGAGGTCGCGAACGGCAGTCAGGAGGGAAGCCACGTCGGGCTACGTTATCAACGCTCGCGTCGCTGCAGGACCGCGAACAGCGTCGTCGCTCACTCGAACTTCCCGTACCCGCCCGGCTTCTTCGGCGGCTTGGCGGTCGCCGTGTCGACGGGGGCAGGCGGCTCCGGGGTCGTGGCGGTCGGAGCGGCCGCCGACGCGGTCTGCTTCGTCGCCGCGGGCGGCTTCCAGGGCGTCTTCGGCGTCGTGACGTTCGCGGCGCTCGAGTCGGAGCCCTTGGGCTTCGCCTCCGACGCGGACGCGGACGCCCCCGTCATCGCGGTCACCGCCGGCTCTGCCGCGGCCTTCGGCGTCGCCTCGCTCGGGCCCGCCGTGTACGTGCTCGTGCCGCTCGCCGAGCCGGTGGCGAGCCGGGCGCCGAGCCCCACCGCGCCGATCAGCAGCACGACGAACCCCACCCCGAGCGCGAGCTTCCGCGCCCGCTGGCGGCGGACGAAGTCGTTGTCCTGCGCCGCGTTCGCGCCAGACATGTCGGCGACCGGATCGATCGAGGCGCTGGCGGTGACCGCGGGTGCGGAGACCGACAGCGAGTCGCTCGGTCGTAGGTCGGGCACGCTGAGGGCCGCGTCGAGCTCTTCGTGGAGCTCGAGCGCGCTCTGCGGCCGCCGCCGCGGATCCTTCGCCAGCGTCCGGAGGATGACCGTCTCGAGTCGCCGCGGAATTCCGGCGTCCGGCGCCACCTCGCGCGGCCGGGGCGGCAGCGACTGGATGTGGCGCGCCATCACGACGACCGCGTCCTCGTCGGGGAAGCAGTGCCGCCCCGTGACCATCTGGAAGAGGATCAGGCCGACCGTGTACAGGTCGCTCCGCCCATCGAGCGGCTTCGACTGCGCCTGCTCGGGGCTCATGTACCTCGGCGTTCCGAAGACCGTCCCCGCCTGGGTCTCGAGCGAGTCGACCTTCATGTCCGGCTGCAGGACCTTGGCGATCCCGAAGTCGAGGACCTTCACCATCTCCTCTAGGCCGTGCGGTGTCGGCACCTTGTGGAGGAAGATGTTGTCGGGCTTGAGATCGCGGTGGACGATCCCCTTCTCATGCGCCTCGGCCAGCGAGCGGAGCACCTGCTGGGCGATCTTGACCGCCTCCGCCGCGCTCAAGCGGGCCGTGTTCTTCAGGCGTTGGCCGAGCGACTCGCCATCGAGCCGCTCCATCGCGAGGTAGAGGAGCGGGCTGTCCGCGATCGACTCGTCTTCGCCGAAGTCGAAGACGGTGACGGTGTGCGGAGACGTCAGCGCGCTCGTGGCGCGCGCCTCGCGCTCGAAGCGCTGCACCGAGGCCGAGTCCAGCGCGCGCTCCGGCTTGAGGACCTTCAGCGCGACCTCGCGCGCCATCCCCTCCTGCCGAGCGCGGTACACCGAGCCCATCGAGCCCGCACCGAGCCTTGAGACGACGGAGAAACGCCCCCCGATCTTCCGGCCGATCAGGGGATCGTGCTCGGGCTCGTGGTTCTCGAGCAACGCGACGACGATCCCGCCGCAGCGCGAGCACTGCTCGGCCGCGTCGCCGAAGCGCGCGTCGCAATCCAAGCACGCGTAGGCGGCGTCGGACTCGGGCGCGGTGGCCGTCGCTCCGGCAGGGGGCGCACCCGGCGGCGCGTCGAACCTCCCGTTCGGGACGGCGGATGCCATGGACGAAGGATCGTAGCCGACCGCCCCGCGCGCGCAACGGGTCTACGGTGAGGAATCTCGTTCGATAGGCGCGGTCGGCGGAATGTGCTCTATCCAGCGTGCGATGAGCGCCGCCGCGTCAAACGGTTTCGAACCGGTGATCGGGCTCGAGGTCCACGCCCAGCTGCTGACCAGGACGAAGCAGTTCTGCAGTTGCCCGACGAGCTTCGGCGCCGAGCCGAACACGAACGTCTGCCCGGTGTGCCTCGGCCTACCCGGCGCGCTGCCCGTGCTGAACGCCGAGGCCGTCTCCATGGCCGTCCGCACCGCGCTCGCGCTCCACTGCACGATCCGCGAACGGTCGATCTTCGCGCGCAAGAACTACTTCTATCCGGACCTCCCCAAGGGCTACCAGATCAGCCAGTTCGATCTCCCGTTCAGCGAGCACGGCTGGCTGGAGATCCCCGACCCCGCGTCGCCCGAGGGCACGCGCCGTGTGGGCATCACGCGGGTGCACCTCGAGGAGGACGCGGGGAAGAACCTCCATGGGGTGGTGCTGGCCGAGGGGCGGAGCGTGGTCGACCTCAACCGCGCCGGCACGCCGCTCATCGAGATCGTGGGCGAGCCGGAGCTCCGCAGCGCAGCGGACGCAGTCGCCTATCTGAAGCAGCTCCGCGACATCCTCGTCGCCCTCGGCGTCAACGACGGGAACCTGGAGGAAGGCTCCTTCCGCTGCGACGTGAACATCTCCGTGCGCCCGCGAGGCAGCTCGGTGCTCGGAACGCGCGTCGAGATCAAGAATGTCAACTCGTTCCGGCACGTCCAGCGGGCGATCGAGTTCGAGACGGCCCGGCTCGCCGCGGTGGTGGAGGCGGGCGAGCGCTTCGGCCAACACACCCGACAGTGGAACGACACCGAGGGGAGCACCGTCTTTCTCCGAGAGAAGGAGGGCTCCGACGACTACCGCTACTTCCCCGATCCGGACCTCCCGCCGCTGGTCCTCGAGTCCGCCTGGGTCGAGGCGCGTCGGCGCGAGCTGCCCGAGCTGCCCGCCGATCGGCGGGCGCGGCTCTGCTCCGCCCTGAAGCTTTCTCCGTACGACGCGGAGGTCCTCACCGGGCACCCGCGCATCGCTGAGTTCTTCGACGGCGTGCTCGCGACCCGCCCCGAAGATCCCGTCTGGGCCAAGCGCGCCGCGAACTTCGTCATGACCGAAGTCCTCGCCGACACCCGAACCCACGGCCTGCAGGCGTCGTTTCCGGCCACGCCGGCGCAGATTTCCGCGATCCTCGAGCTCGTCGACGCCGGCACGCTCAGCGGCAAGCAGGCCAAGGAGCTCTACGCCCGAGTCCGCGGGACCCCTGACGATCCCGCCTCGGTGGCTGCCGCTGCGGGGATGGTGCAGATGAGCGACACGGCTCTGCTCGAGGAGCTCTGCCGCAAAATCCTCGAATCGAACCCGAAGCAGGTCGCGGCGTACCGGGGCGGCAAGTCCGGAACGCTCGGGTTCTTCGTCGGCCACGTCATGAAGGAGACGAAGGGCTCGGCGAACCCAGCGATCGTCAACGAGCTACTCAGGAAGCTGCTCGCCACCTAGCGGAGCCATCACGCGCTCAGCGTGATCGGCATCGACCGCCGGCGCGGGAGCGGGGAGCAGCACAAGACTCGCGCACCCTCTGCCGTCGTCCTTGGGCGGCACGTGAATCTGGAGCGCCTGCCGGCAATGCACGGCGGCCCGTGGAAGATCGCCGAGGTCGCGCTCGGCGGCAGCGGAGGAAAGGCGCAGAAACGCCGGTGCCCTTCGCGCTTGGCCTCTGTTTCAGAAGTAGCTTGACGGGGATCGGAATCTGAATAGGATGCGCCTCCCCTTCGCGGTGGTGTTCCATCGCGGCGCGAGCCGGTGCTCCTCGAGAGAGAGGGTGCCAGGGCGTGCAGCTC
>CAIXWQ010000095.1 GCA_903923175.1 uncultured delta proteobacterium | reverse complement strand
GCGGGATCTTTCCCGCGCTCCGAGCGGCGTGACGTCGGGCTCGGGCGCGACTCAGAGCTCCGGCGACTCCGCGCGGATCAGGCTCGCGACCTCGTCGGCGACCGCGAGCAAGGCAGCCTTCGGTCGGATCGCGACGGGGACCTGCGCGGCGCGGAGCATCGCCACGTCGAAGGCGTTGTCGCCCAGAGCGCAGACGAGCGTGCGCCCCTCTCCGGCGAGCGCGCCGCCGAGGGCCGACCACTACCCCTCGCCGTAGGTGGGAGTGCCTTCGAGCGCGGGCTCGATGATGCCGTCGTGCACCCGCGGCACCATCGAGAGCACGCTCGGCACCGGCACACCGAGCTCGTCGGCGACGATCTTCGCGGCCTCCTCGACGATCGGTCGCGGCGACGCCGAGACGATCCAGACCGCGACGCCGCGGGCGAAGGCCCATTGAACCAGCTCGCACGCCTCGCTGATCAGCCGCTCGCGAAGGCCGAACGCCCCCTCGAGCAGCTCGCGAGCGAGGGCGCGAACGTCGGCCTCACGCCGCCCCGCCATGCACCACGCCATGGTCGCGCACATGCGCTGCTCGTCGTACGCGCCGCGCAGATAGGCGGTGAAGAGCGCGCGGGCGAGGTCTGCCGGGGCCCCGCGCGCGTGCATCGGCGTGCGCACGTGCGGGATCTCCGCCTCGAGCGCGGCGCGCGCCGGCTCGCCGATCCAGCCGACCTCGAGGATGCGATCGAAGAGCGCCTCGCCGACGTCGGAGGTCCAGAGCGTGCCGTCGCCGTCGGTGGCGAACGCGGCGCGGTCCGCGCCGAGCGGGGCGAGCGCGCGATCGAGTCGATCGACGATCCGCGCGACGGGCTCGGCGAGCAGCGGTCTCACGCGCCGGTCTCTCCCAGGAACCGCTCATAGGTCTCGACGTCGTCGGACGAGCCGATCACCAGCGGCGTGCGCTCGTGGAGCGACTCGGGGCGCACGTCGAGGATGCGGTTCGAGCCGCCCGCCGGCTTCGGTCGGCCGGTGATCGCGCGGCCGCCCGCGGCCTCGAAGAGGAACGCCATGGGGTTCGCCTCGTACTGCAACCGCAGCTTGCCCTTCGGCGACTTGCGATCGGCGGGGTACGCGAAGATGCCGCCCTTGATCAGCGTGCGGTGCGCGTCGGCGACCAGCGAGCCGACGTACCGCGCGCCGTAGGGGCGCTTGGAGGCGGCGTCGTCCTCCTTCATGTGCTCCACCCACTTGCGCGTGGAGGGCTCCCACTTCGAGCTGTTCCCCTCGTTCACCGAGTACGTGTTGCCGCGCGAGGGCACGCGGATGTCCTGGTGCGAGAGGAAGAACTCGCCGATGCGCGGATCGAGCGTGAACCCGTGGACGCCGAACTTGGCGCCGGTCGAGTAGACGAACATCGTGCTGGAGCCGTAGGCGATGTAGCCCGCCGCGCGCAGCGCGCTGCCCGGCTGGAGGAGGTCTTCGTCCTGGCCGCGCTCCATCGACTCGCTGCGACGGCGCCAGATGCCGAAGATGGTGCCGATCGTGACGTTGCAGTCGATGTTCGAAGAGCCGTCGAGCGGGTCCATCGCGACGGCGTAGCGGCCGCCGCCGTCGAGGAGGATCGCGGTCTCGAGCTCCTCGCTCGCGATCGCGCAGGTGCGCATGCCGCGCTGCAAGACCGTGCAGAAGATCTCGTTCGCGACGAGGTCGAGCTTCTGCACGCGTTCGCCTTGGATGTTGGTCTCCCCGGTGAGTCCGAGCACGTCGGCGAGGCCGGCCTGGCGGACGCGCGCGTCGACCAGCTTGGCCGCCAGCATGACCTGATAGAGCAGTGCGGTGAAGTGACCCGTCGCTCCCGGAGACATCGCCATCTGCTGGGAGATGTGCTGCTCGAGGGTGATGCCGACCGAAGAGGGCGGGACTGGGCGCCACGAGTGCTGCTGCATGCGCGAGACAGTTCCCCGATCCTCGCGGGAGAGCAACGCCGGAGCGACGCGATCGCGACCGCTCGACCGACACCCCACGAGGGTGACGAGGGTCAGCGATGGCCCTGCTCGCGCCCCCGTGTCGCGTGACGCATCGCCGGCGCGTCGGGCTTCTTCTCGACGTCCGGTTCTGCGAGTACTCTCTCTGCCCGTGAACGACGCCGTCCGCCGCTCCTGCATCCTGCTGGAGGAGGTGCTCTCGCACAGCCCCGCCTTCCAGCGCATCGACAAGACCTTCTTCGTCGTGCGCCAAGGGAGCGCGTACGTCTACATCATGGTCGTCGACTGGGGGAACGACCGCGCGCTCGTGCGGTTCGTCGCGCAGCTCGCGCGCGGCGTCGATCTCAGCCCCGATCTCGCCATGAAGCTGCTGCGACTCAACGCGCGCATGCGGTTCGGCGCGTTCGGCTTCGTGCGCGACGGCGCGTGCGTGACCTTCGGGCACACGCTCCTCGGCGGCGAGGGGCTCGGCGAGGCCGAGGTCCTGGCGACCCTGCGCGACGTCGCGCTGATCGCCGACGAGTACGACGACCAGATCATCGAGGAGGCCGGCGGGCAGACGATGCAGCAGCTCCTCGAGGAGTCGGCCCTGAAGGCGCTCCAGAGCGAGCTCGAGCACAAGGGCTGGCGCGAGGCGTGAGCGCTACGCAGCCCTTCGACGTCGACTCGCTCGCGAGCGTCCTGCCGTGCCGCCGCTGAACGCGCGACGAGACGGGAACGACGAGGACCGGCCGCCGGCCGAGCCGGAGCCGTCGCGCCCGGGCCCTGCCTCGTCGCACGATCCCGACGAAGTGCCGCCGTGGTCGCGCCGCGACCGCTTCGCGATCTCGCTGCTCACGGCGGTGGCGATCGCGACGGCGTGCGCGAACACGCTCGGGAGCCTCCTCGCGCCCGGCTGGGTCGGCGTGGGGAGCGAGCGCGCCGTGAACCGCTGGCTCTGGTGGGGCGGCGTCACCTCGATCGCGGCTGCGGTGATGGGCCTCACGACGATCGTCAGCCTCGTGGTCGCGACGGTGCCGTCGCCGCGCACGTCGATCAGCACGCGACTCGTCGCCACGTTCGGCGCAGGGCTCGTCGTGGCGCTCGGCGCGGCCGCGCTCGGCAACCCTCCGGAGGACGAGGTCCTGCTCGTCCTCGCCGCCGGCACGTTCTGGGTGCTCGTCGCGGGCGCCGTCGAGGCGATCGCGCCCGCGCGCACCCGCGCGCTCGGGCTCCAGCTCGCGTTGCTGGCGGTCGCCGGGCTCGCGCGCATCGCCGCGTGGGCGATCGTGTGGAGCGCGGTGCACCGAGGACACGCGGCGATCCTCGGCAGCGCGCGCGTGTGCGCGACGATCGCCGTCGTCGCCGAGCTCGCCGCGGCCGCGCTGGTGATCGTCTACGTCGCGCACCGACCGGGCCCTCGCGCGGGCGCGGTGATCGGCGGGCTCGCGGTGGTGGCCTTCGGCATCGCCACGTGGGTCGTGCGCACGCCGGTCTCGGAGAGCGGCACGCTGCGAGACGCCCTACAGCACGCGCTCTCGTTGCGCGTGCAGGGCACCGGGCCGCTGCCGACGTGGGTGCCGCTCGCGGACGTCGCAGCGGAGATCAAGATGCTCGAGCCCGACCACCGGCTCGCGTTCCTGCCGCTGGTGTTCGCGGAGCTGCTCTCGATCGCGCTGGGCGTCGCGGCGCTCCTCGGCGTGCGGCGCCGCGAGCTCCCTCTGCTCGCCGCGATGGCGCTGGCGACCCTGTCTCGCGGTCAGCTCGACACGCCGCTGCGCGCGGTGGCGCTCACGGTCGCGGCGCTCGGCGCGATCGTGCTGGCGCGCGGCGCGCGCCTGGAGCCGCCGCTCGAGTCGTGGAGGTCGCTGCGCCCGCCGGAGCAATGAGTCGCGCTGCGCGGCGGCGCCGGGGCCGCCGAAGGCTCAACGAGTCGCGCGGCGCCCCCAGTCGGTGTCGACGGCGAAGCGCAGCAGGTTCTCGAAGTAGTCCGCGACGCGAGGCACCTCGACGCCGGAGCCACGCAGCGCCGCCTGCGCGTTGCTGGTGTCGAAGCGGAGATCGAGCGAGAGGTACGGCGTGTACACCCGCCCGGTGAGCAGCACCTTGCGCGCCTTGCCGAAGGCGAAGCGGTCGATGAGCGGCCGCGCGAAGCGGATGAACAGCTCCGGGTTCACGAAGATCGCGCGCTTGACGGAGAAGAACCGCGAGGCGAGCGCGGTGAGCTCCGCGAGCGTGGAGGCGCGCGGCCCGGCCGCGAGGTTGTAGACGCGCCCGAGGCTCGCGGGGCTCTTGCGGATGTGTAGGATCGCGCGGGTGACGTAGTCGCTCGGCACGACGTCGACCGGCGTCTCGGGGCGCCCGGGCACGACGCGCCAGAGCCCCTTCGCGTAGATCTTGAGCGGCCAGTACAGCACCTTGAAGCTCGCGGTGCGGCCGGTCGCCGAGTCGCCCACGATGATGCTCGGTCGGAAGATGGCGATCGGCTGCGTGCGCGCGCGCTCCTGCACCAGCTTCTCCGCCTCCATCTTCGTCTGCTCGTACGTGTTGCGGAACGGCTGACCGACGTCGAGCTCCGACTCGAGCGCGACGCCGCGGCGATCGCCGGCCACGTACGCCGTGCCGATGTAGTCGACGCGCGCGCCCGCCTGCGCCGCGAGATCGAGCACCTTGCGCGTCCCTTCGACGTTGATCGCGCGCGCCTCCTCGAGCGGCAGCGTGAAGCTCACGGCCGCCGCGCCGTGGATCACCGCCGCGGTGCGCGCGACGAGCTCGGCCCACGCGGCGTCGTCGAGCCCGAGCTGCGGCTTCTCCAGGTCGGCGCGCACGGCGGTGGTGCGCCGCTTCGCGTCCTCGAGCCGCGCCGCGGGGACCCCCTCGGCCAGCATCGCGTGGATGCGCCGCTCCGCGTCCGCCTCATCGCGGCCGCGAACGAGACAATAGAGCCGCGCGTCGGGCTCCTGCTCGAGCAGGTGGTAGACGAGCTCGCGACCGAGGAAGCCTGTCGCGCCGGTGACGACGATGCCTTTGCTCATCGGCCGAGCAGGTTACGCCGAACCCGCGCGTCAGCGCTTGGCCTTCTCGACCGCCGCCTTCGCGGCCGCGAGGCCCGCGTCGATGTTCTGCTCGCTCGTGGCGTAGCTGAAGCGGAGGTAGCCCGACGCGCCGAAGGCGGAGCCAGGCACCGCGGCGCAGCCCGCCTCTTCGAGCAGGAACGTGGCGATCTCGAGGTCGTTCTCGAGCTTGCCGGACTTCGCGTGGGCGCTCGGCAGGCCGTAGAGCGCCCGGAAGTCGGCGAAGGCGTAGAAGGCCCCTTCCGGCGCGCGGCACTTCACGCCCGGGATCGCGCGTAGCCCATCGACCATGCGCGTCCGGCGCCCCTCGAAGCGCAGCCTCATCGCCTCGACCGAGTCCGTCGGTCCGTTGAGCGCGGCCACCGCGGCCGCCTGCGCGACCGCGGCCGCGTTCGTCGTCGACTGGCTCTGGATCACGTCGAGCGCCTTGGCGACGTGCACCGGCGTGATCGACCACCCGATGCGAAAGCCCGTCATCGCCCAGGTCTTGGAGACGCCGTCGATCACGATGATGCGCTCGCGGAGCTTCTCGGAGGCGAGCGAGAGCGCGGAGACCTGCTTGAACCCGTCGTAGACGAGCGCGGCGTAGATCTCGTCGGCGATGAGCCAGCAGTCGTGCTTCTCGAGCACCTCGAGCAGCCCGCGCAGGGCGGCCTCCGGGTACGCGCTGCCGGTCGGGTTCGAAGGCGTGCAGAGGATCACCGCCTTCGTCTTCGGGGTGAGCGCCTTCTCGAGCGCAGCCGGCGTGAGGAGCCAGCCCTCCTCTTCCTTCGTCTCCACGATGACCGGCGTCGCGCCGACGATGCGAACCTGCTCCGGATAGCTGACCCAGTAGGGCGCAGGGATGATGATCTCGTCGCCGGGCTCGTAGAGCGCGAGCGCCAGATCGAAGAGCGCGTGCTTCGCCCCGACGGCGACGACGACCTGCTCCGGCGCGCACTTCACGCCGCGCGCCCGCTCGGAGTGCGCGGCGACCGCCTTGCGCAGATCGGGCGTGCCGGCGACCGCCGTGTAGCGCGTGGCCCCCGCGTCGAGGGCGACCTTCGCCGCGTCACGGATGAACGCAGGCGTCTCGAAGTCGGGCTCGCCTACGCCGTATGGGTAGATCGTGCGCCCCTGCGCGCGCAGCGCCGCGGCGCGGGCGGAGACGGCGAGGGTGGCGCTGGGCTGGACGACTTCGAGGCGCTGCGCGAGGCGGGTCGACATGGCGCGTCATTCGAGCAACCGGAGTGTTTCCGGTCAAGCTCGAGCAAGAAGGACGCACAAAGCCCGACGTTCACACCCGTGCGGCGCGCGAAGGCCCCTGTTCACTCGTACGGAGCGCTCGCATCGCGCGGCTTGGCCTTGCCGCACTCGCCCGCGCACGCGACCGCATCGGCGGCACCGCGCTTCTTCTGCTCCTTGCGATCGAGCGCCTCCTGCACCTCCTCGGGGAGCGCGGGGAGCTCGCTCGCGTCGTAGCCGCTCGGGACGAGCCAGATCTCGACGGTGGGCGGGTAGAAGTCGAAGTTCGTCTCGCTGCGCACGCCGCCCCCTTCGAGGGACTTGAGCGTCCGGACGCGGCGCACCCGGTAGCCGAAGATGCCGCCCTGCTTCTTGATCGTCTTGCCCTCGGCGACCCACGGCTCTTCGTCGATGCGCCGGACGTACGGGAACTTCTCGACGACGTCGGAGGCGAAGGTGACCTGCACGACCTTGCGAGGCCCGAGCAGCTCGACGAGCAGCTTCGTCCCCTTGACGTCCGTGTGAACGACGACGGGGAACGCGAAGGGGTTCTTGAGCTTCAGGTCGACGACCGGCCAGACGACGGTCGCGTCCATCGCGAGCGGCATGTACGCGCTCGGGCGCGAGTGCGGCGAGCGCTCGACGATGTCGAGCCCCGCATAGAACGCGGCGGCGTGGAACGTGGAAGCGACCTGGCAGGTGCCGCCGCCCACGCCGGGGCGCATCTCGCCTTTGAAGATCTCCCAGGCGACCTTGAAGCCGTTGGACTCGCTGCGCTCGCCCACGACCTGGTTGAACGAGATCAGAGCGCCGGGCTGCATCACGAGCCCGTCGAGCTTGCGCGCGGCGTTCTCGATGTTGGCGGCGCGCGGGGCCTGGTTGCCGTCGCGGCCGAAGTGCGTCTCGTACGAGGCGAGGACGGTGGAGATGTCGAGCTTCGCCAGCCCCTGCTCGGTGATGCGGGGCGCGATCTCGGCGAGCGGCAGCTCGACGGCCGGCAGGGCGAGGGTCAGGTCGCGCGCCAGGGGCACGAGCGACGCGACGGCGAGCGCGACCGCGCCGTCGACCTCGAGCGCGTGGCCGGGCTTGTCGTGGACGATCGAGTGGGAGGCGAGATCGAGCTTCGCGTCGACCGGCGTGTCGTCGACCTCCGCCTTCATGGCGACGACCAGCGGCTCGATCTTCGCGGGATCGACGCGCAGGACGACGGGAAAATCGATGACGCCATCTCGCGCGCGCAGCGAGTCGTCGAGCCGCTGCGCGAACGGGCCGACGTGGCCGAGGGCGCGCAGACGCGGCACGAACGACGCCGCATCGAAGGGGGCAGCCAGCTCGCGGAGCTTCGCCCGCCTCGTCGAGCGCCCCACCCGCAGCTCGACGTCCCGATCGAGGACCGCGCTCGCGCGAGCGTCGATCCAAGCGGCAATCGCTGCGTCGTCGCCGCGGGCGACGTCGTCCGGCAACGGCGCGCCGTCGACGCGCAGACCATGGAGCGTCCGCCCGTCGGGGAACAGCGTGCGATGCGCATAGCCCGCGCCGCCCGCGAGGGCGCCGAGGAGAACCGTGCAGAAGGTCGCGCGCAGAAGGGTCGACATCGATGCGCACCAAGGCGCGCCTGGGAGAATGCCCTGGCCCGCGGTGGCGGGACAAGGCGGCGGCTCGCACGCCTTCAAGCAGGTTCTGTGCTACGAGACGGCCCGTCGTTCTTCGGGCGTCGTCTAACGGCAGGACGCGAGATTTTGGCTCTCGCTATCGGGGTTCGAATCCCTGCGCCCGAGCAAAATGCGAAAAGCTCGCCCCGAGAGGGAGCGAGCTTCCGTGTCCGGGCGTAGCCCCGCGCGTGTCGCGCGGGCCGCAACGTCAGTAGGGCCAGACGACGCCGCCGTCGGTGCGGCCCCCTCGCGGGCAGGCGCTCCCCTCGAACTTGTAACAAATGGCCGAGCGGCGATCGCAGCAGTTCAGCTGGCCGGCAGGCAGCGCGCCGCAGCTCAGCGCGCACTCGAGATCCGTCTGGCACTGCGCGACGCAGACGCCGCCGTCCTCGGTCGGCGCGGGCGCGTCCTCGTCGGGCGTGGCGTCGCCCGAGTCGGCGGTCGGCAGCGCGCCGCCGTCGAGCTCCCAATCCGGGACCTCGAGCCCCGAGCGCCCGCCGCAGCCGACGAGGGAGACGACCGCGAGCAGCGCGAACGAGGCCGAAATGAGCGTTGAATTGCGCACGGGAGTGAGAGGAGACTACGCGCGGTAACGCGCTCCGCCAACTCCTTAGGACGTGAAGCATTCAATGATGACCACCGCGGATTCATCCAGCGAAGGTGCAGCGAGCGCGCCTCCGCCGGGAGGTGGGGCCGCGGAGCGAATCGCACATTGGACCCCCCGAGCGCGGACGCTCTGGCTGGTCGTCGTCCTCGGCGGGCTGCTCGCCTATCTCCCCGCGTTGACCGCCCCGCTGCAGCTCGACGACTACCTGCACGCGTCGATGGCGAACGGGACGTTCCCCGCGCCGCGCGGGCCGACCGAGCTCTACGACTTCGTGAGCGACCGCGATCGCGCCGTGCTCATGGACCGCGGAGTGCTGCCTTGGTGGTCGCACCCGGGCCTCACGATCCGCTTCTTCCGGCCGCTCTCGAGCGTCGTCCTCTGGGCGAGCCACCGCGCGCTGGGCGGGCACGTCGTCGCGATGCACGCAGTCTCGTTCGCGTGGTGGCTGCTCGCGGTGGGCGCGGTGCACCTGCTGGTGCGACGCTGGTTCGCGCCGCGGACGACGGCGCTCGCGACGCTCGCGTTCGCGCTGGCGCCTTGTCACGCGCTGCCGCTCGCGTGGCTCGCGAACTTCGAGGTGCTCGTCTCGATCACGTTCGGCGCGCTCGGGCTCGCGAGCTACACGCGGTGGCGAGAAGGGGGCCGCGCGCGCGACGCGGTGCTCGCGGCGCTCGCGTTCGGGCTCTCGCTCCTGGGCGGCGAGTACGCGCTCTGCTTCGGCGGCTACGTGCTCGCGTACGAGCTGATCGCGCGGCGTGACGGGATCGCGAGGCGCGGGCTCGGGCTGCTGCCGTTCGCGGCGCCCGCGACGGCGTATCTGTGGGCGCGCGCCCGGCTCGGCTGCGGCGCGTTCGGCTCGGGCTTCTACGCGGATCCGCTCCGCGATCCGCTCGGCTTCCTGCGCAAGGCGCCGTGGCGCTTCGCGGCGCTGCTCGACGACGCCTGGCTCTCGTTCGGCTCGGAGACGTGGGGGCGCGGCACGCCGCGCGGGCTCGCGTGGGTGCTCCTTGCCGGCGGCCTCGTCGCGTGCGCCGCGCCGATCCGGCGCGCGATCGCCGCGCTCGATCCCGCGCCGCGCACGGCGGCGAAGTGGCTGCTGCTCGGCTCGGTGATCGCGATGGCGCCCGTGCTCGCGGTGAAGCCGTCGTCGCGCGTCCTGGGAGCGAGCGCCATCGGCGTCACGCTGATCGTCGCGGTGCTGCTCGACCACGCGTGGTTCCCGCGCACCGTGGGGCCACGGCGCGGGGCCCGAGAGCTCACCGGCGTCGTCGCGACGCTGCTCGGCTTCCTCCACCTGGTGCACGCGCCGATCGCTTCGTTCGCGCAGGGGCTCGAGGCGCGGCGCACCGGCGCCCAGTTCGCCGCGCACCTCGAGCAGCTGCGGCGCACCGTCCCCTCGGCGACGCGCGACGACGTGGTGGTGGTGCGCGGGCTCGCGGAGATGTTCTTCGCGCCGTTCGCGCTCGACGCGGGGCACGGCTTCCCGCGCCGCTGGCGCGTGCTGTCGCAGACCGGTCACGTGCTCATGCTGCGCCACGACGCGCGCACGTTCGACCTCGTGGTGGGCCCCGACGACTGCATGACCTGGTCGGGTCCGGACGACCTGTTCCGCGGCGAGGAGACGCCCGTGCGCGCAGGCAAAGCGGTCGCGCTCGGCGGCATGCGCGCGCTCGTGCTGGAGGCGAACGCGCACGGCGCGACGCGCGTGCGCTTCACCTTCGACGTGCCGCTCGAGGCCGCGTCGAGCGCGTGGGTGCACGAGGGGCTCGACGGCTTCGAGCAGCTCCCGCGCCTCCCGTCGCCCGGCTTCGCGATCCCGATCGAGCCGTAGCCTCGTTCACGCGGCGAGCCAGTCGCGGACGCGCAGCGAGGGCTTCTCGATGAACACGTGCATCAGGTAGGCGACCGCGAGCGAGAGCGCCATGAGCGTGACGAGCGAGGCGGGCCAGGTGATCCACATCGAGACGCGGCGCGCGTCGAGTCGATGCGCGAGCGGCACGATCACCCAGTCGAGCAGCGGGATGTGCACGAGGTAGACGCCGTAGCCGAGCGTCGCGAGGCGGCGGAACCACGGCCACGACAGGAAGCGCCCGAGCGCCCCCTCGCCGTGCAGAAGGAGCACGAGGAACCCGAACCACATGAGCGTGGTGACGGTGCCCCACGCGAAGACGTGGACGAGCTGGACCCGCGCCCAGCCGAACATCCATGGGCGCAGCAGCAGCCACAGACACGCGAGCGACGGCAGCGCGACCAGCGCCCGGTGGAGCGGGTGCTCGAGCCACGCGGTCAGCGGCTTGCGCCACCGCTGGTGCACGAGCGCGAGGAGGATCCCCGCGAGGAGCGTGTCGAACCGGGTGTAGGTCCGGAAGTAGAGCGCACCGTAGAGCGCGAAGTCGTTCCAGGGGCGGCCGCGGTAGAAGAGCACGAGGCGCACGACGAGCGCCGAAGCCCACAGCAGAAGCAGCAAGGTGACGCGGGCGCGATCGCTGCGCAGTCGCTGGAGCACCACGAAGAGCAGCGGCACCGTGAGGTAGAACTGCTCCTCGAGGCCGAGCGACCACCCCCAGAACATGACCACGTCGGTGCGGCCGAGCGGGCGGAAGTTCGTGAGGTAGGTCGCCTCGTACCAGAGGTTGTGCCGCTGGTCGGGCGTGAGCATGTGCAGGCGCGCCATCAGCACCGAGAGCACGGCGAGCACGACGTAGTACGAGGGGAACGTGCGGAACATGCGCCGCAAGTAGAAGCGACGAAGCTGCTGCGTGCCCTGGGTCTCGATCGATCGCAGCAGGATCGAGCCGATCAGGAAGCCGCTGAGCAGGAAGAAGAGGTCCATCCCGAAGAAGATCGAGAGCGACGGGCCGAGGAATTCGCCGTCGATCGCGAGCCCCTGCTCGCCCGCGAAGACCCACGTCACGTGGTACTGGACCACCGTGATGATCGCGAGGAAGCGCAGGCCGTGGAGCGCCGGGAAGCGGTTGTCGAGGAGGTCGAGGGCGAAGAAGCGGCGCACCCGCCCCGGCTCCTCGCGCGAGACTCGCGATTCGCGGGACGCCTCGGCGGCGACCTCAGCGGCCATCGCACCCGCGCCTGCGCTGGTTTTCGGCTCGCACGGCGAGGCGCAGCATGCACCGCGCCGGAACCGCGCGACAACTGCGACGAGCGGCCACGCCCAGCGCGCGCCGCACGCCGCGCGCCGCGCGTCCGCTGCCGCGCGCGGCGCTTTCTGGCAGGCTGGGCGCGCCGTGCAGGTCCCCGCCTTCGAGCCCGCCTTCGAGATCGAGCTGCCCCACGGCCGCTGCACGGGGCTCGCGATCGCCGCGGAGCTCGATCTCGCGGCGGCGGTGCGCGAGCTGCACGAAGGCGAGCGCGCCCTCGCCGAAGCGCTGACGCCGCGGCGACGGCGAACCTGGGTGCTCG
>CAIXWQ010000094.1 GCA_903923175.1 uncultured delta proteobacterium | reverse complement strand
GATCGCGGCCGCGATCGCCTCGGGGTCCTCGCCGCGCACGACGACGCAGCCGCATGCCGCGGCGCGATCGGGCGCGTCGACCGCATCGACCGCGGCCTCCACGGCGACCTCGACGAGCGCCGCGAGCCCCGCTGCGCGCGCGAGCTCGGCGACCCGCGCGCCCTCCGCCAGGTCGTTCGCGAGGATCAACACCGCATCGACGTTCGCGAGCGCGAGCCGCTCCAGGTGGGTGCGCGCCTCGGAGGCGCCGCGCTCGTCGCCGTCGAGCAGCGCGAGCTCGCCCAGCAGCGCCACGTGTCGTCGCGAGGCGAGGGCGGCGTCGCGCGTGAGGTCGACGGCGGCCCCCGTCAGCGCGGCGGCGCGGTACGCGAAGCCCGTCGTGCGCAGCGCAGCCGCGCAGGTCGCGGCGGTCGGCGCGACGAGCAGATCGGCGCCGGCCTCGGCGATCGCGCGCTGCGCCTCGACGAGCCGCTCGGGCGAGTGTCGAAGGATGCGCGGCAGCACGGCCGCCGGCAGCTCGCCGGGCTCCGCGGAGAGCAGCTCGAGCGGGCTGCTCCCGAGCACCAGCGGCGCGCCGTGGCGCCGACGAAGGCGATCGAGCAGCGCGTAGGTCGCGGGGTGGGCGGCTCCGGGCATGCGCCCGCCTACGATAGAAGATCGCCGGCAGAATGTGCGGCCGTCCGGCGTGCGGGCGTCGCCGTCGCCGCTTGACCGCGCCCGCGAGCGTGGGCACGTCGCACTTCATGAAGCCTTTCGCGACGCTCGGCTCCGAAATCGGCAAGGTCCGAGAGCGCGTGCGGCGGGGCGCCGAGTCGCTGCGCCCCTCGCGCGTCGCCCTCGACGTGAAGGAGCAGCGCGATCGCCTCCTCGCCAAGCTCGGCGAGCAGACCTTCCGCTTGATCGCGGAGCGCAAGCTCGCCGTACCCAAGGTGCTGCAGGACTCGGTCGAGCGGCTCGCCGCGCTGCTCGGCGTGCAGCTCCCCCCGTGGCCGAGCTCCGACGCGCCTGATGCGCTCGCCGCGCCTGACGCGCCTGACGCGCTCGCCGCGCCTGACGCGCTCGCCGCGACGCGGGTCGCTGCCCGCGAGGCGCACCCCGCTGCACCCTCGGCAGCCGTGGAGACGAGCCTCCGCGAGGCGGCCTCGGCCCCGCTCGAGCCCGAGCGGGAGCCCGCCGTCACGCCGGCGGCGGCGGCCCCCGAGAGCCCCGCCGCGATCCCTGCCGCGATCCCTGCCGCGATCCCTGCCGCGATCCCTGCCGCGATCCCTGCCGCGATTTCCGAGTCGAATTCTGCGCGGACGGTGGCACCGGTCGGCGCTTCGGCGGAGCCGTCCGCGCAGACCCCCGGAGCGCCGCCGGCGGGACCTGCGAAAATTCCGCGGAATTCCGCCAAAGCGAAGTCGCCTGGCGAAAAGTCGTCGCCAAAGGGATCAAAGCGCGCTACGAGGCGCCGCAAGAAGTGAACGCGAGGTCGCCTTGTGCGGCCGCGCGTCGTGGCACGGGGCCGTAGCTCATCTGGGAGAGCGCCTGCATGGCATGCAGGAGGTAGCCGGTTCGATCCCGGTCGGCTCCACAACGACGTGACTCGGAACCCCTTCTCCTCGTGGAGAGGGGGTTTTCGTTTTTCGGCAGCCCCGCGGCCGCGCGCCCCGCTTCGTGTACAACGGCGCTCATGCCCAGTGACGCACCCGTCCTCGCCGGCGACGTCGGCGGCACGAAGACCGT
>CAIXWQ010000093.1 GCA_903923175.1 uncultured delta proteobacterium | reverse complement strand
TCCGCTCGGCCTGTCGATCGTCGGCGCGAACCTGTACTGGGCCGAGGCGGGCACCGGCTCCGATGGGGCCATCGTCTCGGCGCCGACCGCGGGCGGCGCGACGCCGATCGTGAGCGGCATCGTGGGGCTGCGGTTCGTCACCTTCGACGCGACCTCGGCGTACTGGGCGACGGACGAGATCGGCACGCCGAACGCGGGGAAGATCCGGTCCGCGCCGCTCGCGGGCGGGGCGAGCGCGCTCGTGGCGAGTGGCATCGACGCGCCCGGCCTCGCGACCAGCGACGACGCGTCGGTGTGCTGGACCACCCGCGGGAGCGCGGCGAGCAACGGCAGCGTGACCTGCCTGCGCAAGGCCGACGGCGCGACGCTGATCCTCGCGACCGCGCTGCCGCACCCCTCGTTCGTCGCGATCGACGCGAAGTACGTCTACTGGTTCGAGGACTCGTCGACGCTGAGCCCCGCCCTCGGCACGCTCCGGCGCGTGCCGCGTTAGGCCACGCCAGAGGCCGCGCGCGCGCGCGCCGGTCCTCATCGCGGGTCGCGCCTGGCGACCGCCTCGCGAACGCCGACCTCGCGCCGCGCGGCGCACTCGGGTGCGATGGGATAACCTCGTCGCATGCCCCGGCCGCGCGTCCTCTGGCCGTCCCTGCTCCTCGCGACGCTCACCGCGTGCGGCGGCTCGATCGCCAGCGTCGGAGCGACCGAGTCGGACGCCCAGGACGTCGACGCCTCCGCGACGCTCGACGACGGCGATGCGTCGACATCGCCGGACACGGCGACCTCCGAGCCCGACGTCTCCGCGCCAGACACGAGCGCGCCAGACACGAGCGCGCCAGACACGACGGCGCCGGACGCCGCGTGCACGGGCGGGAGCACCGTCCCGGGCTGCCCGTTCGGGCCGCCCGCCAACGGCAGCTGCTGCCCGAAAGGGTGGTCGTGCGGCTTCGTGAACGAGTGCGGCACCAACTACACGGCGATCTGCACGGCCGCCGGCTGGTCCTCCAACCGCCCCAGCTGCGGCTCGGCCTGCACCACGACGCCGGTCGATGGCGCGCCGTGCACGGGCCCGGTGAGCTGCACCTTCACCTCGGCGTGCGGCACCGCCTCGGCGATCTGCAGCGCGAGCGCGTCGTACTGGGCGGTCATGATCCCTCACTGCAGCGGGGCGTGCCCGAAGGACGAGCCCGCGAAGGTCGGCGATCCGTGCCCGATCGACGGCAAGTGCTCGTACGCGAGCGCGTGCGGCGCCTCTGACCTGGTGCTCTGCCTGAAGGGGGTCGTCACGGAGATCGACGTCGGCGCGTGCCCGGCGTGCCCCGCGACGCGACCGACGCCCGCCACCGCCTGCTCGAGCGCGCTGAAGTGCAGCTACGTCAGCGCCTGCGGCGGGACCGACGTCGCGACGTGCGCCGGCGCGGGGAGCACGTGGACCGTGCTCCGCGGCGCCTGCCCGCCCTGAGCCCGCTCGAGACCCGCGTCAGAGCAGCCGTCGCGCCTTGATCTCGAGGTACTGCCGCACGACCGCGGCGGTCACCTCCTCGGCGGCGGCGTCGACGACGATCGCGCCGGCGTGGCGCAGCTCGCGGATCACCGCGTCGCGCGCGGCGAGCGCCTCGCCGGCCGCGGCGCGCTCGAACACGCCGGCGCGCGTTTCGGGGCGCGCGAGCGCGAGCTGCTCGAGGTCCTCGTCGCGCAGCAGCACGCAGAGCGGCAGGTGGCGCGGCTGCAGGCTGCGCAGCGCGCTGGCGAGCTCGACGGCGGCGCGCGGCTCGAGCAGGTTGGTGAACACCACCACGAGCGCGCGGGCCTTCATGCGCGCGGCGAGGAACGTGGTGGCGGCGCGGTAGTCGGTGGCGGCGAGGCCGGGCTCCAGCGCATAGGCGGCGCGCGTGAGCTTGCGCGCGCCCGAGCGACCGCCCGAGGGGGGGAGGAACGCGCGCGGGACGTCGTCGAACGCGAGCAGCCCGGCCTTGTCGCCGGCGCGGATCGCCACGTCGGCCACCAGCAGCGCGGCGTTGAGCGCGTGATCCACGCCGCTCAGCCCGCGCCACTCGCCGCGCATCGAGCGGCCGAGGTCGAGCGCGAACACGACGTTCTGATCGCTCTCGGCCTGGAACTGGCGCACGGTCAGGTCGTCGCGGCGCGCCGTGGCCTTCCAGCTCACGTGGCGGATCTCGTCGCCGCGCGCGTAGGGGCGCAGGCGCTCGAACTCGGTGTCGCCGCCGCGCACGCGCATCGAGCCGAGCCGCACGTCCTGACGCCCCTGCCGGCGCAGCAGCTCGAGCGCGCGCGCGGCGTGCACGTCGGGGTACACGTCGACGGCGGCGGGGAGCGCGGTGCGCTCCTGGCGCGCGACGAGCCCGAAGAGCGACGGGTAGCGCAGCGTGATCGCCGCGAAGCGCCGCGGGCCGCGCCGCGTCGGCGTGATCTCGTAGGTGAGCG
>CAIXWQ010000092.1 GCA_903923175.1 uncultured delta proteobacterium | reverse complement strand
GCCTCTTCGGCCGAAGCCGCCGGCGCGGTCACCTCGGTCTCCTGCGCCGAGGCGGCGGGCGCGGCGGTGGTGGCGGTGGCGGTGAACGCGAGCGCGGTCGCGCTGGAGAGCAGCGAGGGGAGCACCGATCGAATCCATCGCGAGGGCATCGCGTCGACCGAGCCTACAAAGCGCGTACCACCCGCGCAGGCGCGGCCATTCCCGCGCGCTTCCGCGGGGAGCGCGCTCGATCGTGGACCGGCGGTCACACCGATCCGGCCTTGCGGACCAGGGGGACACCGAGCTCGCGATCGATCGTCTCGGCGAGCGTGTCGGCGTCGCGCACGGCCCGCACGGCGCCGCGCGCGACGAAGATCTCCGCGGCGAGCGGGCGTGCGTTGTACGCCGAGGCCATGGAGCGGCCGTAGGCGCCGGCGTCGCGGATCGCGAGCAGCGCGGGCGGCGGATCGGGGAGCAGGTACTCGCCGAAGTCGTCGCTCGACTCGCAGACCGGGCCCGCCACGCGCCACGCCACGCGCCCCTCGCCCGGCGTGACCTCGAGCGGCTCGATCCGGTGGTGCGCCTGGTAGAGCGCGGGGCGGATCAGGTCGTTCATCCCCGCGTCGACCAGCAGCCAGCGGCGCCCGGTGCGCGAGCATTTCGGCTGGATCACGCGCGTGACGAGCACCCCGTGCGCCGCGACCAGCGCGCGCCCCGGCTCGATCACCAGCTGCAGATCGCCGTGGCCGTGCGCCTTCATCTCTGCGAGCGCCGTCGCGACGAAGCGGGTGGGATCGGGGGTCGCGTGCTCGTCGCGGTAGCTCACGCCGAAGCCGCCGCCGGTGTCGAGGTAGCGCAGCGAGAACCCCTTCGCGCGCACGGCGGTGGCGAGCTCGCAGACCGCCTTCACGCCGGCCTGGTACTCCTCCTCGCGCATGATCTGCGAGCCGACGTGCGCCGAGAGGCCGCGCAGGCGCAGGCGTGGCGAGCGCGAGATCGCCTCGAGCGCGGGCCCGATGTCCTCGGCCGCGATCCCGAACTTCGCCTCGTCGTGCCCCGTCGCGATGTTCGCGTGGGTCTCGACCTCGACGTCGGGGTTGTGGCGGATCCCGATGCCGACGTACGGCACGCCCAGCGCTTCCGCTCGCGCCGACAGCCGCTCGATCTCCTCCACGCTCTCGACGTGGATGCCGCGGATCCCCGCGCCGATCGCCCGATCGAGCTCGTCGTCGCGCTTGGCGACGCCGCTGTACACGACGCGGTCGGGCGAGACGCCGCAGCTGAGCGCCGCCGCGAGCTCGCCCCCCGACACGACGTCGACGCCGCACCCCTCGTGCACCAGCGCGCGCACGATCGGCCCCGCGCCGTTCGCCTTGATCGCGTACGCGCAGACCGAGCCGCGCGGCAGCGCCGTCGCGAGCTTGCGCCCGACCGCCGCGATCGCGTCCAGATCGTAGACGTAGACCGGCGTGCCGACCCCCGCGCTGCGGATCAGCTCGCTCAGCGGCACGCCGCCGCAGCACAGCCGTCCTGCGCCGTCGCGCGCGATCCCCTGCTGCAAGTCCGCACTCCGCTCGCTGCGCATCGACGCGCACGGTAGGGCCCCTCCGCGCGCCCGTCGACGCTCCCGGACGGGAACCGGGGGGCCAGGCTCACGGGGGAGGCGGCGCGTGCTAGTATGCTCGTCCCCCCCAAACGCCCGCGGGTCCCGCCGGAGCCGGTATCCCACCTGGCCGCGGCGACGACTCTCGAGTGAGGAGCCTCCGGCCCGAATGTCGAGCACGAACCTCAAGCCCGGCGGTGAGATCGACGCCTTCTGCACCAGCTGCAAGGCCGACAAGGTCCACCGCATCATCGCCCTCGATCGCGACGGGAAGACCCCGAAGAAGGTCGAGTGCCTGAGCTGCAAGGGCCACCACCTGTTCCGGCTCACGACGGCCCAGAAGGAAGCGGCGGCCGCGCACAAGCGGGCGAGCCGTGGCGACAAGGCTCCCGCCACCACCAAGGCGCCCCGCGGCGCCAAGGGGCACGCGCTCGCGACCAAGAAGCGCGAGGAAGACCTCGTCGCGAGCTGGGAGAAGGCGGTCGTCGGCAAGGACTACGCGTCCTTCAAGCCGTACCGCATCGACCAGACGTTCACGAAGGGCGAGCTCATCCGCCACTCGAAGTTCGGCGACGGCGTCGTCGCGGTCGTGCTCGACGCGGCCAAGGTCGAAGTCCTCTTCAAGGACGGCCCGCGCATGCTCGCGCAGTCGCGTCCGGCTCCCGTCGCCGCTCCCTGACTGCAAGCGATTCGCCGCCTCGTCCATCGGCGAGGCCGGCGGGTCCCGCACGGCACTGGCGCTGCTGACCCGCAGCGAGGTGCCGGCCTCGCCGCGAGGCCCCGGTCTTCGAACCGGGTTCGACGACGCCGATGCCGAGAGCGCCCTCACGCCCTCAGCGTCGCGCACGGGACCGGCGCGCCGCCGAGGCCGATCGACTGCGACGCGGCCTCGAGGATCTGCACGACGCGCATCCCGGCGGCGCCGCCCGTGAGCGGCCGCTCCTCGCCGCGCGTGCAGCGGACGAAGTGGCGGGTCTCCACCGCCAGCGCGTCGGTGAGATCGATGCGCGGCGCCAGCATGTCGCCCATTCGGTACTGCACGAGCGCGTCGTAGATCTCCTCGTCGGTGCGCACCTCGATGCCGCGGTCGTAGACCTTGATCTTCTCGCTGACCTCCAGCTCGTCGAAGATCAGCATCTTCTTGTTCCCGCCGAGGATGATGCGCCGGACCTTGGTCGGGCTCAGCCAGTTGGCGTGCACGTGCGCGATGAAGCTCGAGGCGTAGTGCACGGTCAGGTACGCGACGTCGGCGTGCGGCTGGCCGCCGTGCGCCGCGCCCACCGCGCTCACCGAGACGGGCTGCTGGCCGCACCAGTAGTCGAGCACCGCGAGATCGTGCGACGCGAGATCCCAGAGCACGTTCACGTCACGCTGGAACAGCCCGAGGTTGATGCGCACGGCGTCGAAGTACCAGAGCTCGCCGAGCTCCCCGCGGTCGATGATGTCTTTCGCGGTCTTCACCGCACCGTGATAGACGGCCGTGTGATCGCAGAAGAGGGTGAGCCCCCGCTTCTCGGCCTCGTCGAGCAGCTCCGCGGCCTCGGCCACGGTGCGCGTCATCGGCTTGGTGACGAACGCGTGCTTGCCGGCCTTCAGCGTCGCGAGCGCGAGTGCGTGGTGGCTCGCGACCGGCGTGATGACGGCGATCGCGTCGCAGTCGTCGGCCTCGAGCAGATCCTCGAAGCGCTCGGTGAGCCGCGCGCCCTCGACGAGCTCCCTCGCGCGCTCCAGGCGCGCGCCCTGGGTGTCGCAGATCCAGGTGACGCGCGCGTCTCTGCCGAGGTTGGCGAAGTTCCGAACGATGTTCGGGCCCCAGTAGCCGAAGCCCACCACGCCGACACGTAGGGTCACCGCACGACCTCCATCCGCATCCTCGCGCGCCGAGACGCCGGCGCCGCTCCGCCGTGACCGCGCCGGAGTAACACCATGGATCGGGCGGTGAAAGGCCGTGCCTTCGCGCGCGTCGCTTCTCGCGCTCGCGGCCCCTCGCGCTCGCCCGGCCCGCGTCGCCGGGCCCGCGCGCGCGCGCGGCTCACTTGCTCTCGATCGACGTCAGCATGCGCTTGTACTGGTTGATCTTGTCGGTCTTCTCGGGGCTGTCCCACTCGCGATCCGAGAAGTCGGTGGCCTTGTAGGCGCCGGTCGCGAACGTGGCCTTCGACTCCCAGAAGACCTCCGGGGGATCCGCGTCGGCGGTGTGCACGAAGCCGTGCAGCGCGCGCACGCTGTACGGCCCGTCGACGCGCTTGTCGCCGATCGCCTTGCCGAAGAAGGTGATCTTGAGCTCCTGCGGGCCGAGCTGCGTCGGGCGGTAGTAGTCGTCGTACGTCGCGATCGCCGTCGCGCCGGTCGCGTCGAAGAGCGTCGCCTGCACCATGACGGGGCCGAGGCGCTTGACGTCGACCGCGACGGTGACCTCGAGCGAGCCCTTCACGATCGCGTCGCTGTGCTGGTCCAGCACCACCAGCGGCGCGCTGGCCGCGTAGCGGAACGACTCGGTGAACGGGAACGGGTGCCCGTCGGGGTCGACGCTCGCGACGAAGCGCGTTTCGACCTGCGTCTTGAGCGCCTCGATCGTCGAGGGGGTGAACGTCGCGACGTACTTGTGCCCGGGGCCGCCGGCGACGCTCGCGAAGCTCACCGTCGCGATCGGGAAGAACCCCTCGCTCCCGGGGGGCGGACCGACGCCCGGGATCCCGCGGATGGGCGCCGGGTTCACGCTGCCGTCGGCTGCGGGCGTCGGCTGCGCGTCGCGCCAGACCTCGACGTATCCGAGCACCGTCGCGTCGGCGGGCTCGCGCGTCGCGTCTTCGTAGCCGCCGCGCCAGAGGGTGACGGTGGCGGTGATGCTGTCGCCGGGGCCGGCGAACATCTTGTCGAGCTGCAGCTCGCCCGAGATCTTGTTCCCCTTGGCGTCGGTGGCGAACGCCTGCCCCGAGGGCGCGGGCGAGTTCCACTTCCAGAGGTGCGTCTGCGAGCCGTCGGCCGGGCGCGACCAGGGGGGGAACTGCGAGAAGGTCTGGTACTGCTCGAGCGCCTCGCGGACCTGCTGGGCGCCCGCGAGCGGCTGGACCGGGACCCCCGCGGAGGCCGAGCGCGAAGGCGCGAGCGCCGCGATCGACGGACGCGGAGCCGCGCCCTCGGAGGACGCCTGCCGCGCGCCGACGACCTCGCCGCCCGTCGCGCCCGCGTCCGCGCCTCTGCCGGCCGCGCCGGCCCCGTCGGACGAGGAGCCGCTCCGCTGCCACCAGAGCAACGCGACCAGCGCGGCGAGCCCGAGCACGCCGAGCGTGATCGTCACGCGTTGGGTCTTCTGGCCGCCGTTCGCCGCGCTCATCGCTCCGTCATCGGAGAGTATCGACCGCGGCGAGAAAGCACGAGCTGGGCATTGCCTCGGAGCTCGACGACGCTCAGTAGCCGGTCAGCGCGGCCTGGCTCTGGTTGGTGCAGGTGCCGCCCGACGCGCAGCCGTCCGCGGCGACGACGTTGGTGTCGATGCTCGCGATGATGCTCGAGATGATCTGGTTGGTGTTCGCGGCGTGCGTGTCGCCGTCGTCCATCGTGATGTCGGCGTCGAAGTCGACCGTGTCGTTGCCGAAGTCCGGGGTCGAGTACGTCGAGGTCTGCGCGAGGCGCGTGCTGGCCGCCTGGACGCCGAGGCCGACCATGCCGGTGTGGTCGGCCGGGTAGAGCGCGTCCTGCTGCGAGAGGCGGTTCGTGTACTTCGCGCCGCGCGAAGCCGCGCAGTCGCTGAACGTGGCGTTGGTCACCGGCGCCTTCGTGGTCGCGAAGCCGCAGGAGGAGTGCGGCGGGACCGCGCCGTCGCCGATGCCGCCGGGGAAGTACTTGTTGCCGCAGAGCTTCACGAACAGGATCTTGCGGCACATGTTGTGGCTGCCGGCGAGGTGGTACATCGAGACCGGCGCGCGGTTCTGGATGTAGCCGTACGTCGAGCGCATCGAGTTGACCTTGAGGTCCTTGTCGATGTCGGCGTAGCCGCCGAAGATCTTCTCCATGATGACCGCGTACCACTTGGTCGCGGAGTCGGCGACCTCGCTGCCGCCCGCGGCCGACGC
Source organism: uncultured delta proteobacterium (assembly GCA_903923175.1). Taxonomy (GTDB): domain Bacteria; phylum Myxococcota_A; class Polyangia; order Polyangiales; family JADJMO01; genus CAIXWQ01. Next base: position 815 of record CAIXWQ010000092.1, on the reverse strand, counting down.
CGTCGCCGTGATCCACGCGACGTGATCGGCAGGCGTCCCCGCGGCGGCGAGATCGTCGAGCGCGAGGAGCATGCGGCCGCAGCCGGCGCTGTAGCAGACGATGACGCACTGGTTGGGCGCGCGGCAGTTGGTCGCGAGCGCGCCCTTCACGGCGGCGCGTGCGGTCGCGTCGGCGAGCCGCGAGCTGCCGTTGTAGCTGAGGGTCACCTGGTCCCAGGCGCTGCTCGCCGAGACGAGGCCGTTGCTCGGCCAGCCGTTCATCGAGCGGCCGTGGAGGTAGACGATCTTGTTGTAGTTCGTGGTCGTCGTCGTGGTGCCGCCGCCGCTGCCGCCGCTGCCGGAGGTCGAGTCGCTGTCGCTGAGCGCCTCGGCGGTGCTCCCCAGCTGCTCGTCGAGGTACTGGCCCGCGCACCCGTAGAGCGCCTCGGCCGCGACCGCGCCCGCGAGGGCCGCGACGATGCCGAAGGTGCGGCGGTTCTTCATCCAGTCGCGAACGAGGCCGAAGGTCATGTAGAGGCCATTCGCACGAACCGAGCCGTACGTGCGTCGGGCGGTCCGAACATCAGCAGCGGATCAAGGACGCGACGAATGGCGGGATGGGGCGCCGGCGCCTCCACCACGGTCGCGCTACGTCCCGCGTGGCGAGTTCAGTTTCAGAACGAGGCGCGTTCAGAAACTGAACGTGGAGACTTAAGAGACTGAACACCTCCATGGGTTGGGGGCGGCGTCGCGCTCCGCACGGTCGCGCTCCCCGCGCCTCGTCGAGCGTGAGCGCGTGAGCTTCGTAGAAGGCGCTGCGGGTCCCGCGAGCACGT
>CAIXWQ010000091.1 GCA_903923175.1 uncultured delta proteobacterium | reverse complement strand
GCCCGCGCCCGGCGCCGCGGCCGCCGACGCGGAGCCCTTGCTCACGTCGAAGATCTCGGTGAGCTTCTGCGCGATCTCCTGCGCGCCGGCGTAGCGGATCGGCTCGACCCACAGCTGATCGCCGATCCCCGCGACGTCGAGCTGCTCGACGATCGTCATCATGCGCTTCAGGTTGGTGCCGGTGTCCGTGAGGATCAGCAGGTTGCCGGGCGAGTACACGGTGACGTCGCCGTCGCGCGACTTGAAGTGCCCGAGGACGTTGGCGACCTCCTCCGCGGTGACGTGCTGCAGCCGGTGCAGGCGCGTGACGAAGCGGTCCTCCGCCGCGACCGCCTCGCCCGGCCCGACGATCGGCGTCGCCTGCGTCGCCACGCCGGCCGTCTCGACGATCTTGAGGAACTGCCCGTGCGGGATGACCGTCAGGCCGTTGGTCTCGAGGATCGAGAGGAAGGCCTGATACGCCTCGGCGACGGTGATCTTCTGCGGCGAGTAGATGGTCGCTTTGATGTTGCGCAGCTTGCCGCCGAAGATGAAGCGGCGACCGGTCAGCTGCCCCATCACCTTCACGAGCTCGGGGAGATCCGCGTCCTCGAGCGAGAACTGCACCTTCGCGCCCGGCGGCTGCGGCACGAACTCGACCTCGTCGCGAAACTGCGGGAGCGCCGCGGTGTCGGCCGCCGACTTTGTGGCCGCCGCGCTCGCACTCGCGCTCGGCGCAGCGCCGCCCGGGGGCCTTCCGAGCTGCGCGCGCGCGTTGCCGAGCGAGCCGAGCGAGCCGACGAAGAGCGCGGACACGCCGAGCGCGGCGAGCGCGACCGAGCTCGCGCGACCGGCGCGTGGAGCCCGCGGCCCGAGCTGCGCGAGCTGCGCGTGATGCCCGTGCGGGCCGCGCAGGCCACGTTGCTCGCGTGCGGCGCGCTGGGCGCGACTCGCCCGCTCGCTCGTCTCTGGAGACGCCGAATCCATGGAGGTGCCTTCCTCGGCCCCGCGCGATCACGACGACCACGCGTCTGGCTCGCGCGAGGGGTGCGGCGAGCGGGCTGTGCCGAGGCCACTAGCGACGGTCGTGCCAGCGCCGCTTCTCGCGGCGGATCGGCGAGCGGCGCTGCACGAACGCGCGTGCGCTCGTCACGCTGTCACGACGCGACCACGCAGCGCCGGAGCGCACGCCAGGATGGCAGTCGCGCGCGCCCGCGCCGATGCCGGCTCAGGACGCCCGGGTTCGGTCCGTCCATGGGGTCATGGGAGGGTGAGGAACCCGTCATGAGCATCTCTTCCGTTTCCTCCGTCACGTCCTCCGCGTCGCTGGCGGCCGCCTCAGGCGGGAACGAGGCAGGGCTCGCGAGCCTCGAGCAGCGCGCCAAGAGCCTCGCGACGCAGATCGAGACGACGAACGCGGACAAGACCCTCGACGCCAAGACGAAGGCGCTGCGGCTCGTCCAGCTCGAGACGCAGCTCGCCCAGGTGCAGGCGGAGATCGCCCAGCAGCGCGCCGAGGCGGCCGCGCGGGCGCAAGCGCAGGCGCAGGCGTCCACGCAGAGCACCCCGCTGAGCCAGCGCGCCGCGGAGGCCCACTCGTTCGCGGCGCCCGCGCAGGCGCAGGCGAGCTCGACGGCGCGGCTCGTCGACCTCGTGGGCTGATCCGGGGCCGGTCAGCCCCGCCGCCTCATCCTCAGAGCCCCGGCACCTGCTGCGCCGCGATCACGCCGGGGATCGCGCCCGTGGCAGGCTCGAGCGCGTCGAGCGCGAGATCGGCCTCGAGCGCGCCCAGGTGATCGTCCTGGACGACCGCCAGCAGCTCGGCGCGCGCCGCCGCCGGCCCGCCCGTCGCCCACTTCTGCAGCGCGAGCACGAACCGCGCGGTGAGCGCCGCGTGCTCGTCGCCCAGCGTCGGCCCGAGCGCGGCGAGATCGCCGCCGTCGAGCACGGCCTTCGCGAGCTTGCCGGCCGCGTCGTCCTTGGTCGCGAGCGCCTTGAGCAGCTTCTCCGACTCCGCGTCCACTGGGCCCACGACCCCGGCGCGCTTGTCGATGGCGCGCACCATCACGGCGATCTCGACCGCGTCGAGCCCGTGGAGGCCGAGATCCACCCCGCGCGAGAACGCGGCGTGCGCGCGCTTCGGATCGACGGTGCGCAGCGGCCGCAGGAAGCGCTGGCGCGCGACCCAGGCGTGCAGCCGCGGATCGTTGGCGGCGCTCTCCGCGGCGGTCGCGTACTCCTCTTCCTTCTCGGCCGCCCCCTCGACGTGCGCCAGGATGGCGGCGACCCGTCGCCCGACGTCGGCCGCGACGGCCCCCTTCGAGGCCGCGCGCAGGTTCACCAGCACGCGCAGCGCGTGCTCGTAGTGCGCGCGCGCCTTGGCCGCGTCGCCCGACCGCCGCGCGACGTCGCCTGCGGCCGCGAGCACGTCGGCGTACAGCCCCGCGTCGGCCTGCACCCCCTCGAGCGCGAGCGCCTTGTCGAGCCACGCGCGCGCGTCGGCGAGCTTCCCTTCGCGCGCGTCGAGCTGCGCGAGCCCCGCGTAGGCCGCCGCGTTCGGCTCGGTGGCGATCGACGAGACGAAGAGCGGGCGCGCGGCCGCGGGCCTGCCTGCCTCGGCCTCCAGGAAGCCCTGCAGCGTGCGCACGCTCGCCACCTGGGTCGCCAGCCCGGTCGCCTTGTCGGCCGCGTCGAGGATGGGCGACGCGTTCGCGTAGGTGCGGCGGGCCGCGCCCCAGTCCTCGCGATCGGCGAAGTCGCGCACGCCCGCCGCCACGACGGTGAGCGCGCGCGCGAGCTCCTTGGCGCCGGGGCTGCGCTGCTCGTCCTTGGTGCCGAGCAGCGCGCGCGCGAGGATCGCGGGGGCCGCGTCCCCCTCGCCCGCCGAGAGGAAGCCGCGCGCGCTCACCTCGGCCAGCATCGCGTCGGTCGGGTGCTCGCCGGTGCCGAGCAGCCCGACGCCGAGCACGGCGTCGCCGAGCGTCTCGTCGAGCCCCTCGATCTTCGTGTACTTCACGCACGTCCCGATCAGCTCGCGGTACGCGCCCGCGGAGGTGCCCGCCTGCAGCGCCTGGCGCAGGTCCTCCGGGATGAACCCCTCGGCCTTCGGATCGTCGATGGCCGTGATGGCCCCCTCGAGATCACCATCGCGGAGGTGCCCGGCGACCAGCCGCAGGCCGGCCTGACGATAGCCGGTCACGGCCGCGTAGGCCTCGTCGCTGTAGCGATCGACGTTGCGCCTGCCGTCGCGGTCCTTGAACAGCACCACGCCGTCCATCCAGCGGTAGAGCGAGGCGTCGGCCGCGGCGCGCCCTTCGATCGTGGGCGAGTAGGCGAGCGCATCGCTGCGACGACGCGCCTCGCGCGAGGCGCTGATCAGGAACGCGCCGTCGGCCTGCGGCGAGCCCCAGGCCTCGAGGTTCTCGAGGTGCGCCTTGGGGCGCGCGTCGTTCGGACGGGCGTTCGACCAGAAGCTGTACAGCCCCAGCGCCGGGCCCTCTTCGCCGCGCGCGGCGGGGCCGTTGACGGCGACCTCGAGCGCGGCGACCGCCTGCGGCGTGAGGTCGCTCGCGGCGATCTGCTGGGTGCGCAGGAGCATCGCGGCGAGGCGCACCGAGGCGAGCCCCTGCTGTTCACGCCCCTTGGCGAACAGCCCCACGGCGCGCTGGAGCAGGCGATCGGCGAGCGGCCGCGCGAGGTCCTTGCGGACGGCGCCTTTGGGCGGCGCGAAGGCGAACGAGGCGCTCGCGAGCGGGAGCTCTTCGTCGGAGATCGGGGCGCCCCCGCGGTGCTCGTACGTCGGCGCGACCGGCCCGCGGCCAGGGCAGCCGAGCGCGCACGCGGCGAGGGTGAGCGTCGACGCGACAGAGAGGACACGGCCGAGGAAGAAGGGGCGAAAGCGCACGTCGCGACCTTACCCGATGCGGGGCGCGCGCGCCGGTGTCGGCTGCGCGGCGCGGGTCGATTCTGCGATCGCGGAAGCGCCGCGGCGGGGCGCGCGTTCTCTGGTCGCGCCGACCGTCCGCCCGCCGCGCAGCGCTAGGCCTGCTGCGCGATCAGCCGCTCGATGACGACCTTCGAATCGCTCGCGAGCTCGCGGAATTCGATGCCCATCCCGGCCGGCTCCTGCTCGACGCGGACGACCTCGCCCGTCCCCTCGATCGTCTCGATGTCGTCCATGATCACCGTGAACCGCAGGTTCACCTTGGTGCCGATGGGGAGCGGCGCCTTCGACTTCACGAACACGCCGGTGCGGCTGATGTTCGTGACGTACTCATGGATGAAGGCGTCGAACGACTCGAATTCCTTGTTGATCGTCAGCCGGTCCGCCTGGCGGTTGGGCTTGCTGTCGCTGATCTGCGCCGCGCTCTCGAGCATGGCGCAGGGGTGTCATGGGCGCGGACGAGGGGACAAATAAGTCGCGGGCACCCAAGCCGACCCCCTTCGCACCGTCTGCCGGCACCGAGGTGCCGGCCTCGACGGTGAAGCCCCGCGTACCCGGGCGCGGCTCGGTGAACGATCGAGGAGCTCGACCAGGCGATCAAGACCGGACTTCGTCGCGACGCTCATGGTCGACGGCATGCCGGCCGTCGACCCCCGTCGCGTGGCCGACGTATCAGTACGAAGGATCCCGGATTCGGTGGCGAGACCGCCCGGTCCGTGGTTGAAAACGAGCAGGACACGTAACCGGAGCTGGCGGTCTCAATCGTCACCAGGGGGCCCGACCGTACGGGATCGGTCGCGTCGCGACGGGGGAGCGCTCGCGGGGCGCTGGGGGAGCACTCGATCGACGAGGGGGAGCGCTCGCGGGGCGCGTGCACGTCGCACTTCACCGTGACGGTCGAGCTCAGAGAGACGGCGCGGGCGGGGAGGAGCGGCGAGATTCCGTCTGATCCGAACCGCGTGCTCGCCTTGTTACGTCGCCCCGAGGCCTGGAATCCGCGAGGGACGGCTTGCGCTTCTTAGCCAGTCTCCTGTGCGCTCACCTGTGGAAAACAGGTCTGCGCGACTCGCTTGCGGACTGGCTGTTCCGTCGTCGGCGGTCGCGGGCGGTCCGTCGCCGTCTGCCCGCCGGTCGGCGCGAGATGCAGGCTCAGGGGAGCGGCGCGCGCAGGAACATCGCGAGCGGGACCGAATCGGCGTCGAACGCGCCTTCGGGGCCTTCGAGCCGGAACCCGAGCGACCACTGGAGCGCCTCGTCCGAGAAGGCGAAGACGTCGAAGGGGAGCGGCGAGCTCGCTTCTCCCGCCTCGTCGGCCTCTCGTTCGTCCTCGTCCTCGTCCTCGTCCCCGTCTTCGTCATCGTCTTCGTCTTCTTCGCTGGCGCGCGCCTCGCTGCGCTCCCCCGACCAGAATGGCGCCTCGAACGGCAACGGCTCGCCGCTCGCTTCGATGCATCCGTCGCTGCCCGAGAGGACCAGCGCGCGCACGCGGCGGCCATCGCGCCAGACGGCGAACGTGAGCATCGCCACCGTGCTGTTCATGCAATGGAGGAACATCGTCCGGCCGAGGCTCGCTTCGACCAGGCGCGCGGGGAGCTCCGAGTGCGCGAGCTCCGCGAGCGCGCGGTCGGAGACGACATCGAGTCCGGGCCAGCTCGCCGCGCAGAGGCACCGCGCGTCGGGGTAGCAGTCGCCTGCGAGCGTGCCGTCGGAGTACGCGTCGGCGCCGGCGCGCCCGGGCATGAGCCGCTCCAGCAGCGCGCGTGCGGCTGCGCGGTCGAGCGGCGGAGACGCTGCGAGGAGCGCGGCCACGTCGACGCCGGGGTCCACGTAGGCGAGCAGGGCGGTCTTGGCTCCCATCGTGCGAAGGTAGGAGAAGGACGCGGGGCGGACAACGCGAGGCGGAGCCGGAGCCGCCGACGCCGCCGCCGCCCCCGCCGCCCGTCCCCGCTCGCCCCCCTCCGCCGCCGCCTCCGGCCGGCTATCGTGGCTCCGCGCACGTCGCAGACCGACCGGGCCGCCGATTTCACCGTCGAATACGTGGCCGAAATCCTCGCCACGCAAGGCATCCTCTCCGAAGCGAGCAAGCAGACCTTGCTCGCCCGCGCGAACGTCCAGCGCAGCCGGCTCGTCCGTGACCGCGCGGCGCGCCGCGGGGGGCGCACGCCCGATCGCGTCGACATCTCGCCGATCGAGATCGTCGCGAGCCTCAACCTCCCCGACGCCCGGCGCGCCAACGAGTCGGTCGACGAGGACAAAGTCTCCGAGGCGGTCGCCCGCGCCAGCGGCGTCACCTACCGCAAGATCGACCGCCTCAAGCTCGACGCCAACCTCGTCACGCACACGCTCTCGCGCCCCTACGCGCGCCGGCACGGCGTGCTGCCGCTCGAGAAGACCGATCAGACGCTGACGATCGCGACCTCCAACCCCTTCGACTCCGAGCTCTTCGACAGCCTGCGCTCGCTCGTGCGCGGCGACGTCCAGCCGGTGCTCTCCTCGCCGCGCGACATCGAGCGCGCCATCGCGGAGATCTACGGCTTCCGCCTCTCGATCGACGACGCCAAGACGCAGATCGGCGGCGGGCGCACCGACATCAGCAACCTCGAGTCGCTGGTCAACCTCAACGGCCTCGACGCGCTCGAGGCCTCCTCGCAGCCGATCGTCGCCGCCGTCGAGTACCTGCTCCACTACGCCTTCGAGCAGCGCGCCAGCGACATCCACGTCGAGCCGCACCGCGACGAGTCGACCATCCGCATGCGGATCGACGGCGTCCTGCACCCGATTTATCGAATCCCCAAGAGCGTCCACAACGCCATCTCCAACCGGTTCAAGATCATGAGCCGGCTCGACATCGCCTCGCGCAAGCCGCAAGACGGCCGCATCCGCGCCGCGCACGAGTCGACCGAGATGGAGCTGCGCATCTCGACCGTGCCCACCGCCTTCGGCGACAAGGTCGTGCTTCGAATCCTGGATCCGAGCGTGCTCGTGCAGGATCTCTCCTCGCTCGGCTTCTTCCACGACGAGCGCGAGACCTTCGACGAGTGGCTCTTCAGGCCGCACGGGCTCGTGATCGTCACGGGGCCCACCGGCAGCGGCAAGACCACCACGCTCTACTCGGCCCTGCAGGCGCTCGCCTCGCCCGAGGTCAACGTCGTCACCATCGAAGATCCGATCGAGATGGTGCAAGAGCAGTTCAACCAGATCCAGGCCAACGAGAAGACCGGCACCGGCTTCGCCGAGGCGCTCAAGCACGTGCTGCGGCAGGACCCGGACGTGGTCATGGTCGGCGAGGTGCGCGACGGCGAGACGGCGAACCAGGCCGTGCAGGCCGCGCTCACCGGCCACCTCGTGCTCACCACGCTCCACACCAACGACGCCGTCGGCGCGGTCGCGCGCATGCACGATCTCGGCGTGCCGAACTTCCTGCTCGCGGCCACGCTCACCGGCGTGCTCGCCCAGCGGCTCGTGCGCAAGGTCTGCCCCTCCTGCGCCGAGGACGTCCTGCTCACCATCGACGAGGTCGCGCAGCTCGGCGTCGCCCACCCGGAGGACCACGCCGCCAAGCTCGTCGCGCGGCGCGGCAAGGGGTGCGCGAAGTGCCGCTTCACCGGCTACTACGGCCGAATCGGCATCTACGAGGTGCTCACCGTGAACCGCCGATTGCGTCAGGCCATCGCCGAAGGGGGGACTCCCGAGCAGCTCGCGCGCACCGCGCGGCAGGACGGCCTGCGCTCGCTGCGAGAGCACGCGATGCGCAAGGTCGCCGACGGCGTGACCTCGCTCGAAGAGGCCATTCGATGCACCGCCGACGCGGAGGCCATGTGGTGAGCCCGAACGTCCCGCCCGCCGCGCCCCCTGCGCCGCCCGCGCCTCCCGCGCCCCCCAAGCCCCTCGCCCCCGCCGCGCTCGCCGTCGCGCGCGAGGTCGCCGAGCTCTGCGCCGTCGGCACCCCCGCCATCTGGCTCGTCACCGCCGAGGAGGCGCGCGGGCTCGCGGTCGTCGAGGTCGTCGCGCGCGCGCTGCAGGCGCCGGTCGCCATCTGGTCGTCGGCGCGCGGGCTCGAGCCGCTCGCCCCCAAGGCGAACGACGGCTTCGCCGCCCTCGACGCCATCGCCGCCGCCAAGGGGCCGCTCTGCGTCGCGCTGCTCGATTTCCAGGTCGCGCTCGCCGATCCGCGCGTGCTGCGGCGCCTGCGCGATCTGCTCCCGCAGCTCGCCGAGGCGCGCAAGAGCCTCGTCGTGATCGGCCCGCGCTCGCCGCTCCCCGACGGCCTCGCGACCGACGTCGCGGTGGTCACGCTGCCGCTCCCCGAGGACGTCGAGCTCGCGGCCCTGCTCGACGCCGCGGCCCCGCAGCCGCTCGACGTGGCGGTGCGCCACCGCGCCATCCAGGCGGCGCGCGGCCTCGCGCTCTCGCAGGCCAAGCGCGCCTTCACGCGCGCCGTGCGCACCGATCCCGCCATGGGCCCGAGCGGGCTCGCGGTGGTGCTCGCCGAGAAGCGGCGGATGTTCGCCGCGGGCACCGGCATCGAGCACGTGGACCTGCTCGACCAGGCCGAGGACGTCGGCGGGCTCGAGGTCTTCAAGTCGTGGCTCGAGGAGCGCGCGCTCGCCTTCGCCCCCGAGGCCCGCAAGTTCGGGCTGCCGGCGCCGCGCGGCGTGCTGCTCGTGGGCGTGCAGGGGTGCGGCAAGTCGCTCTCGGCGAAGTCGGTGGCGCAGCATTTTCGCGTGCCGCTGCTGCGCCTCGATCTGCCGCGCGTGCTCGGCGCCTCGGGCGGGATCTCCGCCGAGGAGAGCCTCTCGCGCGCGCTCGCCGCCGCCGAGTCGATCGCGCCGGTGTGCCTCTGGGTCGACGAGATCGAGAAGGGCTTCGCCGGCGCCACGCAGGACGACAGCCGCGCCGCGCGCCTGCTCGGCTCGTTCTCGACGTGGCTGCAGGAGCGGCGCGCGGCGGTGTTCGTGGTCGCCACCGCCAACGACGTCACGCGGCTTCCGCCGGAGCTGCTGCGCCGCGGCCGCTTCGACGAGCTGTTCTTCGTCGACCTCCCCGACGAGCCCGCGCGCCGCACGATCCTCGCGACGCACCTGAAGCGCCGCGGTCGCGAGCCTGCGTCGTTCGATCTCGCCGCGCTCGCCGACCTCTGCGCGAATTACTCCGGCGCGGAGCTGGAGCAGGTCGTGGTCGGCGCGCTGCACCGCGCGTTCGCCGCGCAGCGCGACGTCACCGACGCCGATCTGCGCCGCGTCGCCCAGGACCTCGTGCCCCTCTACAAGACCTACGAGGAGCAGATCAAAGGCCTGCGCGAGTGGGCCCGCGGACGCTGTCGCCCCGCCGGCCGAGAGCGCGGCGTCGCCGAGCTGTTCCGCCGCGTCGAGTAGCCCGGTCGGCGCTCGGCCTCGCCGTCGCACGCCCACCAGCCCGCGGGAAGCCTCCGGGGCCCCACCGGGGTGTCTGCCCGCTCTGCTCGCCACACGACGCGGCCGTCCGGCGGGTCGAGCGTGCGTGCGCGGAGCGGCGCGCATGTGCGTGACGCAGGCGCCCGCGGCGTTCGCGCCCGCGGGATTTCTCGATGCGACCCCGGCCGTGGCTGCCGCGCGCGAGGGTGCGTCACGAACTGTTTGCAGCCTCGTGCATCGACTGCGGCGCTCGCCGTTTGGAACTGCAAAGCGTGGTCCCGATACGGTCAGTCCGTAAGATGCCTAGTTTGGCATTTGTCAAGGGCCGGACTTGTCAGCCAGTCGTTCACTCGTAGGCTGTTCATCATGGCAGCTCGTTCTCTCCCCCGCGCACCGTGCGACGAGCCCGAAGGCGTCGAACCGCGATTCGGCATCGAGCGCCGGCTCTTCATCAAGATCGCCGCGGCGCTCACCGCCGCCATGGGCCTGCCGAAGTCGGCCCAGGGCGCGGTCGCCGGCGCGCTGCAGACGGCGAGGCGGCCGTCGGTCATCTGGCTGCAGTTCCAGGAGTGCACCGGCTGCACCGAGAGCCTTCTGCGCGCCGAGCACCCGACGCTCGAGAAGCTGATCCTCGAGCTGATCTCGCTCGACTACCACGAGACGCTGATGGCGGCGGCCGGCCACCAGGCCGAGGCCGCGCGCAAGTCGGCGATGGCCGAGAACAAGGGGAAGTACATCCTCGTGGTCGAGGGGGCCATCCCGACCAAGGAGAACGGCGTCTTCTGCAAGATCGGCGGGCGCACCGCCATCGATCTGGTCAAGGAGACCGCCGCCGACGCCGCCGCGGTGATCGCCATCGGCAGCTGCGCGTCGTGGGGCGGAATGCCCTCGACGACGCCGAACCCGACCGGCGCCTCCTCGCTCCAGGAGATCCTCGGCAAGCCGGTGGTGAGCATCCCGGGCTGTCCGCCGAATCCCTACAACTTCCTCACGACCGTCGTGCACTTCCTCACGTTCGGCAGGCTCCCCGAGCTCGACAAGAAGGGGCGCCCGAAGTTCGCGTACGGCCGGCTGATCCACGAGAACTGCGAGCGCCGCGCGCACTTCGACGCCGGGCGCTTCGCCATCCAGTTCGGCGACGACGGCCACCGTCAGGGGTGGTGCCTCTACAAGCTCGGGTGCAAGGGCCCCGAGACGTACGCCAACTGCCCGCAGATCCTCTTCGGCGACGCGGGGGTCGGCACCTGGCCCGTCGGCATCGGGCACCCCTGCATCGGGTGCACGGAGAAGGGGATCGGCTTCGAGAAGCCGATCCACGCGCTCGCCGAGCTGCTCACCGTCACGCCGCCCACGCAGTTCGCGCGGCCGGCCGAGGAGCAGGGCAAGGGGATCTCGCTCGCGTCGGCCGCCGCGGTCGCCGCGGTCGCGGGGGTCGCGGTGGGCATCGGCGCCAAGGTCGCGAGCAACCTCGGCAAGCACGACGACCAAGACGCGGCGGCAGAGGCGAAGCGCGACGAGAAGAACCCGGGCTGAGGCAGGGAGGTCAACGCCATGCTCACTCGGCGCGAAATGTTGAAAGGGGCGGCCTTCTCGGCCGCCGGGGCCGCGGCGATCACCGTCACCGGTGACGCCGAGGCGCGCGAAGCCAGACCGATGCCGGAAGAAGCCCTCGGGCTGCTCTTCGACGGCACGCTCTGCATCGGCTGCCGCGCCTGCATCGCGGCGTGCAAGGACGTCAACGGGATGCCCGCCGAGCGCACCAAGCTCGAGATTGGCAATTACTGGGACGCGCCGCTCGACATCTCGGGCAAGACGCTCAACGTGATCAAGTGCTACCGCGACGGCGCGGGGACGCACAAGGACGAGGTCAAGGACGGCTTCGCCTTCACCAAGACCTCCTGCATGCACTGCGTGGATCCGTCGTGCGTGTCGGCGTGCCCCGTCTCCGCGATGACCAAGGATCCGGTCACCGGGATCGTGCACTACAGCCTCGAGGCCTGCATCGGCTGTCGCTACTGCGTCGAGGCCTGCCCGTTCGGCGTCCCGCGCTTCACCTACGACACGCCGTTCCCCAAGATCTCGAAGTGCCAGCTGTGCGAGCCGCGCTACGCCGACGGCCACTTCTCGGCGTGCGCCGAGGTCTGCCCCACCGGCGCCACGCTCTTCGGCAAGACCAAGGACCTCAAGGTCGAGGTCGCGCGCCGCAAGGCGCTCAAGCCCGGTGACAAGACCGAGTTCCCCCGCGGCCGCATCGGCGGCACGGACAGCTACCTCGGCGTCATCAAGAAGTACGTCGAGCACGTGTACGGCGAGAAGGAGATCGGCGGCACCCAGGTGCTCCACCTGTCCGGCGTGCCCTTCGATCTGCTCAACAAGCCCGCGCTCCCCGACGTCGCCCCCGCGCGCACGTCCGAGACCATCCAGCACGCCATCTACCGAGGCCTCATCGCGCCGCTCGCCTTCCTCGGCGGCCTGGTCGCGCTCGCGTATCGGCACATGCGCCCCGAGGCCGAGGCGGCCAAGCCTCCACCCGCTCCACCCGCTCCACCCGCTCCACCCGCTCCACCCGATCGACGCGACGAGCCCGAAGGCGACGAGAAGGACGGAGGTGTGCCGTGAGCGCGAGCAGCCACGCGCCCGACCAGCACCACGGCGCCGCGCCGGTCGGCGGCAAGATCTGGAACGGCTTCACCGCGTCGCTCGGCATCCTCATCTTCATCATGGTCGCCGTCCTCGCCATGCGGTTCCTCCGCGGGCTCGGCGCGGTGACCAACATGAACGACGGCTACCCGTGGGGGCTGTGGATCGCCTACGACGTCGTCGTCGGCTCCGCGCTCGCCGCGGGCGGGTTCACCGTCGCGTTCATCACGTACATCGTGAACCGCGGCGAGTACCACCCGATCGTGCGCCCCGCGCTCCTCGCCGCGATGTTCGGCTACATCCAGGCGGCCCTGTCGGTCATGTTCGACATCGGCCGGTACTGGGAAATGTGGCACATGTTCTGGCCGAAGTACGCGCAGGTGAACTCGGTCCTCTTCGAGGTCGCGCTCTGCATCGGCACCTACACGATGGTGCTGATGATCGAGTTCTCGCCGGTGGTGCTCGAGAAGCTCGGCTGGCATAGGCCGCTCAAGATCCTCAACAAGCTCCTCTTCTTCTTCGTCGGCTTCGGGGTGCTGCTGCCGACGATGCACCAGTCCTCGCTCGGCTCGCTGCTCATCGTGCTCGGCCCGCAGGTCAACCCGCTCTACCAGACCACGATGCTGCCGCTGCTGTTCCTCACGTCGTGCATCGGCATGGGGCTCGCGGCCGTGGTGTTCGAGGGGACCGTCTCCTCGCTCGCGTTCCAGCGCCCGCTCGAGAAGGAGCTGCTCGGCAAGCTGATGAGCGTCGGGCTCTGGTTCATGGCGATCTTCCTGCTGCTGCGCTTCTCCGACCTCGCCTACCGCGGCGCGCTGCCGCTCGCGTTCAAGCCGACGTTCGTCGCGGGGTGGTTCTGGTTCGAGAACGTGCTCTTCGCGCTGCCGCTGATCCTGATCGGCAGCCCGAAGTCCCGCGGCAAGCGCAAGCGGCTGTTCCTCGCGGCCTGCTCGATGGCGCTCGCCGGCGTGTTCTACCGCTTCGGCGGCTACCTGGTCGCCTACGACACCGGCGCGGGTTGGCACTACTTCCCCTCGGTCGGCGAGATCGCCGTGACCGTCGGCCTGATCGCCTTCGAGATCCTGGCGATCATCATCGCGATTCGAATGCTCCCGGTGCTGCCTGCAGCCGGGGGCGAGAAGCCCGTCGTCGCGCGCTCGTCTTTGGCCGCTCGCGGTCGAGTGGATTGAGTCGATTCGGAGGATTCACGACCATGTCCAAGCGGATCACCATCGACCCCATCACCCGCATCGAGGGGCACCTCCGGATCGACTGCGAGGTCGACGAGAAGGACGGCAAGTCGTCCGTCACGTCGGCCTGGGCGTCGAGCACCATGTGGCGCGGCGTCGAGCAGATCCTGCTCGGGCGCGACCCGCGCGACGCGTGGGCCATCACCCAGCGCTTCTGCGGCGTCTGCACCACCGTGCACGCGCTCGCCTCGGTGCGCGCGGTCGAGAACGCGCTCGGCATGGGGGTGCCGAAGAACGCGCAGTACATCCGCAACATGATGATCGCGGCGCACGCGGTCCACGACGAGATCGTGCACTTCTACCACCTGTCGGCGCTCGACTGGGTCGACGTGACCTCGGCGCTCAAGGCGGATCCGGAGGCGACCGCGAAGCTCGCCGAGAGCCTCTCGGACTGGCCGATGAACGGCAAGCACGTGATGGCCGCCACCAAGGAGCGCCTCACCAAGCTGGTCGCCAGCGGGCAGCTCGGCATCTTCACGAACGGCTACTGGGGCCACCCGGCCATGAAGCTGCCGCCCGAGGTGAACCTCCTCGCGGTCGCGCACTATCTCCAGGCGCTCGACGTGCAGCGCAAGGCGAACAAGATCGTCAGCATCCTCGGCGGCAAGACGCCGCACGTGCAGAATCTGGCCGTCGGCGGCGTCGCGAACCCGATCTCGCTCGACAACCAGTCGGTGCTCAGCGTCGAGCGCCTGCTCGCCATCCGCCAGGCGATCGACGAGCTCAAGGAGTTCGTCCAGAAGGTCTACAACGTCGACGTCGCCGCGGTCGCCGCGTTCTACCCGGAGTGGACCGCCATCGGGAAGGGGGTGGTCAACTACCTCGCCGCCCCCGAGTTCCCGCTCGACGAGCGCGGCACGGTGTTCGACACCGTCGGCGGCTACATCCCGAACGGCGCGCTCGATCAGTACAAGCCGATCACCGCCTTCGGCGACGCGTTCCTCCGCGACAACGTCGCCGAGAGCGTGAAGCACGCCTGGTACAAGGGCGGCAAGGGCGCGCTCCACCCGTACAAGGGCGAGACCGTCGCGGAGTTCACCGACTTCCAGGAGAACGCCAAGTACTCTTTCGTGAAGTCGCCCACGTTCCAGGGGCAGCCGGCGCAGGTCGGCCCGCTCGCCCGCGTGCTGATGGCCGTCGCCGGCAAGCACCAGCCGGTGATCGATCACCTGACCCGCATCCTCGGCACCGTCGAGGCGCTGAGCAAGAGCAAGGTGCCGCTCGAGGCGCTGCACTCGACCATCGGCCGCCACGCGGCGCGCGCCGTGATGTGCGCGATGAACGTCGACATGCTCGACAAGCAGTGGACGCTGCTGATGGAGAACATCGCCAAGGGCGACGTGAAGACCTTCGAGAAGCCGGTCTTCCCCAAGGGCGAGGTGAGCGGCTTCGGCTTCCACGAGGCGCCGCGCGGCCTGCTCTCGCACTGGATCGTGATCGAGAACGGGATCATCAAGAACTACCAGGCGGTCGTGCCCACCACGTGGAACGCGGCGCCGCGCAACGAGCAGGATCAGCCGGGGCCCTACGAGGCGTCACTGGCCGGCACGCCCCTCGCCGACCCCGAGCGGCCGCTCGAGGTGCTCCGCACCATCCACTCGTTCGACCCGTGCCTCGCTTGCGCGGTGCACCTCACCGACACGACCAAGCGCGACATCGTGCAGGTGAAGGTACTCTGACGCCGAGATGACCGATCCCGAGACTCCGAGCACGGCTGCGAGCGCAGCCGCGAAGCCGCCACGCGTCGTCGTGCTCGGCGTCGGCAACACGCTCATGGCCGACGAAGGGGTCGGCGTCCGCTGCGTCGACGAGCTCGAGCGCGAGGGGAAGCTCCCCGCGTGGGCGCGCCCGGTCGATGGCGGCACGTCGACCCACGAGCTGCTCGAGGACCTCGAGGATCTCGACCTGCTGATCATCCTCGACGCGGTCGCGTCCGGGAGCCCGGCGGGGACGGTGCTGCGCCTCGAGGGGGCCGAGATCCCGAGCGCGTTCAGCAACAAGCTCTCGCCGCACCAGCACGGCATCAACGATCTGCTCGCGACCCTCACGCTGCTCGGCCGCTCGCCGAAGCGCGTGGTGCTCATCGGCGTCGAGCCGCACCAGCTGTCGCTGAGCCTCGACCTCTCGCCGCTCGTGGCGAGCCGCGTTCCGGAGATGAAGGACCGGGTGCTCCAGGAGCTCGAGCGGTTCGCGCGCTGAGCTGCGCCGCGTCGCGCACGGTTCTTGTAGTGGGGTGCGCGTCCCCGTGCCGCCCGCCCCCCAAGTTCCGAAGCTCCCGTCCGCGCCGCCGAGCAGCCGCGCAGCGCGCGTGAGCGACGCGGCCGCTCCGCCCGCGCATCCCATCGCGCCCGCTGCGCCCGCCGCGCCCGCCGCCCACCAGGCGCGCCGCATCGACGTCGAGGGGACGGTGCAGGGGGTCGGCTTCCGGCCGTGGGTGCACCGCGTGGCGACCGCCCTGGAGCTCGCGGGGCGCGTCTTCAACACCCAGCGCGGCGTCACGATCGAGGTCGTCGGCCCGCCGGCGCGGCTCGAGGCGCTGCTGCGCGCGCTGCGCGAGGAGCCGCCGCGCGCCTCGCGCGTGCTCTCGGTCGAGGCGCGCGAGATCACCCTCGAGGGGCCCTTGCCCTTGGGTTTTGCCATCGGCTCGAGCGAGTGGAGCGAGGGCGAGGGGGCCCGCCAGCTCACCGTGCCGGCCGATCTCGCCACCTGCGACGCCTGCCTCGCCGAGGTCGACGATCCGAGCGATCGCCACTTCGGCTACCCGTTCACCAGCTGCACCGAGTGCGGCCCGCGCTTCTCGATCGTCGAGGCGCTGCCGTACGACCGCGCCCGCACCACGCTGGCCGCCTTCGCGCTCTGCCCCGACTGCGCCCGCGAGTACCGCGACCTCGGCGATCGGCGCTTCCACGCGCAGGCGATCGCCTGCCCCGCCTGCGGCCCGAAAATTTTCCTCGAAGACGCAAACGCTGCGCGCGTCGACGTCGCCGACCCGATCGCAGCGGTGGCCGAACGGCTGCTCGACGGTGGGATCGTCGCCATCCAGGGGCTCGGCGGTTTCCACCTCGCGTGCGACGCGACGCGCGGCGACGTGGTGGCCGAGCTGCGCCTGCGCAAGCGCCGCGACGACAAGCCGTTCGCGGTCATGGTCGCGGATCTCGAAGCGGCCGAGGCGGTCGCCGAGCTCGACGAGGCCGCGCGCAAGGCGCTGCAGTCCCCCGCGCGCCCGATCGTGCTCGCGCCTTCGCGTGACGCGTGTGACGCGCGTGACGCGCGTGACGCGCAGGAGACCGAGCACGCGCCCGCGATCGCCGCCGCGGTCTTCGGGCTCTCGACGCGCATCGGCGTCTTCCTGCCGTACACGCCGCTGCACAAGCTCCTGCTCGCGCGGGTCGGTCGCCCGCTGGTGATGACCTCCGGCAACCTGAGCGGCGAGCCGATCGCCATCACGCACGCCGACGCGCGCCGCGCGCTGGCGGGGATCGCCGACGCGTTCCTGCTGCACGATCGCCCGATCGAGCGCCGCGTGGAGGACTCGGTCGTCGCGAGCGTGAACGGCACCACGCGCGTGGTGCGCCGCGCGCGCGGCTTCGCCCCCGACGCCATCCGCCTGCCGAGCGCGGCGAGCGAGCCCATCCTCGCCGTGGGCGGCCACCTGAAGAACACCGCGTGCCTGGTCATCGGCGATCGCGCCTACGTGACGCCTCACCTCGGCGATCTCGAGACCTTCGAGGCCGAGCAGGCGTTCCGCGTCGACGTCGAGCGCTTCGAGAAGCTCCTCGGCGTGCGCGCGCAGATCGTCGCCCACGATCTGCACCCGTTCTACGCCTCGACCCGCTACGCCCGCGAGCGGCCGGCGCGGATGCGCGTGGGGGTGCAGCACCACGTCGCGCACGTGCTCGCCGCCGTCGCCGAGCTGCACTTCGAGGGGCCCGTGATCGGCGTCGTGTTCGACGGCACCGGCTGGGGGACGGATCTCAGCGCCTGGGGGGCCGAGATCCTGCGCGTGGACGGCAGCGCGTGGTCGCGGCCGAGCACGTTCCGGGCGCTGCCGCTGGCGGGCGGCGAGAAGGCCATCCGCGAGGTGTGGCGCATCGCGCTCGGGGCGCTGCGCGACGCCTTCGGCGAGGACGAGGCGCGCGCGCTCGCCGCGCGGCTGCCGGTGTTCCGCGACGCCACGCCCGCCGCCCGCGAGGCTGTGCTCCGGATGCTCGCGACCGGCGTGCAGACGATCGCCGCGCGCGGCATGGGGCGCTGGTTCGACGCGTTCGGCGCCCTCGCCCTCGGCCTCTCGTCGGCGAGCTTCGAGGGGCAGGTCGCCATCGCGCTCGAGGAGGCGGCCGGCGACGCGAACCTGCCGGCGTACCCGGTCGGCCTGCCGGTGGCACTCTCGCGCGACGCGCACGCCACGGCCGCGAGCGAGATCGATCTGCGCCCGACGGTGCGCGCGGCGGTGCGCGATCTGCTCGACGGCGTCCCCGGGCGCGACGTTTCGGCGCGGTTCCACCGCACGATCATCGACTCGACCGCCGCGGTGGTGGCGTGCGCGCTCACCGAGACGCACGCCAAGCGCGTGGTGCTCTCGGGCGGCTCGATGCAGAACCGGCGGCTCGAGCGCGGGCTCACCGAGGCGCTCGGCCGCGACCGCGTGGCGATCGCGCGCGAGGTGCCGGTGAACGACGGCGGGATCGCGCTGGGACAGGCCTGGGCTGCCGTGCTGGCGGCGCGCGAGTGGCGGCAACCGGAGGGTTTCTAGATGTGCCTCGGAGTACCGGGAAAGATCGTCTCCATCGACGACATGGTCGGCGTCGTCGATTTCTGGGGGGTGAAGCGCGACGTGGCGATGCACATCGTCGACGAGCCGGTGGCCGTCGGTGACTACGTGCTCGTCCACGTGGGCTTCGCCATCCGGCGCATCCCCGAGGAGGAGATCGCCGAGACGCTCTCGTTCTTCGAGCAGATGGCCGCCGAGGATCTCGAGGGGCTGTCGCCGCCGGGCGCGCCGCCGAAGCCCGGCACCGAGCCCGAGGCGCTGCCGTGACGCAGGCCACGCCGCGTCGGTTGGAGTTCCGCGACGTCGCCCAGGGCAAGGCGATGCGCGCGCGCCTTTCGCACGCGGTCGCCCAGGCGGGGCGCCCGGTGACGTTGATGCACGTGTGCGGCAGCCACGAGCAGGCGATGGCGCGCTACGGCCTGCGCGCGAGCTTCCCCAAGGATCTCCACGTGCAGATGGGGCCCGGCTGCCCGGTCTGCGTCACCGACGCGCCGGAGATCGACGCGTGCATCGCGCTCGCGGCGCGCGGGCTCCGCGTGCTCACGTACGGCGACATGCTGCGCGTCCCCGGCCGCGCGATGTCGCTCGAGGACGCCCGCGCCGGCGGCGCGCGGGTCGAGGTCGTCTACGGCGCGACGCAGGCGGCGCAGATCGCGCGCGCGTCGTCGGATCCGGTGGTGTTCTTCGCGACCGGCTTCGAGACGACCGCCGTCGCCACCGCGGCGCTGCTGCTCGACGATCCGCCCGACAACCTCGTCATCCTCTCGGCGCACAAGTGGGTGCCGGCGGCGATGGAGATCGTCGCGCAGACGCCCGAGTCGAAGATCGAGGGGTTCCTCGCGGCGGGGCACGCGGCGACGATCACCGGCTACGGGATCTTCGAGCGGTTCGTGGAGCGCTACCGCGTGCCGGTGGTGGTCGGCGGGTTCGAGCCGCTCGACATCCTCTCGGCGCTGGTGCTGCTCGTGGAGCAGGTCTCCGCGGGCAAGGCGGAGGTCGTCAACGCGTTCCCGCGCTGCGTGTCGCGCGAGGGGAACAAGAAGGCGCTCTCGGCGCTGTGGCGCGTGTTCGACATGGCCGACGGCGAGTGGCGCGGCATCGCGCGCATCCCCTCCGGCAACCTCGCCCTCAAGCCCGAGTTCGCCAAGTGGGACGCCCGCGAGCGCTTCGGCGTCGAGCTGGCCGAGGCGCCGCCGGTCGAGGAGCGCGCCTCCGCCGCGGAGTGCCTGTGCGGCAAGATCATGTCGGGGATCGCCGAGCCGAACGACTGCCCGCTGTTCGGCAAGGCGTGCCGCCCCGACGCGCCGATCGGCGCGTGCATGGTCAGCTCCGAGGGGGCCTGCCGCATCTGGCACGAGCACGGGCTCGGCCTGCGTTGAGCCCGCGCGTCGCCGATCTCCCGAGACGCCGAGACACCGAGACACCGAGACTGGTGAGCCCTAGATGATCAAGCCGACCCTGACCGACGACCTCGTCCACATGAAGCACGGCGCGGGTGGCCGCGCGATGCGCGCGCTGATCGAGGGGGTGTTCGTCGAC
Source organism: uncultured delta proteobacterium (assembly GCA_903923175.1). Lineage (GTDB taxonomy): Bacteria > Myxococcota_A > Polyangia > Polyangiales > JADJMO01 > CAIXWQ01. Next base: position 5,276 of record CAIXWQ010000091.1, on the reverse strand, counting down.
CTCGAAGGCGAGGGGGGCGAGGCCGCGCGGATGGACGACGGCGCCGCCATCCCGTTCGGCGACAAGTGGCTGGTGGTCACCACCGACGCGCACGTGATCAAGCCGCTCTTCTTCCCCGGCGGCGACATCGGCCGGCTGGCGGTGTCGGGCGTGGTGAACGATCTCGCGATGATGGGGGCCACCGAGGTGCTGGCCCTCACGTCGAGCATGATCATCGAGGAGGGGTTCCCGATCGAGCTGCTGCGCCGCGTGAAGGCCTCGATGAAGGCGGCCTCGCGCGAGGCGAGCGCGCCCGTGCTCACCGGCGACACCAAGGTGATGGGGCGGGGCGAGATCGATGGGCTGGTGATGAGCACCAGCGGGCTCGGCGTGGCCGCGCGCGTCGTGCGCGACGCGGGGCTGCGCCTCGGCGACGCGATCGTCATCAACGGCAGCATCGGCGATCACGGCCTCGCGGTCATGAGCGCGCGCCACGATCTCGGGCTGCAGGGGGAGCTGCGCTCGGACGTCGCGCCGCTGAACGGGCTCGTGCGCGTGGTGCTCGCGGCCGGCGGCGAGGCCATCCACGCGATGAAGGATCCGACCCGCGGCGGCGTCACCAGCGCGCTCTCGGAGATGGCCGAGAAGGCGGGGGTGAGCGTGGTGCTCGAGGAGTCGAGCCTGCCGATGAGCGACGCCGCGCGCGCGGCCGCCGACCTGCTCGGCATCGACCCGCTGGGCGTCGCCAACGAGGGCAAGGCGCTCTTCGGCGTCGCCCCCGACGCGCTCGATCGCGTGCTCGCCGCGATGCGCGCGCACCCGCTCGGGGCGCGCGCGGTCTGCATCGGTCGGGTGGTGGCGCAGGGCGGCCCGACGGCCGGCACGCTGCTGCTCGACACCGGGTTCGGCCACCGGCGCCTGTTCGAGCGCGACGGCGAGCCGCTGCCCAGGATCTGCTGAACGGCCGCCGAGGAGCGCGGGAATCCCATGCACGAGGCTTCGTTGGTCAGCGCGCTGTGCGATCAGATCGATCGCTCGATCGCCCCGCATCCGGGCGCGATCGTGCGCGTCGTGCACGTGCGGGTGGGCGAGCTCGCCGGCGTCGAGCCGGAGCTGTTCAAGACGGCGTTCGAGCTGCTGCGCGAGGCGCGCTCGTGCAAGGGCGCGGCGCTCGTGGTGGTGGCGGTGCCCGCCGAGTGGCGCTGTCGCGCGTGCGACGCGGCGCTCCCGCGCGGCGGCATCCTCGAGTGCGCGGCGTGCGGCGGCGAGGCGCGCCTCGCGCAGGGTGGTGACGTGTTCCTCGACAGGCTCGAGCTGGAGGTCCCCGATGTGTGACGTATGCGGCTGCGGCGATCCCAAGCTCGTGTCGGTCGACGTGCACTCCTCGCTGCTCTCGGCGAACGATCACGAGGCCGCGCACCTGCGCGCGCACTTCCTCGAGGGCGGCGTCACCGCCATCAACCTGATGGGCTCGCCGGGCTCCGGCAAGACGGCGCTGCTCGAGGCGACGTCGCGCGCGCTCGCAGGCCGCTTCAAGCTCGCGGCCGTCAGCGGCGATCTCGCCACCACCAACGACTCCGATCGGCTCGCGCGGGCGGGGATCCCCTCGGCGGCGATCACCACCGGCACCGCCTGCCACCTCGACGCCGCGATGGTCGGCCGCGCGCTCCAGGGCACGCCCGGCGCCACCGGCTCGGAGGTCGGCGAGGCCGCGCGCGCGAGCGACTTCTTCTTCATCGAAAACGTCGGCAACCTCGTCTGCCCGGCCATCTACGACCTCGGCCAGGCGGCCAACGTCGTCGCGCTGTCGGTCACCGAGGGGGTCGACAAGCCGCTGAAGTACCCGGTGATGTTCAAGGCGGCCGACCTGGTGGTGCTCACCAAGGTCGACCTGCTGCCGCACCTGCGCGACGTCTCGATCGCCGCCATCGCCGACGCGCTGCAGCGAGTCATGCCACGCCCGCGGTTCATCGAGGTGTCGGCCACCGAGGGGACGGGCATGGCCGCGTGGATCGAGTGGCTCGAGGCGCGTCGCGACGAGACCAAGCGCGCGCCGAGGCCGGCCGCGCATGCGCACGATCACGGCCATGCGCACGATCACGACCATGCGCACGATCACGACCATGCGCACGGACATCCGCACTCGCACACGCATGCGAAGCGCTGATCCGGCGCGGGCCGAATAGGCACCACGGCCGGCGCCGCTCCGGACTTTAGGCCCACGATTGCGTCGCGAGAGGGAGTGACGACGCCTCGCCTGGGGCTATGCTTCGGAGGCCGCGGACGTCCGCGTGCGGGGGATCGGGGTGGAGCGGTGGGGCGGTGGAGCGGTGGGGCGAAGCCGCCACGGGCGCGCGGGCCGAGAGCCCTGCACCGTGGCGGCGCGCGGGGCCGAGCGAGAGGGGCGTACGGCGCAATCGGATCAGCTCGAGGAGACCGTCCGTCAGTTCGCGACGCAGGCGAGCGGGCTCGGCATCCAGCTCGTCGACATCGTCGGCAGCGTCGAGGAGGTCGCCAAGCGGCTCGACACCCAGGACGTGCTGCTCGGCGACGTGCGGCGCCAGGTGGGCGAGCTCGGCGAGGAGAACGCGCGGATCGCCGAGGGGGCCGCGGCCAACCAGCGCACCGTGCAGGAGGCGACCGCCGAGGTCGCGCAGTCGCAGGTGAAGCTGCGCGCGTCGGTCGGCGAGATCGAGCTGCTCGCCCGCACCGTCTCCGAGGGCAAGACGCTGCTCGTGGACCTGCAGGACTCGCTGCGCAGGGTCGCGACGGTGGCGAGCTCCATCGACGCGATCGCGCGCCAGACGAACCTCCTCGCGCTCAACGCGACGATCGAGGCGGCGCGGGCCGGCGAGCGGGGCAAGGGGTTCGTGGTCGTCGCGAGCGAGGTCAAGAGCCTCGCCCAGGAGACCGCCAAGGCGACCGCCGAGATCGCGCGGACGCTCGATGATCTGCGCGGCAAGGCGCAGCGGCTGATGGAGCAGGGCGAGAACAACGCGGCGCTCGCGGCCTCGGTCGGCGAGGGGACGACCGTGATCGCGCAGACGTTCCGCGCGATCGAGACGAGCGTGGGAAAGGTCGCCAGCGAGTCGGGGGCCATCAACGCCGCGGCCGCGGCCATCTGCGGGCGGAGCGCGGCGCTGCTCCGCTCCGTCGGCGATCTCGGCGACGGCGTGAGCCAGTCGAACGTGAACCTCAAGCAGGTCGACGAGCGGCTCAAGTCGCTCCTCTCGTTCGGCGAGCGGCTCCTCACCATCACCGTGCAGTCGGGCGTCGAGACGGCCGACGCGCCGTTCGTCGCCGAGGTGCGGCGCCTCGCGGGCGAGATCCGCCAGCGGCTCGAGGCGGCCGTGGATCGCGGCGAGATCCCGCACGGCGATCTCTTCGACGAGCGCTACGTGAAGGTCCTCGGGACCGATCCGCAGCAGTTCCGGACGAGGTACCTCGACGTCTTCGACCGGCAGGTCGGCCCCGTGCTCGACGGCGCGCTCTCGTTCCACCCGCGCGTGGTGTTCTGCGTCGCGCTGGATCGGAACGGCTACCTCCCCACGCACAACAGCCGCTACGCGAAGCCGCAGGGGCCCGATCCGGTGTGGAACGCCGCCAACTGCCGCAACCGCCGGATGTTCGACGATCGCGTGGGGCTCGCGGCGGCGCGCAACACGGAGCCGTACCTGCTGCAGACCTACCGGCGCGACATGGGGGGCGGCAAGACGGCGCTCATGATCGACGTCTCCGCGCCGCTGTCGATCCACGGGCGCCGCTGGGGCGGCCTGAGGCTCGCCTACACGGCGTGAGGCGCGGGCGTCAGCGCTTCGCGGAGCGCGCGGGCGCGACGCGCGCGTCGGGCGTGCTGCGCGCCGCGCGCTCGACGGCGCGCTCCGCCTCTTCGACGGTGATCGCGCGCATCGTGCCGGCGACCGTCTCCGCGGCGAAGACCGACGCGTGCGCGGGATCGTCGCTGAGCGTGGCCTCGTCGAAGACCTCTTCGAAGTCGTCGTCGCCGAGCGTGACGACGTCGTCTTCGACCGGACCCGCGACCTCGGCGCGGCGACGGAAGCCCGAGGAGGTCCGACGCTGCGGCTTGCTCGGGGCCCCATCGATCCGCGCCGCGCGTCGCTCCACGAGCGAGAGCACGATGGCGAGCGCCTCGTCGACGGTGATCGACACGAGGCCGGCGACGTCGGTCACCGAGCGGCGGCCGTCGATCTTGGTGAGCACGAAGCGCTCGAGCGTCGAGAGGTCGGCGCCGTGGCCGGCGATCGGGCGCGGCACGGCGGCGCGCAGCTGATCGCGCATCGGCACGGTGGCGTCCGCGCGGGGCGGCGGCAGCGCTGCGGATCGCGAGGGGCGGAAGCTCACGCGTCCAGTATGCCGGAAACCTTCCGCCGACGCACGCGCGTGAACGCGGCGCAGGGCTCGTCAGCGCTCGTCAGGGCTCGATGCGCGTGAGCGTCGCCGCCGCGTCGAGCGCGAGCGCGCCGTCGCCGGTGCGGGCGCGCAGCCCGTCGAGCGAGAGGCGCAGCGGCCCGAGCGAGAGGCTCCGGGCGAGCACCTCGGTCTGGATCGTCCAGGTGCGTGGCGCGTCGATCAGCTCGCCGCGGAGCGCAGGGAGCAGATCCGAGAGGCAGGGCTCCACGCGCACGCCGTCGCCGTCCGCAGCGACGCAGTCGACGAGCACGTCGCGCGGGGTCGCCGTGACGCGCAACGCGCCGCTCCGCTCCCCCGCCGCGCCGGTCGCGCCGGTCGCGCCGGTCGCGCCGGTCGCAGAGAGCGCCACGTCGAAGCGCGCGTGGCCCACGACGTCGCGCCCTTCCCAGCGCCCGAGGGCCACGTCGCCGAGAAGCAGCTCGAACGCGTCGTCGTGCGCGGGCGCGAGGCGGAGCACCGGCGGCAAGCGCGGCTCGAAGCCGCGGATCGTGAAGGCGAGATCGGCCACCCGATCGGGGAGCTCGCGCAGCACGGCCTCGCTCTGGCCGGCGTCGCGCAGCGCGCCGATCTGGAAGAGCACGTAGAGCAGCTCGTTCAGCGCGTCGGGCGAGAGCCGCGCGACCAGGCGCGCCTGCGCGGCCCCCTCGGCGAGCGCGAGCGTGCGCAGCTCGGGGAGCGGCGCGCCGAGGCGCGGGGGACCGGGGATGGCCGCGTCGACCCTGGGCGCCGCGAGCTTCACGAGCGGGCAGAGCCGCATCGTCACGCCGGCCGCGGTGATCAGCGGATCGCCCGCCAGCGCGAGCTCGACGTGGTCGCCCGCGCGCCCGGGGAAGGGCGCGAAGCCGCGCTGGAAGCCCGCCACCGCG
>CAIXWQ010000090.1 GCA_903923175.1 uncultured delta proteobacterium | reverse complement strand
GAGCGCGGGAAATCACTCTTCTTCTGCGGCGGCGACCTCGGTCGGGCGCGCGCTGCCGGTCTCGATGAGCTCGACGTTGAGGCACAAGGACTGGAGCTCCTTGATCAGAACGTTGAAGCTCTCGGGGAGCCCCGGCTCGAGCGTGTACTCGCCCTTCACGATCGCCTCGTACATGCGCGTTCGCCCCATCACGTCGTCGGACTTGACGGTGAGGAACTCCTGCAGCGCGTACGCGGTGCCGTAGGCCTCCATCGCCCAGACTTCCATCTCGCCGAGACGCTGCCCACCGAACTGGGCTTTGCCGCCGAGGGGCTGCTGGGTGACGAGCGAGTACGGGCCGATGCTGCGCGCGTGGATCTTGTCGTCCACGAGGTGGTGCAGCTTCAGCATGTACATCACGCCCACGGTGACCGGCATCTCGAAGGCGTCGCCGGTGCGGCCATCGAAGAGCACCGTCTGGCCGCTCGTCGGGTTCCCCCCGAGCTCGAGCTGCATCCGGATCTCCTCCTCGCGCGCGCCGTCGAAGACCGGGGTCGCGAAGTGCATCCCCTTCTTCAGCTTCTTGGCGAGCGCGACGATGTCCTCGTCGGTGAGCTTCTTCAGCCAGACCTCGAGCTCCTGGTCGCCGCCGAGCACCTTCGCGATGTGATCGCGCATTTGCTTGGCCGGCGAGTTGCGCTCGAGGAAGTCCACGAACTGCTCGCCGATGCCGCGGGCGCCCCACCCGAGGTGGACCTCGAGGATCTGCCCGACGTTCATGCGGCTGGGCACGCCCAGCGGGTTCAGCACGAGGTCGACCGGCTTGCCGTTCTGGAGATACGGCATGTCCTCTTCGGGGAGGATCCGGCTGATGACGCCCTTGTTGCCGTGGCGACCAGCCATCTTGTCGCCGACCTGCAGCTTGCGCTTGATGGCGATGTAGACCTTCACCATCTTGATGACGCCCGGCGGAAGCTCGTCGCCCTTCGAGAGGCGATCGATCTTGTCGCGGAAGGCCTCTTCGCGCTCGCGCACGACGGCCTCGAGGTCACCGATGCGGCGCGCGGCGTCTTCCGGGTTCCCCTCGACGGGGACTTCCGCCCAGAGCTTGCGCGGGATCTGCTCGAGAGCGGGCTCGTCGATGACGGCGCCCTTCTGCAGGAGGACCTTCCCCTTCTCGTCGACGAGCTTGCCGTTCGTCGTCTTGCCGAGGAGGTTCTTGCGCAGCTGGCGGTAGACGCTGTCGCGGAGGATCTGGATCTCCTCGTCGCGCGTCTTCTCGAGGCGCGCGCGCTCGGTGTCCTCGATCTCCTGCGCGCGGGAGTCCTTGTCGGTCCCCTTGCGAGCGAAGATGCGCGCGTTGATGACGACGCCGCCGACGCCCGGCGGGACGCGGAGGGACGTGTCGCGCACGTCGCCCGCCTTCTCGCCGAAGATCGCGCGGAGCAGCTTCTCCTCGGGGGAGAGCTGCGTTTCGCCCTTGGGGGTGATCTTCCCGACGAGGATGTCGCCCGGCTTCACCTCCGCGCCGATGCGGATGATGCCCGACTCGTCGAGGTCCTTGAGGGCCTCCTCGCCGACGTTCGGGATGTCGCGCGTGATCTCTTCCTTGCCGAGCTTCGTGTCGCGGGCGACGCACTCGAACTCCTCGATGTGAACCGAGGTGAAGACGTCGTCCTTGGCGATGCGCTCGGAGATGAGGATCGAGTCCTCGAAGTTGTAGCCACCCCAGGGCATGAACGCGACGAGCACGTTCTGGCCGAGGGCAAGCTCGCCCATGTCGCAGGCGGGCCCGTCGGCGAGTACGTCGCCCGGCAGCACGCGCTCGCCCGCCCGGATGACCGGCTTCTGGTTGAAGCAGGTCGACTGGTTCGAGCGCTGGTATTTCGTCATGTGGTAGATGTCCGGCGACTCGCCTTCGGCGGTCTCGGCACGCACCACGATGCGGCTCGCGTCGACGCTCTCCACGACGCCGGGGCGCCGCGCGAGGATGCAGACGCCGGAGTCGCGCGCGACCTTCCCCTCCATGCCCGTACCGACGTACGGCGCGTGGGTGCGGATGAGCGGCACGGCCTGACGCTGCATGTTCGCGCCCATGAGGGCGCGGTTCGCGTCGTCGTGCTCGAGGAAGGGCACGAGCGCCGCGGCGACCGACACCATCTGGTTCGGCGCGACGTCCATGAGCTGGATCTCGCCCGGGGGGACCAGCTTGAAGTCGCCGTTGAGGCGGGCGCTGACGAGCGAGTCCTTGAACCGCAGCTGCGGGTCGAGGTTCGCCGTCGCCTGCGCGATGTACATCCCCTCTTCCTGGAGCGCCGAGTACCACTTCACCTCGTCGGTGACGGCGGCGTTCTCGACCGTGCGGTACGGCGTCTCGACGAAGCCGTACTCGTTCACGCGCGCATAGGTCGAGAGCGACGCGATGAGGCCGATGTTCGGACCTTCCGGCGTCTCGATGGGGCAGATGCGGCCGTAGTGCGTGGCGTGGACGTCGCGCACCTCGAAGCCGGCGCGCTCGCGGGTCAGACCGCCCGGCCCGAGGGCCGAGAGGCGACGCTTGTGCGTCACTTCCGACAGCGGGTTGGTCTGGTCCATGAACTGCGAGAGCTGCGAGGAGCCGAAGTACTCCTTGATGACCGCGCTGACCGGCTTCGCGTTGATCAGGTCGTGCGGCATCAGCGTGTCGATTTCCTGCGACATGCTCATGCGCTCTTTGATCGCGCGCTCCATGCGGACCAGACCGATGCGGTACTGGTTCTCCATGAGCTCGCCGACGGCGCGGACGCGACGGTTGCCGAGGTGATCGATGTCGTCGACCGACCCGCGACCGTTCTTCAGCTCGATCAGGTGACGGACCGTCTCCAGGATGTCCTGGCGGGTCAGCGTCTGCGTGTCGATCGACGGGCGCTGATCCTCCGCGGTGTCGCGGTAGAACTTGTAGTTCAGCTTGAGGCGGCCGACCTTCGAGAGGTCGTAGCGCTCCGGGTTGAAGAACAGGTTGCCGAACAGGTTGCGCGCGGTCTCGATCGTGGGCGGGTCACCCGGGCGGAGACGCTTGTAGATCTCCATGATCGCGTCGTCGGTCGTCTTGACCTTGTCCGCGAGGAGCGTGTCCCGGAAGTAGCTGCCGACGTTGAGGCCGTCGATGAAGAGGATCTGGAACGACTCGACCTTCGCCTCGCGGAGCTTCTCGAGCTTCCCCTCGGTGAGCGCTTCGTTGACCTCGACGAGGACCTCGCCCGTCTCCGGGTCGATCACGTCGTGCGCAGCGACCTTGCCCACGAGCTCCTCGGTCTCGGCCGGGAGTCGATCGATCTTCTTCTCCTTGAGCTTCTTGATCGCGGGCTTGGTGAACTTGGTGCTCTTCTTGACGATGAGCTCGCCGTCCACCTTGATGTCGCGGAGCGCGCGCTGCCCGTAGAGCAGATCGTACTCGAGCGACTTGTGGAACTTGTCGTGCTTGTCGAGATAGACCGTCTCGGTCTGGTAGAAGTAGTTCAGCAGGTCCTGCGTCGAGTACCCGAGCGCGCGGAGCAGCACCGTCGCGTGCATCTTCCGGCGGCGGTCGATGCGGACGAACATGATGTCCTTCGGGTCGAACTCGAAGTCGAGCCACGAGCCGCGGTACGGGATGATGCGGGCGCTGTAGAGCACCTTGCCGCTCGAGTGGGTCTTGCCCTTGTCGTGGTCGAAGAAGACGCCGGG
>CAIXWQ010000089.1 GCA_903923175.1 uncultured delta proteobacterium | reverse complement strand
CGCGCGCCGACGCCTCGGCGCCGAGCCCTAGCTCCGCACAGAGCACGCGCAGGCGCCCGAGCTCGCGCGCGCGCGCGTGGCCGTCGAGCTCGACGAGCGACGCGACCGCGTGCGCGTAGTCGACGCGCGCGTCTTCGGACAGGTCGCGCGCAGGGTGAGGTTCCTGGATCGACGAGTTGGGCATGGGCGCGCGAGGATAGCGGCGCGCCGCGCGGGGGGGACCGAACGCGCGCGGGGCGCAGCGCGCTCGCGGCACGCTTCAGGGCGAGCGCTTCGCCGACTCGAGCGGCGCTGCGACGTCGTTCGCCGGCGGCGTCACGAGCTCGAGCTCCGCCTCGCTCGCGATGTACGGCACGTAGCGGAAGTCGCGGATCGACGTCACGCGCTCCCCCACGTGCTCGAGCAGGATGAAGTACGCAGGCCGCTCCGCCCCCGTGACGTAGGCCCCGAGCGCCAGCCGCCCGTCGAGCGCCACCACGCGGAGCGCGACGTCCTCCCGCTCGTAGCGCGCGAAGTACTGGCCGACCTGCTTGCCGCGGCGCTTCGACTTCGAGACCAGGTCGAGCCGGCAGTCGTCGCTCACGAGCGCCCGCACGCCGTCCCAGTCCCGGGCGTTGAACAGGGTCGCGTAGCGGTCGAGCGCGGCGCGCGTATCGAGGGTCATCACGGCCTCCTCGGGCTCTTGCCGCAGCCCGGCGCGCCCGCGCACCAGCGCCGCCTTCACGGCCATCACGCTCGTGCCCATCGTCTCCGCTGCCTCTTCGAGCGAGTGCCCGAGGACGTCCTTCAGGATGACCGCGCTGCGCTGGCTCAGGGGGAGGGTCACGAAGCGCGCGAGCGCGGCGCGCACGACGGTGACGTCGGGCTTGTCGTCGAAGCCGGCCACGTCCTCGAGGTCTGCGCGCGCTTCGACGAGCTTCGTGCCGTGGCTCTTGAGGAAATCGATCGCGGCGTTGTGCGCGATGCGGAAGAGCCACGGGCGCAGCGGCGGCACCTCGGGCGACAGGCTCAGCGCGTAGAACGCCTTGGCGAGCGTCTCCTGCACGACGTCCTCGCCTTCGATCACCGAGCCGGTGAGGCGCGCGCAGTAGCGGTGCAGCTCCGGACGCACGCCCGCGACCATCGCGAGGAATTGCTCGCGTGCGTCCGCGAAGGCAGGCGGCGTCGCGCTCACGCCGCGGCCCCCTCGGCCGCGCGCCGCAGGTCCGCCGCGTACGCTTCGAAGACCGGCCCGAAGTCCGGCAGGGAGCCTCTGATCATCGGGAGCATCAGCCCCGAGAAGACCTCCTCCATGGCGAATTCCGTCGAGCCGTCCGCGTTCGGCGTCAGCGTGAAGGTGCGCACCCCGCGGAACATCGGCGCGAAGCCGTCGCTCCAGATCATCGAGCGCCCCGCCTCCACGCGCGAGACGCGAGGCCGGAACACGCGGCCGGCCGCGGCGGGCACCGTCACGGCGAGGCGCTCCCCCTCCGCGATCACCCCCTCGACGCGGCTCACCGTCGAGTTCCACCGCGGGAACGCCGCGGCGTCGGTGAGCAGCGCCCACAGCGCGTCGGCCGGGGCGCGGACGGTCGCGCGGATCGAGCAGGCCATGCGGAACGTGCCGCGCGTCTGGGTGGCCTTCGCGCGCTCGGCGCCGGCGGGTTCGCGGTTCGGATTCATCGGTGCATCCTCGGAGAGCCGGGCGACCTTCGCCAGCGCGCTCCCTGGGACGACTATTGGGGCGAGCGAAAGGATGCGGCGTCGTGCGCGAGGCCCACGATCGCCGCGCGCCCGGCCTGCCCGGGCGTCGGGCGGCGGACGCGACGGAGCCCCGGTCGAGCGCCGTCCGCGAGGTCGGGCAGTCGCCAGGGCTCCCAAGGACGGGCGCGGAGCGACGCTCCGCGCGGCGTCACTCGGCGTCACGCGGTAGGGTAGTCGGTGTAGCCCTTCTCACCCGGCGTGTAGAAGGTCGAGAAGTCCGGCGGGGTGAGCGCCGCGCCGCTCTTCAGCTTCGTCACGAGCTTCGGGTTGGAGATGAACGGGCGTCCGAACGCCACCAGATCGCCGCGCTTCGCCGCGAGGTCGGCCTCGGCGCGCGCGACGTCGTAGCCGCCCGAGAGGATGATCGTCCCCTTGAACGCTTCGCGGATCTTCTGCTTCACGCTCGCCTTCACCTCGGGCGCGCCCATCGGGCTGTGGTCGACGATGTGCATGTACGCGAGGCCGAGCTTGCCGAGCTCGGCGGCGAGCGCCTCGTGGGCCTCCTCGACCTGCGCGTCGGCGGCCATGCCGTTGAACGCGCCGTAGGGCGAGACGCGGATGCCGACGCGCTCCTTGCCGATGCGTGCGACTGCGCGCTTGGCGACCTCGACGGCGAAGCGGATGCGGTTCTCGAGCGTGCCGGCGCCCCAGCGGTCGTCGCGCGTGTTGGAGACGGGGTTGAGGAACTGGTCGATCAGGTAGCCGTTGGCGCCGTGGAGCTCGACGCCGTCGAAGCCGGCGGCCACCGCGTTCTCCGCGGCCTTCGCGAACTCCTCGATGGTCGACTCGATGTCCTGCTCGGTCATCGCGACGGGCGTCGTCGCGGGCTGGTTCCCCTGGCCGTCGACGTAGATCGGATCGGGGAGGGCGATCGCGGAGGGGGCGAGCACGCGCGCGCCGGCCGGGAGGTTGGCCTGGTGCGAGGCGCGGCCGGTGTGCATGAACTGGCAGAAGATCTTCGCGCCGCCGGCGTGCACCGCGTCGGTGACCTTCTTCCAGGCCGCGACCTGCTCGGCGGAGAAGATGCCCGGGATGCGCGGGTAGCCGAGCCCGTTCGGCGACGGCGACGTACCCTCGGTGACGATCAGGCCGGCCTCGCTGCGCTGCTGGTAGTACGTGACGACCAGGTCTCCGGGGACGTTGCCGATCGAGCGGTTGCGCGTCAGCGGCGACATCACGACGCGGTTCTTGAGCTCGAGGTTGCCAAGGCGGAAGGGCGAGAAGAGGAGCGGCTCGGTCATGTTGGTGTCCGAGCTGATGCGTTCGCCGGGCGCTCGGGTACAGCCTGCCGAGCAACGGTGCGTTGCGCCCAGCGGGACGATCGCGGACGGCCGAGGCGTCGCGGCTACTCGTTGCGGGCCACGCCGACCGCGATCGGGCCGACGAATCGCGGCATCCACTTCGGCTCGAACCGCTCGACGGCGGAGAGCGAAAGCCCCGCCCCGCGGATCGCCCCGGGGGTATCGCGGTTCAGGTGGCAGCCGCCCATCACGCGCGACCAGGCGGGGTCGTAGCGATCCTGGACGCGCGCGCGCCCCCCTTCGCCGCGCACGTGCTCGAGGAAGAGGAGCTTGCCGCCGGGCTTCAGCACCCGCCGGATCTCGGCGAGCGCGCGGTCCGGGTGACGCACGCTGCAGAGGACGAGCGTCGAGACGACCGTGTCGAACGCGGCGTCGGGGTAGGGGAGTGACTCGGCCTTGGCGTCGACCATCGTGATGCCCGCGGCGTGCGCGCGCGCGGCCATGCGGGCGCGCATGTGGCGGTCGGGCTCCACGATTTCGAGCTGAAGGTCGGGGTCGCTCGAGAGGGAGTAGTGGGGGATGTTCCGCCCGTCGCCGGCGCCGATCTCGAGGACGCGCCCGCGGGCGCCGCGCAGCAGCGCGCGGCGCGACTCGGTGAGCCAGCTGCGCTCGGCGGGCCAGAGGATCACGTCGTAGATCGCGGTGAGGAAGGCGTTGGCCGACACGTTCGCCCAATCTTGGCACCATCTCGACGCCCCGCGCCATGACGGCTAGCTCACCTGAGCGATGCTCCCGAAGCCCCTCTTCGACAAGGTCCTCGTCGCCAACCGCGGCGAGATCGCCGTGCGTGTGATGCGAACGCTCCGCGAGATGGGCATTCGCTCGGTCGCGGTCTACAGCGACGTCGATCGCGCGGCGCTCCACGTGCGCATGGCCGACGAGGCCTACCCGATCGGCCCGGCCGCCGCGTCCGAGAGCTACCTGCGCGCCGACAAGATCCTCGCCGTCGCGAAGAAGAGCGGCGCGAAGGCCATCCACCCGGGCTACGGCTTCCTCTCGGAGAACTCCGGCTTCGCCAAGCAGTGCGAGGAGGAAGGGATCGTCTTCATCGGTCCGCCGTGGCAGGCGATCCGCGACATGGGCTCCAAGACGGGCGCCCGCGCGATCATCGAGAAGGCGGGCGTCCCCGTCGTGCCCGGCGGCACCGCGAACAACCTCGACGACGCGCGCACCGAGGCCAAGCGCATCGGCTACCCGGTGATGCTCAAGGCGTCGGCCGGCGGCGGCGGCAAGGGGATGCGCCTCGTCGAGAAGGAAGACGAGCTCGAGAGCGCGTGGGAGCGCGCGCGCAGCGAGGCCGCGAAGGCCTTCGGCAACGATCACGTCTACCTCGAGAAGGCGATCATCAAGCCGCGCCACGTCGAGATCCAGGTGCTCGGCGACAAGCACGGCAACGTGGTGCACCTCTTCGAGCGCGACTGCTCGGTGCAGCGGCGCCACCAGAAGGTCGTCGAGGAGACGCCGTGCCCGGTGGCGACGCCGGAGCTCATCGCGAAGATGGGCGCGGTCGCCGTGCAGGGGGCCAAGGCGGTCGGCTACTACAGCGCCGGCACCTTCGAGTTCCTGCTCGATCGCAGCGGCTCGTTCTACTTCCTCGAGATGAACACGCGCCTGCAGGTCGAGCATCCGATCACCGAGCTGGTGACCGGCGTCGATCTCGTGCGCGAGATGATCCGCGTCGCCGCGGGCGAGAAGCTCGAGTTCGAGCAGAAGGACCTCGTGCGGCGCGGCGCGGCGATCGAGTGCCGCGTGTACGCCGAGGATCCGACGGCCGACTTCATGCCGAGCCCCGGCAAGATCCTCGCGCTGCGCACGCCGAGCGGCCCTGGCGTCCGCGACGACGGCGGCGCGTACACCGGCTGCACCATCTCGAGCTTCTACGACCCGCTCGTCTCGAAGCTCTCGGTGTGGGCGCCGGACCGCCCCCGCGCGATCGCGAAGATGCGCCGCGCGCTCGCCGAGTACGTGGTGACCGGCATCCGCACGAACCTCACGTTCCACGAGAAGCTGTTCGATCACCCCGAGTTCGTCTCGGGTGACTACGACACCGGCTTCATCGGCCGCAACCGCGAGGACCTGCTGGGCCACGCGCACCACGCGCCGGAGGCCGGCCCCGAGCTCGCGGTGGCGACCGCGCTCGTCGCCGCGCGCCTCGAGCGCCTCGCCGGCCAGGACACGGCGACGACCGAGGAGCAGGGCGCGCGGCTCTCTCCGTGGGTCTCGTTCCAGCGCGCGAAGATGCGGTGAGCCTCACCCCCTCGGCCCCCCTTCTCCGCGCGCGGCGAGGGGGGTACGTGGGGTGTCACTCTGCGACGGCCACGCGCGGCTCGTCGGGCACGTCCCAGCGCTTGATGGTGCGGACCAGCAGCGCGTGGAGCTTCTCGTCGTAGAGCACGCCGTTGTGGCCCGAGCCGTGCGCGATCCAGCTCGGCGCGCCGGGGAGCACCCCCTTCTGCATCGGGCGCACGAGCGGATCGCGCTCGGCGACGACGGAGAGGTGCGGGATGCGCGCGAGGTGGCGCGGGGCCTCGGAGATCACGCGCTGCAGCTGCGCGTTCAGGGGCATCACCACGCCGCGCACCGCGTCGGGGAACGCGTCGGCGAGGCCCACGCCGTGGAACGGGCTCGCGATGCTGATCGTCTGCGCGATGCGCGCGTCGTGCGCGTGCTCCTGGACGTACCAGCGGCACGCGAGCCCGCCGAGCGAGTGACCGACGAGGTGGACTCGCCGCGCTGCGCGATCCTCGGCGATGGCGCGGTCGATGCGCCGCGCGAGGCCGTCGAGCGAGGAGCCCGGAAGGAACGTGAACGTGTGGACGGTGACGCCCGCGTCAAGGAAGTGCCGCAGCATCGGCGCGAACGCGCCCGCCGTCGCCATCAACCCGTGCACGAGGACCACCGCGTCCTCGCCGTCGTGCAGGTGGCGCGGCTGGTGCGCGCGCGTGCGCCAGCCGTCGGTCACCGAGAGGCCGACGCGCACCGTCGCGGTGATCTCGCGCGCGACGAACGCCATCGTCTCGAGCGCGGCGTCGCGGGCGCGTTGGTGGGTGGCGAGCTTCTTCCGCATCGGCTCGCAGTCACGATTGGCGATCGCACGCGCGCCGGTCAAGCTTCCTCCTGGCGCAAAAATCGCGACGCGTCACGCGTAGCGCGGTACGCAGGCGTCGCCTCGGCGTGACGAGCGGTGGGTGCGAGCGCGTGCGCAACTCGATGATGCGCGCCGAATCGCGCGGACCTCGAACTCCTCGCCAGCCCGCGCGACGGCCGACCGCGCTTGGAGTGCAGGGGTCGCAAGGCGTGCATCGACCCGCGCAACGCGCAGGCCCCGTGGGACCGAGCCGAGGTGCGCGGCGACCGCTTCCTCGCGCGCGCTCCCTGGGCGCGTCGATTGCTACGCCTAAGAGCGGGCGCTCCGGGAAGCGCGACGACGAGCGAGACGAGCGAGACGAGCGAGGCGAGCCGTGCCGACCAAGATCATCACGTGGACGCCGGATCTGAGCATCGGCGTGGAGGTCATCGACGAGCAGCACCGCGAGGTGTTCGCCCACGTCGCCCGGTTCCTCTCCACGGTAGAGTCCGGCCGCGTCGAGGAGCTGCTCGATCTCCTCCATTTCCTCGGCACGTACGTCGAGGCGCACTTCCGTACGGAAGAGCAGCTGATGCGCGAGAGCGGGTTCCCCGACCTCGCCGCGCACCTGCAGGAGCACGACGCGTTCCGCGCGATGTTCCGCTCGATCGTCGCGCAGTTCGCGCGCTACGGCGACGATCCGCGGGTCGGCGCCTTCGCGGAGCGCGAGGTGTGCGGGTGGCTCGACGCGCACGTGCGCACGGTCGATCGGGCGCTCGGGGACTGGCTGCGCGCGCACGGCGTCGCGCGCGTCGCGTGAGCGTCCCTTGAGCGCCGCGTGAGCGGTTCGTGAGCGCCGACTGAGGGCTCAATCCGGGGTCGCGCAGGGATCGGCGAGGAGCGCGCGCGTGAAGCGCGTTCGAAGGTAGAAGCCTCGCGGCACCGTCGCGATCGGCGCGCCGTCCGCGTCCCACGCCAGCGTGCGCGCGCTGCCGTCGCGCGCCTTCGGGCGCACCTGCAGCCACGTGCCCAGGTGCGCGGTGAGCTCCTCGATCCGGCCGATGCCGACGAGGCCGACGACCTCCTCGAAGTCGGCGCGGAGCACACGCTCCTGCGCCGGCGTCGGCGACCACAGCACCGGCGCGCCGATCCGCCGCGCGCCCCACGCGACGCCCGCGGCGCCGATCAGCGGGACGAAGAGCACGCGCGCGAGCTTCGCGCGCACCCACGAGCGCTCCCACGACTGCGACTCCGCGTCGGCGAGCGCGAACGTGCAGACGTACGTTGTCTCGAGCGGGGCGCCGGCTTCGTCGACCGGGATCGACTTGAGCTCCACGCCGAGCGTCGGGAAGTCGTGCGCCTTCACCGCGCCGCCCGTCGCGCCGAGCGCGCGCTCCAGGAGCTGCCCTGGCGTCCCCTTGGTGCGCACCGCCGCCGCCGTCGGCCCCTCCTGCGCCACGCCCTGCGCCACCGCGAGCGCGCCCGTCGTGAGGCCGACGAGCGAGTGCGCGCGCGCCAGCAGCTCCGCGAGATCGGCGG
Organism: uncultured delta proteobacterium; assembly: GCA_903923175.1. Lineage (GTDB taxonomy): Bacteria > Myxococcota_A > Polyangia > Polyangiales > JADJMO01 > CAIXWQ01. Next base: position 3,567 of record CAIXWQ010000089.1, on the reverse strand, counting down.
GTGGCCGCGTCGAGGACGCCGCGCCCGGCGGCGGCGTCGCGCGGCCGCGTCGCGCGCTCACTCGTCCTCGTCTCGGACCGTGAAGCGCACGCGCTCGGCGTCACCGCTCGCCCCGCCGCGCCCTTCGAGCTCGAACTTCGACGTCACGCCGTCGCCGTCGAGATCGCCGCGCGCCGTGGCGACGTAGCCGGCGTCGGTGCTCGTCTTGCCGTTGTCGACGACGCCGAGCTGGTAGCGGATCGGACCGGCGATCGAGAACTTGAGGCACCGCCAGGCGTCGGTGTCCCAGTCGGCCGTGGTCGGCTGGTAGCGGCTGGCCGCCGGGATCTTCGCGGGCACCGCCGCCGCCGACGGGCAGAACTTGTGCGCGTAGGGGCCCTGGCCGGCGCCGCCGAGATCGGTGTCCTGCTGGAACGCGTACTTCTCGCCGATCTCGATGGCGCCGAGGAAGCGCGTCGCCTCCGCGGTCTTCGAGTGGCTCGAGTACTGGCCGACGCCCGCGACGACCAGCACGCCGAGCGTGCCGAGCACGGAGGCGGCCGCGAGGACCACGAGGTGCGCGAAGCCGCCGTCGTGGCGCGGCCTCGCGCACGCAGGCTCCTCGAGCGCGGGTTCGTGCGGCGCGTGCGCGGAGACCTCGCGTGGCTCGTCGCGCGCGACGCCGCGCGCCTGGCTCAGGTGTTCGACCAGCGTCGGCTCCAGCGTCGGATCGATCGAGCTCATGGGTCCTCCCGAGCGCCGAGCGTACCGCGGTCGAGGCCGAGCGCCGAGCGTACCGCGCGCGAGGCGCTCCATGCGCGTGCCGCCCGCGGCGCGCCGCGACCGCCGTTTCACTCGGTCGCGTGCGCGGGCGCCGCGCGCGACCTCGACCAGCGGTAGGCGCGATCGGCGAGCAGCACGGCGGGCGCGGCGAGCACGGCGACGAGCGCGCCCGCGGGGGTCGGCAAGGCGTGACCGACCACCTGCGCGAGGCGGGGGACGGTGAGCAGCGCGACGAGCGCGAACAGGGCGAAGGCGATCGCCGCGAACAGCACCCGGCTCGGGCGCGCCACGGCGTCGTTGCGGCAGGTGAACGCGTTGGCGATCTGCCCCGCGACGATCGCCGAGAACGCCGCGCCGGACGCGCTCGCGAGCGTGTCCGCGGAGGCCTCGGGACCCCACGGCTGGAAGCGCGCGAGCAGCAGCACGGTCACGAACGCGGCGAGCGAGACGAGGGCCTCGGTCGGGCCGAGGACGAGCAGCGCGCGCGTGAGCACGTGCCGATCGATCAGGTGCCGGCCGATCGGCGGCTTGGCGAGCGCGTCGACGGCCGGCGGCTCGGCGCCGAGGGCGAGCGCGGGGAGTTGATCGGTCACCAGATCGAGGCAGAGGATCTGCAGCACCGAGAGCGCGAGCGGGAAGCGCCCCGCCGACAGCGCCCACACCGCGAAAGGCGCGAGCTCGGAGACGTTGTCGGTCAGGTGGTAGGTGAGCACGCGCTGCAGGTTGGTGAAGGTCGCGCGCCCCTGGGCGATCGCCACGACGATGGTCGCGAAATCGTCGTCGAGCAGCACGAGATCCGACGCCTCGCGCGCGACGTCGGTGCCCGAGCGGCCCATCGCGATGCCGATGTCGGCCTGCCGCAGCGCGGGGCCGTCGTTCACGCCGTCGCCGGTCATCGCGACGACGTGGCCGCGCGCCTGCAGCGCCTTGGCGATGCGCAGCTTGTCCTCGGGCGAGACGCGGCAGAGCACCATCCCGTCGCGGTCGAGCGTCGCGCCGAGGATCGCCTCGTCGGTCGGGAGATCCTTGGCCTCGACGACCCAGCCGGTGTCGCGCAGCAGGCCGACCTCGGTGGCGATGGCGCGCGCGGTGGCCGGGTGGTCGCCGGTGATCATCGCGACGCGGATGCCGGCGCGACGGCAGGCCGCGATCGCCTCGGCGGCCTCGGCGCGGGGCGGATCCTCGAGGCCGACGATGCCGAGCAGCTCGAGGTCGCGCTCGTTCTCGTCGGCCGAGGCCTCGTCGCGCACGCCTTTGCCGGCGCGCTTCGCGATCGCGAGCACGCGCAGCCCGCGGGCGCCGAGCGTGGCGACCTGCGCCTGCGCGGCCTCGAGCGCGGCGAGGTTGCCGCAGCGCGAGAGGATCGCGTCCGGCGCCCCCTTCACCAGCAGCTCGTCGCCGGCGCGCAGCGACATGCGCCGGCGGCGCGGATCGAACGGCCACTTGTGCGTGACGGGCGCGCGGCGCGCGTCGGCCTCGAGGTCGACGCCCACGCGCCGCGCGAGCACCACGAGCGCGGCCTCGAGCGGATCGCCCTCGGCGAGCCACTGGCCGGCGCGCAGGATGGCGTGCCCCGTGGAGCAGCGCGCGGCGCAGCGCGCCAGCTCCTCGAGCGCGCCGCGCGCCTCGGGGGCGCAGCGGATGATCGCGGTCGGGGCGTACCCCTCGCCTTGCAGGTCGGCCGTGCCGGCGGGGGTCCACGCGACCACCACGGCCATGCGGTTCTGCGTGAGGGTGCCGGTCTTGTCGGTGCAGATGAAGGTGGTCGAGCCGAGCGTCTCGACCGCCTCGAGCCGGCGCACGAGCGCGTGGCGGGCGGCCATGCGGCGCGCGCCGAGGGCGAGCGAGAGGGTGACGGTCGGCAAGAGCCCCTCGGGCACGAGCGCGACCGTCACGCCGATCGCGAGCAGGAAGCCGTCGCGCGCCGGCAGCCCCACCGCGAGCCCGACCAGGAAGAACGACAGCCCGACGCCGATCGCGATCGCGCCGATCGTGCGCACCAGGCGGGCGATCTCGCGCGCGAGCGGCGTCGGCCCGTGGTGCCCGCGGCGCGTGAGCGAGGCGATGCCGGCGAGGCGGGTGCGCGTGCCGGTCGCGACGACCTCGCCGTAGGCCTCGCCCTCCAGCACGAAGGTGCCGCCCCAGATGGTCTCCCCGTCGTCGGGCGTCACGGCGCCGCTCTCGCCGGTCATGGACGAGGCATCGATGGCGAGGCCGATCGACGACAATAGGCGCAGATCCGCGGTCACGCGGTCGCCCGCGGCGAGCAGCACCACGTCGCCGACGACGAGCTCGGCGGCGTCGATCACCCGCGGGAGCGCGTCGCGCACGACCATGGCGCGGCGCGGGAGCAGCTGGCGCAGGGCCTCGGCGGCGTGCTCCGCGCGGTACTCCTGGAAGAACGCGAACAGGCCGTTGACCGCGATCACGACGAAGATCGCGATGCCGAGCGAGGGCATCCCGCCGAGCATGGCGAGCGCGCCGGCCACCCAGAGCAGCAGCGCGAAGAAGTGGAAGAACTGCGCCGCGAGCTGGCGCAAACGCGAGGGGGGGAGGGGCGAGGGGAGCTGGTTCGGGCCGTCGCGACGCAAGCGGGCGGCGGCGTCCGGGGCGGAGAGCCCGCGCGGCACGTTCGGCACCGCGATCGCGACGACGGGGTTCGTGCGCGCGTGGTCCGGCTCGCTCGGCTCGCTCGGCTCTGTCGGCGTGCGCGCTGCCATCGAGAGGCTCGCACGCAAGGCCGAGGCCGCGGCGGGCACGGGCGCGACGGCGCGCCGGGCCGAGCCGCGCGGCGCGGCGCGGGGG
>CAIXWQ010000088.1 GCA_903923175.1 uncultured delta proteobacterium | reverse complement strand
GAGCGAGCAAGCGGGATACCGCGCGAGCACGTCACGGTCGCTCGGCGCCCGGGCACGCGACGCGCGCGCGCGCCCGCAGACGCTGCGCGCGGGCGAGGCGTTCGCGCCCGGCGTTCGCGCCGGTCACGGGCCGCTGGGGAGCGCGCCGAGCGCGCCGAGCAGGTCCGAGTGGTCGTCGGTCCAGAGCTCCCCCGGCGCGTCGCGCAAGGACTCCCAGCACGGATCGCGCGCGAGCGCGCCGAGGTCGGCCTCCGTGCGCGCGAGCGCGATCCAGGTGGCGCGGCCGGGGTTCGCGGGGTCGTCGCGCCGCCCGCGGTCGATGCGCGCCGTCAGCCCCGCGTCGCGGGCGAGCGCGGCCAGCACGCCGTCGAAGTGGAGGTGGCGGTTGGAGACGTGCACGGCGATGACGCCGCCGGGGGCGAGCTTCTCGCGGTAGACCACGAACGCCTCGCGCGTGAGCAGGTGCGTCGGGATGGCGTCGGAGCTGAACGCGTCGAGGACCATCAGCCGGAATTCGCCCGCCCCCGCGCGCGCGAGGGTGAGGCGCGCGTCGCCGAGCACCACGTCGACCGGCGCCCGCGCGTCGGCTAGGAAGGTGAACCATCGGCGCGCCACGCGCTCCACCGCGGCGTCGATCTCGTAGAAGGTCCAGCGCTGGCCCGGCGCGGCGTAGGCGGCGAGCGAGCCGGCGCCGAGCCCGACGACGGCCACGCGCGCGCCCGCGAGCCTCGGCCCGAGCGCCTCGAACAGCACCCCGATCGGCGCGCCCCGCGCGTAGTAGAGCTGCGGCTCGTCCGGGGCGTCTCGCTGCTGCACGCCGTGGATCGTCGTGCCGTGCAGCAGCGTCCGCGTGGCGCCGTGGTCGTCGACGCGCAGCACGCCGAAGAACGAACGCTCGCGGTGCGGCGTGCCGGGCAACAGCGCCGCGGCGAGCGCGATGCCCATCATGCCGAGGCCGAGGCGGGCCTGGCGGCGGAGCGCGAAGCCCACGCAGACGAGCAGCGGCACGCCGAACGCGAGCGGCGCTCCGCCGAACCGCCGGCCGAGCCAGAGCGTGAGCGCGAACGCGAGCGCCGGCACGAGCACGTCGAGCGCCCGCGACCGCTTCGTCGTCGCCGCAGCGCGCGCGTCCGCCTCGGTCGAGGCGAGGTGCGCCACGCCCTGCACGGCGCCGCCGAGCGACTGCAGGAAGGCGGCCTCGCGCGCGTGCGTGCTCGGCGCGGCGGCCGGGCGCGGCAGCAGCACCAGCGCCAGCGCCATCGCCAGCGGGTACTCGTGGACGCCGCGGAACAGGAGCGGCGCCACCAGCGAGCCGAAGACGCCGCCGAGCGCGCCCCCGCCCGCGACGCACAGGTAGAACGTCGTCAGCGCGGCCGCGGCGGGGCGTCGCCGCGCGAGCTCGCCGTGGAAGAGCAGGCCGCCGAGGAGCACGAGCGCGAGGTGCAGGGCGGCCACCGCGAAGTGCTGGGTGATGCGCGGCAGGACGAAGAAGAACAGCCCCACGGCGAGCGCGACGAAGCCGACCCGCATCCACGCGCTCGCCATCGAGTTGCGCCGCGGCGGGCGAGCGAACACCACGATGAACGACACGAGGTAGAGCGCCAGCGGCGGCACCCAGAGCAGCGGCACCGCCGCGACGTCGGCGCCGAGGTACGTCGTCGCGCCCAGCAGCAGGCTCGAGGGGACGAACGCGAGCGCCATCCAGCGCAGGCGCTCGCGGACCGACGGCGCGACGGCGGGCGCCTCGACCTCCTCACGCGCGTCTTTGCGCGCCTCACGCGCCTCGCGCGCCTCACGCGCCTCGCGTGATGCGTCGCCGCGCCGCGCGCGCGCGAGGGCGCCGCCGGCCGCGAGCACCGCGTACGCGCCGTAGCCCCACGCGAAGAGGCGCCCCTGCGCCGCGAGCCCGAGGCGTGGCTCGACGAGGAGCGGATAGCCGAGCAGGCCCACCAGGCTCCCCACGTTGCTCGCCGCGAAGAGCGGGTACGGATCCTCGCCGCGGGCCGTCTCGGCGAACCAGCGCTGCAGCAGCGGCGCGCCGGCCGCGAGCACCAGGAACGGCGCGCCCACCGAGAGCGCCAGCGAGCCGAGCAGCCACGCGGTCGGGTTGCCGCCGTCGTTGGGCGAGGGGGCGAGCCGCACCGCGATCGGCATCACCAGCAGCGGCGCCGCGAGCACGGCGAGGTGCAGCCGCGCGTGGCGGCGCCCGCCGAGCCGCGCCGTGACCACGTGCGCGTAGGCGTAGCCGAGCAGCAGCGCCGCCTGGAAGAACACGAGGCACGTCGTCCACACCGCCGACGCCCCGCCGACGTGGGGCAGCAGCATCTTGGCGAACATCGGCTGGATCAGGAACAGCAGCGCCGAGCCGAGGAAGATCGCCGCGGCGAAGAGGGCGCGCACGGGCGACGGGCTACAGACCGGCGACCGAAACGCCCTCGAACACCAGCGTCGGCGTGCGCTGGCTCGACCAGACGTAGGGATCGCTCCCGACCGCGACGAGCTTCTTCCAGAGCTCGCGCTGGTTGCCCGACGCGTTCATCTCGTTGATCGGCTCGGCCTTCTTGCCGGCGCGGACGCGGAAGCCCTGGATGCCGAGCGAGAAGTCGCCGGTGGTCGCGTTCGAGTTGCCGCCGAGGAAGCCGGTGACGAAGATGCCGTCCTTCACGTCGGCGAGCAGCGCGGCGAGGTCCTTCTTGCCGGGTGCGAGCACGAGGTTCGACGGCCCCGCGGTGGTCGGCGCGTTCTTCAGCTTCCGGCCGTAGTACACGTCGACGTAGTAGCTCGCGAGCACGCCGTCCTTCACGATCGGCAGGCGTCTCGCGGCGAGCCCCTCGCCGTCGAACAGGCGCGAGCCGAGGCCGCGCACGAGCAGCGGATCGTCGGTCACCGTGAAGAGCTTGCCGCCGATGGCCTTGCCGAGCCGATCGTCGAGGAACGACTGCTGCTGCTGGAGCGCGCGCGCCGTGAGCGGCCCGAGCAGCGCGCCGAGCACGCGCCGCGCCGCGCGGTTCTCCACGATCAGCGTGGTCACCGCGCTCTCGCCCTTCTTCGAGCCCCGCGCAGCGAGCGCGCGCTCCGCAGCCTCGCGACCGAGCCCTTCGGGCGCCGGCAGATCGGCGTGGTGGCGCGCGCTGGCGGAGACCCAGTCTTCCGGACGCCGGCCGTCGACGTCCTTGGTGGTGGCCTCGGCCCACGCGCCGAAGCTCGTCTCCTCCTTCTCGCCCTCGAAGCCGTTCGACGTCGCGCGCGCGAAGGTCGAGTGCGACGACGACGTCCCGGTGGTGACGCTCACGAGCGCGTCGGCCCCGGCGGCCGAGCGCGCGCCGGCCTCGAGCTGCTTCGCGAAGTCGCGGCGGGCCTCGACCGAGAGCGTCGCGTGGCTCGGATCGAAGAGCTGGAGATCGTCCTTGCTGCGCCCCTCGTAGAGCTTCGGCTCGGGCAGGGCGCGGTGCGGATCCTTCGCCAGCGTGCGCGCGAGGGCGACCGCGTCTTCCACGAAGCGCTCGAGCGCCTCGGGGCGGAGATCGCTCGTGCTCACGGAGGTGAAGCGCCCGTCGACGTAGAGCGCCATCGAGAGGCCGCGCGTGGTCGCCTCGGTCGCCTTCTCGACCTTGCCGTCGCGCCAGCCGATCTCGACCTCGCGCGCGCGCGAGGCGTTGGCCGACGCGTCCGAGGCCCCCTTCTTCTTCGCGAGCTCGATCGCCCGCTTCGCCACGTCCAGCAGCTCGCTCACGACTTCTTCCCCTTGCCCGAGTCGGAGCGCGTGCCGCCCACGGTGATCGAAGAGACGCGCGTGGTCGGCAGCCCCTGGCTCACCGGCACGCTCTGGCCGTCCTTGCCGCAGGTCCAGCCGCCCTCGTCGAGCTGCAGGTCGTCGCCCACCATGTCGATCTTCTCGAGGACCTTCGGCCCGTTGCCGATGATGTTCACGTCCTTGATCGGGCGCGTGAGCTTGCCGTCCTCGATGAGGTAGCCGTTCTTCACGTAGAAGGTGAAGTCGCCCGCGCCGATCTTCACCTGCCCGTTCGAGAAGTTCGTGCAGTAGATCCCCTTCTTCACGCTGGCGAGGATCTCGTCCTTCTTGTGCGGCCCGGGCTGCATGTACGTCGCGCGCATGCGCGGCATCGGCGGGAACTTGTAGCTCTCGCGGCGGCCGTTGCCGGTCGGCTTGGTCTTGTAGTGCTTGGCCGAGATCGAGTCGTGCAGGTAGGTCGTGAGCACGCCGTTCTCGACGAGCATCGTCTTGCCCGCGACGTTCCCCTCGTCGTCCACGTCGATGGCGCCGCGCGCGTGCTCGACGCTGCCGTCGTCGACGATGTTCACGAACGGCTTCGCCACCGACTTGCCGATCTTGTCGGCGAAGATCGAGGTGTTCTTGCGGTTGAAGTCGGCCTCCATGCCGTGGCCGATGGCCTCGTGCAGCAGGATGCCGCTCGAGCCCGCGGCCATGACGATCGGCATCTCGCCGGCCGGCGCGGGGGTCGCCTCGAAGAGCACCGTGGTGCGCGCGACCGCCTCGCGCACCACGCGCGCCAGGCGCTCCTCGGAGTAGAAGTCGAGGCCGTTGCGGCCGGCGACGTTGTACGCGTTCGTCTCGCGCTTGCCGCCCTGCTCGGCGACGCAGCCGAGCCACAGCGACGTCATCGGCATCAGGTCCTCGACCAGCCGCCCGCTCGAGTCGGCGATCAGGATCGCGCCCGACTCGTGCGAGAGCCCCACGTTGACCTTCTTGATGCGAGCGTCGGCCTTCAGCGCGCGCTCGTTGAGCCCGGTGAGCAGCGGCAGCAGCTCCTCGGCCCGCACCTGCTCCCATGCGCGCGCGAGCTCGTAGCGACTCGGCTTCGGCGAAGGATCGGCGTGGAAGCTCGTGGGCGCGTCGCGCGCCGGGCCGTCGGCGATCGCGGCGGCGATCTTGGCCGCGCTCGTGATCGCCGCGACGGTGAGCTCTTCGGTGAAGGCGTAGCCGGTCTGATCGCCCTTCACGACCCGCACGCCGACGCCGAGCTCGACTCCGGTCCACGCGCGATTCACCTCGCCGTCCTCGAGCGAGAGGCTGCGCGAGACCTTGTGCTGGAAGAACACGTCGGCGTAATCGCCCCCGCGCGAGAGCGCCGCCGCGAGCGCGGCGTGGATCATCGCCGCGTCGACGCCGAAGCGTTCGAAGTAGACGATCTTCGCGCCGAGCGGCGCGGCCGTCGGGGCCTTCGCGGAGGGGCCGGGCGTGATGGCGACCCCCTTCGGCGCGGCGCCGCAGCCGAGCGCGGTGGGGAGCGTCACGGCGCCGAGGGCGGCGCCGAGGTGGAGGAAGTCGCGGCGTTCCATGGTGTGCCGCAGCGTAACGTGCCGCGCCGAGGGGGTGTTCCCTCGTCGCGGATCGGCCTCATTCGCCGAGGAACGTCGGCTCGCAGGCGAAGGCGCTGCACGCCGAAGGCGCGCTCTGCCACGACGTGAGCGCGTACCCGGCGGCGCAGGCCGGCACGTACAGCGGGCAGATGCCCGGCGTCGCGCAGCCGGCCGGGATCCGGCAGAGATCGGCGCTGCGCGTCCACACGTTCACCTGGCCGGCGGGGCACTGGTGGAGCGGGAAGGTCGGGCAGGGGCCGACGGCGCTCGGGATGCGCACGAAGACCTGGCTCGCGTCGACGACCTTCTCGTAGCCGGCCGCGTGCTTCGCGCCGTCGTGCGTGGTGGCCGACACGATCGCGTCGCGCGCAAGCACGCTGCGCGCGAGCCAGGCCTGGTCGACGAACGGCTTGGCCGCGCGCGTGACCGAGAGCGTGGTGAACCCGAAGCTGCTCGAGAAGTTGAGCTTCTCGGCGATCTCGTTGTTGCAGGGGGCGGCGATGCACTGGATGGCCGGCGTGCGATCGTGCGCCTGGTAGAAGGTCTCGCCGCTCGCCGCGACGACGCCGGGCATCCCGCGGTACGCCTCGGTGACCACGAACGTGCGCGTGCCGTGCGCCTTCTCGACCGGACCGAGCTTGCCCGCGAGCACGAGCTCGGACGGCGACGCGCCGGTCACCTTCGCGACGTCGCCGTCGTCGAGGCCGGACTGCGAGAGGTCGAGGGCGGAGACGTAGGTCTCCTTCTGCGTGGGGCGGTTCGCGTCGCGGATCCAGAAGCCGCCGCAGAGCGGCGCCATGCACTTGCGGTCGTCGTGGCGGAGGACGACGTAGCTCGCCTTCGTCGCGGAGAGCCCTTCGTCCGCGGCCGTCGACTCGCCCTCCGCCGTATCCGAGCTGGGCGCGACCTCCGCGGCGCAGCCGAGCGGGAGGGCGACGAGGGCGGCGGCGACGAGCGAGAAGAGGGACGTGCGGGTGCGCATGGCGAGCTCCAGTCGCCCCGCGCGGAGCGACGTCGGGAAGGCAGAGCCGCCACGTAGTCTCGTGTACGTCGCTTGTCTACACTCGCCCGCCGTGTCGGCGAAGACGCGGATCCGCGAATTTCGGCGAGAAGCAGGCGCTCCGCCTGGCCCCCGCGAGTCGAACGCGGAGAGCGAGCACCTTCAGTGGATGCGCTTGAACGTCGCCGGCGCCGCGCCGCCGTTGAAGGCGCAGACCATCGTGTCGCAGTCCGGCTGGACCTCGCACTTGTAGATCTGGTTCGTGATCGAGGTGTCGACGCGCACCTGGTTGCCGGTGTTGATCGTCGCGACGCCGAGGTTCGCGCCGTTGCGCGCCTTGACCATGTACGCGCCCGCCTGGCCGTCGGGCGAAGGCGCGATGTCGACCTCCTGCGGGCCCCCCGGCATCGGGTTGTCGACGTGCCAGGCGCCGATGACGTCGCACGGTCGCGGGGGCGGCGGCGGCGTGTACGCGACCGGCGGCGGCGGGGGGGGCGCGTCGGCGACGCGCTGGCGGTGACAGCCGGCGATCGCCGAAAGGGCGACCACGGTGAGCGGGGCGAGGACGGCGATGGCGGCGGTGCGCAAGCGAGTCATGGGTTCGGGCTCCGGCGGGGTGCTGGCCTGGTAGGACGCAGCACAGAGACGCGCCATTCAAGCACGGCGCGTACCGCGGGCGCCCGCGCCCCTTCGATGGCATCCTCGCGTCGTGCCGGCCACCCCGCGCAGCGACGCGCTGATCGAGGAGATTCGCCGCGAATTTCCGCGCTTCGAGCTCGTGCCCAAGGCCGAGCGGCGCCTGCAGCGCGCGATCGACGTGGCGCTCAAGATCGTGACCGTGGGTGCACAGCGCGAGTACCTCACGCGCTACCACACGGTGCTGGGCGACACGCTGTATCTGCCGACGAAGTGGTCGAGCACGCCCGACGAGGCGCGCTTCGTCACGCTCCGGCACGAGCGCGTGCACTTGCGGCAGAAGCGGCGCTACGGGTTCGCGCTCTTCGCGCTGCTCTACCTGCTGCCGATCCTGCCGATCGGCCTCGCCCTCGGGCGGGCGCGGCTCGAGTGGGAGGCCTACGCGGAGACGCTGCGCGCGACGGCCGAGGTGCACGGGCGGCAGGCCGCGCGCGATCCGGCGCTCCACGACTACCTGGTCGCGCAGTTCACCTCCGGCGCGTACGGCTGGATGTGGCCGTTTCCGAGCGTGATCCGCCGCTGGATCGACGAGACCTTGAGGGAGATCGAGCGCGCGCCTTCGCCCTGAGGCTCGCCTCGCGCAAGTCGCGTACGCTTGCGCGCATGCGTCGTCTCTTCGCGCTGCTCGCCCTCACGCTGCTGCCGGCCTCCGCACCCGCGTGCTCGTCCTCGAGCAGCTCCGGCCCCGACGCGGCCGCGCCCGATCCGGCCGAGCCGGTGTTCACGGTGCCCGCGCAGGTCTCGGCCCTCGACGACGCGCACTTCTTCGAGCACCCGTGGCCGAGCGATTTCCGGCGCGACGCGGACGGCAGCATCCGGCTCGACGGGTACGTGAACCCGTACCTCTCGCCGCTGATCCAGAAGTACCAGGCGCAGCTCAAGGGAAAGCTCGGGGGCTTCTCGCCGTTCGCCGCCGGGTACCTGAATTTCGCGGCGTCGCTCGATCCGGCCACGCTGCCGACCGACGCGAAGGGCTCGGTCGCGAGCACGGCGACGCTCCAGCTGATCGACGTCGACGACAAATCGATCGAGGTCGGCTCGCGCCACCCGATCCGCGTGATCTATCGCGATCGCGTGGGCGACTACTACCTCGCGCCGCACACGCTCTCGTGGATGCCGATCCTCGGCATGCCGCTGCGCCCGAAGACCAGGTACGCGATCGTCGGCACGACCGGCCTGAAGACCGCCGACGGCCGCGCGTTCGCGCCGAACGCCGCGCTCTCGCAGGTGCTGGGCGGGCAGGGGGCGCTCGGCGCAGCCTGGGCGCCGGCGATCGCGCAGCTCGCGAAGGCGGGGGTCGCGACGACCTCGATCGCGCACCTCTCGGTGTTCACCACCGGCGATCCGGTCGGCGAGCTCGTGGCGGCGGCGGAGGTCGTGCGCGCCACGCCGGCGCCGACGGTCAAGGACCTCGCGTACAAGAGCTCGACCTCGAGCTACGACCGCTACGAGGGGCACTACGACGGCTCGCCGAACTTCCAGGCCGACGGCACCGGCGCGGACGCCGACCTCGCCGCGGGGTTCAAGTCCGGCGGCGGGGACTTCGTCGCCGGCGCGGACGGCAAGCCGAAGGTGCAGAGCACGTTCTCGCTCCGCTTCCTGCTCACCGTGCCGCTGGCGAGCAAGTGCCCGATGCCGACCGGCGGCTACCCGATCGTGCTCTACGCGCACGGCACCGGCGGCGACTGGTACTCGTTCGACAGCGACGGCACCGCCGCGGCGCTGGCCGGGCAGTGCCTGGTCGGCATGGGGATCGATCAGATCTTCCACGGCGTGCGGCCCGGCGCGCCGAAGCCGACCGATCCGAACGTCGAGAGCGAGGAGGAGCTCCTGTTCTTCAACGTCGACAACGCGCTCTCCGCGCGCACCAGCCCGCGGCAAGCGGCGCTCGACGAGGTCGCGCGGGCGCGGATGATCGCGACCGGCGGGCTCTCGATCGCCGCGAGCGCGTCGCACACCGGCGCGGCGATCGCGATCGATCCGAAGCGCATCGCCTTCTTCGGCCACTCGCAGGGGGGCCTCAACGGCCCGCTGTTCCTCGCCGTCGACGACTACGCGCGCGGCGGCGTGCTCTCGGGCGCCGGCTCGGCGATCGCGTACTCGCTGCTCCTGAAGACGCTGCCGACGCCGTCGGTCTCGGGGCTGATCAAGGCGCTGCTCTCGATCCAGCCCGAGAACGACGACGAGTGGACCGAGCTGCACCCGGTCATCTCGCTGCTGCAGACGCTGATCGACACGACCGACCCCATCCACTACTACGCCGCGATCACGCGCGCGCCGTTCGCGGGGCACGTCGCCAAGAGCGTGCTGATGACCGAGGGGGTGCGCGCCGACGGCACCGGCGACAGCTACGCGCCGCCGCGCACGATCGAGTCGGGCGCCATCGCCGCGCGCTATCCGCTCCTGAACCCGGTCACGTGGGACGTGCCGGAGCTCACGCAGTACGCCTCCGTCGCGCCGGTCGACGGGCCGGTCAGCGGCAACTTCGCGGGCGGCAAGGCGACCGGAGCGCTCGCGCAGTTCGTGCCTCCGGCCGGGGTCGACGGCCACTTCGTGGTGTTCGACGTGCCGGCGGCGCGCTCGCTCGCGGCGAAGTTCGAGGCGTCCCTGCTGAGCGACGAGGTGCCCGTGATCGGCGGTCCGTAGGCCGGAGCCAGGCGCGACCCTCGAACGCCCGCGCGCCGCCGCGAGCGTGCGCGCGACGACGCGGTCGACGACCTTCGACCTCGACGCTGCATCCAACCCGGCAACATGATCGCCGGGACCAAGGGCTTCGACCCGTTCCACGCTCGCGACACGCTGCTCGTCGACGGCAAGGAGCTCGGCTACTACCGCCTGCGCAAGCTCGCGGAGGCCGGCCTCGCGCCCGATCTGCCGCGGTTGCCCTACTCGATCCGCGTGCTGCTCGAGGCGCTCCTGCGCAACTGCGACGGCTTCGCGGTGACCGAGGACGACGTGCGCCGCCTCGCGCGCTGGAAGGCGGAGGCGCCCGAGGCGGTCGAGCTGCCGTTCAAGCCGGCGCGGGTGATCCTGCAGGACTTCACCGGCGTGCCGGTCGCGGTCGATCTCGCGGCGATGCGCGCGGCGGTGGCGCGCGCGGGGGGCGATCCGCGGCGGATCAACCCGCTGGTGCCGGTCGATCTCGTCATCGACCACTCGGTGCAGGTCGACGAGTTCGGCACGCGCGAGGCCTTCTCGCTCAACGCGCTGCTCGAGTTCCGGCGCAACAAGGAGCGCTACCAGTTCCTGAAGTGGGCGCAGCAGAGCCTCGATCGCTTCCGCGTGGTGCCGCCGGCGACGGGCATCGTGCACCAGGTGAACCTCGAGCGCCTCGCCGAGGTCGTGATGGTCGGCGAGGACGCGGTCGGCCCGGTCGCCTACCCCGACACGCTGGTCGGCACCGACTCGCACACCACCATGATCAACGGGCTCGGCGTGCTCGGCTGGGGGGTCGGCGGCATCGAGGCCGAGGCCGCGATGCTCGGCCAGCCGATGTACATGCTCACGCCGCAGGTGATCGGCGTGCGGCTGGTCGGGCGGCTGCGCGAGGGGATCACCGCGACCGACCTGGTGCTCACCGTCACCCAGCGGCTACGAAAGCGCGGCGTGGTCGACAAGTTCGTCGAGTTCTTCGGCCCCGCGCTCACCGAGCTCTCGCTCGCCGATCGCGCCACCATCGCGAACATGGCGCCCGAGTACGGCGCCACGATGGGCTACTTCCCGGTCGACGAGGTCACCACCGCGTACCTCCGGCGCACGGGGCGCACCGAGGCCGCGACGCGCGTCGAGGCGTACGCGCACGCGCAGGGGCTGTGGCACGACGCTTCGGCCCCCGAGCCGATCTTCACCGACACGCTGGAGATCGATCTCTCCGAGGTCGAGCCGTCGCTCGCGGGGCCGAAGCGGCCGCAGGATCGCGTGCCGCTGTCGGCGATGAAGGCGCAGTGGCGTGCGGGGCTGGTGGCGCCGGTGAAGGAGCGCGGCTTCGGGCTCGCCGCGCGCGATCTCGGCGCGCGCGCGATCGTGGCGGCGCCCGCGACAGATGGCGGCGGCGGCGGCGCGGGTGCGACGAGCGAGATCGGGCACGGCGCGGTGGTCATCGCGGCCATCACCTCGTGCACCAACACCTCCAACCCGAGCGTGCTCGTCGCCGCCGGGCTGCTCGCGCGCAACGCGGTCGCGCGCGGGCTCACGGCGAAGCCGTGGGTGAAGACCTCGCTGGCCCCGGGCTCGAAGGTCGTGACCGACTACCTGCGCGAGAGCGGGCTGCTCGCGCCGCTCGAGGCGCTCGGCTTCTTCCTGGTCGGCTACGGCTGCACGACCTGCATCGGCAACTCGGGCCCGCTCCCCGCGCCGGTCGCCAAGGCGATCGCCGACGAGACGCTGGTGGCCGTGTCGGTCCTCTCGGGGAACCGGAATTTCGAGGGGCGCGTGAACCCCGACGTGCGCGCGAACTTCCTCGCGTCGCCGCCGCTGGTGGTCGCCTACGCCCTCGCGGGGACGGTCGATCTCGACCTCGTGACCGAGCCGCTCGGCCAGGACGCCGAGGGGCGCGACGTGTTCCTGCGCGACGTCTGGCCGACGCAGCGCGAGATCGCCGAGGTCGTGGACCGCGCCATCACGCCGGCGATGTTCCAGCGCGCGTACGCGGGGCTCTTCGAGGGGTCGCGCGAGTGGAACGCGATCGCGTCGAGCGCGACCGAGCTCTACGCCTTCGACGAGGCGAGCACGTACGTGCACGAGCCGCCGTTCTTCCAGGGGCTCTCCGCGGTGCCGCCGCCGATCGCGCCGATCGTCGGCGCGCGGGCGCTCGTGCTGTTCGGCGATTCGGTGACGACCGATCACATCTCACCCGCCGGCGACATCGCCAAGGGCTCGCCCGCGGGCGCGTACCTCGAGTCGCGCGGCCTCGCGAAGGCCGACTTCAACTCCTACGGCGCCCGCCGCGGCGACGACCGCGTGATGGTGCGCGGCACCTTCGCCAACATCCGCCTCAAGAACCTGCTGCTCGCCGGCGTCGAAGGGGCGCTCAGCGTGCACCTGCCGAGCGGCACGCAGGGCTCGGTGTACGACGTCGCCATGCGCTACCAGGCCGAGGGGACGCCGCTCGTCATCCTCGCGGGCAAGGAGTACGGCACCGGCTCGTCGCGCGACTGGGCCGCGAAGGGGACGCTCCTGCTCGGCGTGAAGGCCGTGATCGCCGAGAGCTTCGAGCGCATCCACCGCTCGAACCTGGTCGGCATGGGGGTGCTGCCGCTGGTGTTCGCCGAGGGGCAGGGCGCGGCGAGCCTGGGCCTCGACGGCCGCGAGACCTTCGACCTCGCGGTGCCCGCCGAGCCCACGCCGCGCCAGCGCGTCGCCGTGACCGCGACGAGGCCCGACGGCACCAAGGTCGCGTTCGAAGCGATCGCGCGGCTCGATACGCCGATCGACGTCGTCTACTTCCGCAACGGCGGCATCCTGCAGACGGTGCTGCGCGCGATGCTGAACTAGCGCTCGCGCACGCGCGCGGGCACGCCTGAGCTCCGCGCGGCGCGCGCCCGCCCGGGAGGCGCCGAGACGCGGGCGTTGTAGGCTCTCACGTGCGTGCCCGCGAACCCACGATCGCCTCGATCGCCTCGATCGCCGAGATCGCCTCGATCGGCGCCCACCGCCGCGCGCCCGAGCCGCGCCCCGACGGTCCTGCTCCTCGCCTCGCTCGGCACCCTCGCGCTCGCGCTCCAGGCCGCCGCGCACCGGCCGTGGCCGGCGCAGGGGGTCGTTCTCGCGCTCGCAGGCTGCCTCCTGCTGTCGGTGTGGTCGCCGCGCCTCGGCAGCCGCTGCGCCGCGTGCGACCAGGCGACCGCGCTCGTCGGCGATCTGCCGGTCGCGCTGCTCGGGGCGCTGCTGTACGCGGGGCTCTTCACGCTCTCGGCGCGCGGACGCGAGCCCGGCCTGCTGCGTGCGGGGCTCTGGCTCGCGACCGGCGCGCACGCCACGCTCTTGTGGATGCTCGTGCGCACGCGCGTGCGCTGCGCGCCGTGCGTGCTCACCGGGCTGCTCGCGTTCCTCGCGACGGGGCTCGACGTGGCGCAGGGGGGGCACGACTTCGAGCTCGCGCTCGCGCCGGTCGCGGCGGTGCTCACGTACGTCGCGGCTCGACAGGGACGCGCGCGGGCCGAGGCGGCGAGCGCCGCGAGCGTGCAGCGCCTCGCCGCGCGCTTCGCGAGGGAGCTCGCGCCGCTCGCCGAGGGGCACGTGCGCGTCGTCGTGTACAAGCGCCCGGGCTGCGAGGCGTGCAGCTACTTCGACGACGACGTGCGCCCCGCGCTGCTCGAGGCGCTCGGGGATCGGCTGGAGCTGGAGGAGCGCGACGTGGGGACCGAGCGCGCCGAGACGCCGCTGTTCCTGGTGCGGGGGGGCGCGACGGAGGGGATCGCGGCGAGCGCGGCGATCGTGGCGATCGTGGGCATCCACGCCGAGGGGGGCTTCGAACGGCTGCTCGAGGCGATCGAGGACGCGGCCGCGCCGGGCGGGGGCGCGCGTGGGGCGGGCGGAGGCGTGCGGGTGATCGACCTCCAGTGAGGCGTGGACGTACGCCGCCGCCTCGCGGCGCTACGCGCGCCGGGTCTCCGACACTTCGCGAAGCAGCTGCGCGGAGGAGAACGGCTTCGCGAGGAAGCGCTCGCGCGAGAAAGGAACTCACGCAGCCTGCGCGGGTTCGTGAAGTTCCCCCACGTCGGTGGACAGTCTGACTATGCCGCAAGCTCTTCGACTCGTGCTGTCAACTCGAACGCGATGGGGCTGACGTAGTCGAGGTGAGAGTGCAGCCGCTCGGTGTCGTAGAAGTCCGCGATGTCGTCGCCGAGCGAGGCTGCCGCCGCAGCTCTCGTCGCGTACCGCTCGTCGTCGACGAGCTCGGCGCGCGGGGGCGCGAAGCAGCTCTTCGACGGCGCGTTGTCCCAGCAATTGCCCTTTCGGCTCGTGCTCGCTGGTACTCGCCGCTGAGGAGCGGTAGCAGCTACGCGCGATCGTCGAGTGGCTGAAGCCGGCCCACACGCACTTCGTCGACGTCGTCGAGCCGGTGCCGCCGATCGTCGCTGACGACTGGGAAATCGGCGTGAGCGAGCTCGGGGCAATGACTACGCTTCACTGAGCGACCGCCGGTCTAAGGCGTGCAGGGATGGATCTTCCCGCCGCTCGGCGTGCAGCCGCCGTGGATGCAGCAAACCGCCAGTGGCGGCACACTCGGGGCCGCTACCGCAGTTGCCGCCAGACAGCTGCCCGTTGCAGCACGTTCCGCCCTGGCAGAGCGGGAAGTCGCCGGTTCCCGGGAGCATACACTCGCCACTCGACGTGCAGGGCAGGCGACCGTCGTGCGTGACGTCCGGCGCCGCATCCACGCTCGGCCCATCGCCGGCCGCATCGACACGCGCGGAGCCAGCATCGCCATCAGCCTCCGTCGTCCAGCACGCGGCGGCCGTCGCGAGCATCGCGACCACAAGTCCCCAGCCGGTCGCCAGCGAGCGCACGCGGAAACAGTAGCAGCGCGACCTGTCCCCGGAAGGGCCCCCCGACGCTTTGCCCTCCCGGAGGCGTCGCTCGGTCGCGGACGGGCTCGACTACTTCTTCCGCCAGCGGGTGACCGAGGCCGAGCTCGAACTCGGGTTCGAGCTTCTCGACGCCTCACTGCCAGGAGACGGCGACGGGACTCCTGCTACCGCTGGTCGGCGGCGTCGCGCCGAGCTGGAACGTGTCGTTCGCGCCCCAACACCAGATCGTGTGGTCCTTGAGCAGCGCGCACGTGTGATCGAAGCCGAGCGCGAGGCTGACGGCCGGGCCGAGCCCGCTCACCGTCACCGGCGTAGCGCTGTTCGTCCTCGTGCCGTCGCCTAGCTCGCCATCGACATTCTCGCCCCAACAGCGAACGCCGCCTGTCGTCGTCTGAACGACGCACGAGTGCGAGCCGCCTGCGGCCACCGAATCGACCCCCGACGCGAGACCGCTGACGGTCATCGCACTGAGCACGCGGTTCATCGCGCCCATCGTGCCGTCGCCGACCTGGCCCGTGTCGTTGCGGCCCCAGCACATCACGCCCATGCCCGGTCCGTTGCTCGCGGTCAGAACGCAGGTGTGGGAGTTGCCCGAGGTCAGATAGCCGACCGCGGCGTCGCTGCCCATGAAAGTCAGCCCGGCGACAGGCGCGGGAAAGGGGCTGTCCATCCCGGCGCCAGTGCCCGTTTGGCCGACGCTGCCCGAACCCCAACAGCGCGCGCGGAGGTTGGTATCGACCTCGCACGCGAAGTTGCTGCCGACGGAGGTCATCAGGATATTCGTGAAGCCGGTGATGCCGGTCGGCGTCCCCGAATCAGCCGTGGAGCCATTCCCGAGAACACCGGAGCGACCCCAGCAGGTCATGGTGCCGGACGCCAACCGCGCGCACGTCCCACCGTCGCCGGCCGACACATCGACCGCGGTCGTCACGCCCGGCACGGCAGCCGGCTTCGCGCTCGGCCCGAACGGGGTCACGCCGAGCTCGCCGTAGGTGTTGCGTCCCCAGCACGTCACGGCGCCTGCAGTGACCGCGCAGACGTGCGCGTATCCCGCGGCGAGCGCCTTCACGCCCGACACGCCGGGAACGGCGATCGGCGTCTTGCTGTTCGCCCCGGCACCAATTCCGAGTTGGCCGGAGTTGTTCGAGCCCCAGCAGCGCACGGTCTGGTCCGACAGGAGCGCGCACGCGAACCCGCGCCCGGCCACGATCTGAGTGGGGAACTGACACGCGTTGGAGCTGCACACGTTACCCGTCGGACAAGCGACGCCGGCGCCCCAGCCAAGACAGCCGTTCGCTTGCGCCGCACACGTCTCCACGCCCGCAGTGCCGCATCGCTTCGCGCCGGCCGTGCACGCGTCTGTGCATGCGTCCGCATCCGAGCCGCCGTCCAGACCGCCGTCAGCGATGCCATCGGCGGGAGCGTCGATCGCCGTGTCCGGCGCGCCGTCGACGAGGCTGTCGGGCTGGCCGACGTCGGGCGCCACACCGGTGTCCGTTCCGCTGCGCGAGTCCGCCGGGGCGGCAGTCGTGCTCGAACAGCCGGGCGCGCCGAGCGTGGCGACGAGGGCGAGGACCAGCGACGTGCAGCGGGGAAAGCTAGGCTCCATGGCGACCGCGAATACAAGAGCCTCGGGAGAACGTCCAGCGCGAGGCCGTCCGATTGGCGCTTCGCGGCGTGCTCGCGCGCAAGTGCATCCCGCGTGCGCCTTCGCGGGTTTGTGGGGAAGGCCTACCGTGTTAGCCGGTCGCGAGTCGGTATCGCGCGTGCGCACCGCCGGAGGAGTCGTCATGCGGGGTCGAACGAGCTTGGGTCTCTGCTTGCTGACCGCCGTCGGCGTTGGTTGCGGCGCGCGCGACCGCGCTGCCAGACCCGCCGACACTGGGGATGCGAGCACACCGCTCGTTGCGCAGTCGACCGATGCACCCGTCGTTGCCGCGCCGAGGAACGCGGGTTTCATCTCGCGGGACGCGGGACAGTTCGTCGCCTTCCACGGCGCTCCTCGGCTCGCCACGACCGTCGATGCGCGCGGCGCGCACATGACTCCGGCGGATGCGAGAGGGCAGTGGTCGCTGCAGCTGCACGCGACTAGCGTCGGCCGGGCGGGCGCGAAGCAGCATCTTGGAGACGAGGCTCCGCGCCGAGGCAACGGCCGCGTCGAGATCGCGCGCGCGCCCGCCGTTACCGAGTGGTTCGTCGCGACCGACCGTGGCGTGGAGGAAGGGCTCGACGTCGCCGTGCGGCCGGCTGGCGACGGGGCACTGCTCGTCGAGGTTGCGACCGACGGGCTTACGCCGGTCGTCTCTCGGGAAGGCCGCAGCATTGAGCTACGCACGCCCAATGGGGGCGCCGTGCTGACCTTCGCTGGGCTCTCGGTGACGGATGCGGACGGACGGACCGTGCCGGCGTCGATGACGGTCGATGCCGGCGTCATCGAGCTTCGCGTGAACGACGCTGGCGCGCGCTACCCGCTGGAGATCGACCCGCTCGTCTGGACTCAGCAGGCGAAGCTCGTCGCTTCCGACCCCGCGACGGGCAATCACTTCGGTTCGTCGGTCGGGTTGAGCGGGACGACCGCGATCCTGGGCGCCCCGAAGGCATTCAACCCATTCGAGGGAACCCTTGGCGCCGCCTACCTGTTCGCCCAGACGGGCACGGTCTGGGCGCAGCAGGCGCGGCTCGCAGCGCCGGGCGCCCTGACCACCTCCGACTTTGGCGCGAGCGCTGCGCTCGATGGCACCACGGCGATCGTAGGCGCGAACGGGACCTCCTCTGGCATCGCCGGCGCCGCGTTCGTCTTCGGCCAGGCCGGTACGAGCTGGAGCCCGCAGGCCACGCTGGTCAGCTCCGATTCTGCATCGACCGATCAGTTCGGCTTCAGCGTCGCATTGAGCGGCAATCTCGCGGTCATCGGCGCACCCGGCCAGCAAGTCGGCGCCACGCTCGGTCAGGGCGCGGCGTATGTGTTCGCCAAGAGCGGCTCGACGTGGACGCAGCAGGCGAAGCTTGTTGCCTCCGACGGCGCCGCCCGGGACTACTTCGGAGCGAGCGTCGCGACCGACGGAGCCACCATTTTCGTCAGCGCGACGTGGAAGACCATCGGCTCCAACAGCGAGCAGGGAGCCGTCTACGTGTTCACGCGGGCAGGGACGACGTGGACACAGCAGGCGAGGTTCGTCGCCGCTGACGGCGCCGCGAGCGACCACTTCGGTCAGAGCGTCGCGTTTCGCGGGTCGACAGCGCTCGTCGGCGCGAGCCACTCCGATGGCGATCACGGCTCGGCGTACGTCTTCACGCAGTCGGGCACGACGTGGACGCAGCAGGCAAAGCTGCTTGCGGCGGACGGTGCCGCGGGCGATCTCTTCGGTACCGCCGTCGCGCTCGGCGCCACGACGGCAGTGGTCGGCGCGGCGGGCTGCAACTCCTACCAGGGTGCGGTCTACGCGTTTGGGCAGAGCGGCGCGAGCTGGTCGCAGCAGGCCAAGCTCGTAGCCGCCGACGGGGCGCCGAACGACGTCTTCGGCGCTTACATGGCGAGCGCTGGAACGGAGGTGATCGTCGGAGCCAGCTTCAACGCCGCCGGTCAGGGCGCCGCATACGTCCTAGGAAGCGGCAACGCGAACGGCAACGCCTGTTCGACGGGGATGGACTGTGCCTCCGGCGTCTGCGCCGACGCCGTCTGCTGCGACAAGCCTTGCGGTGGCTGCGCCGCGTGTCTGCGCGCCTCGACCGGCCAACCTGACGGCACCTGCGCATCGGTCAGCGACGGACTGGATCCGCACGGCGCCTGTGTCGCCGCTGGCGCGACCTGCACGGCAGGCACGCTCTCGAACCAGGTCTGCAACGGCTCTGCGGCTTGCCGTAAGAACACGACGAGCTGCGCGCCGTTCACGTGTACCGCCGATGGCAAAGGCTGCGCGACCAGCTGCGCGTCCGATGGCGAGTGCGCCGGGACCCAGTACTGCGACTCGACGCACGTGTGCGCGACCAAGGCGATGCGCGCCGCGTTGTGCACCGGCGATCACCAGTGCGTGAGCGGCTTCTGCGTGGACGGCGTGTGCTGCGACAGCCGCTGCGACGGGCAGTGCCAAGCGTGCGCCGAGCCCGGGTCGGTCGGCACCTGCGGCCCGGTGTCGAACAAGCCGCGGGCCCCTCGTGCCGACTGCGCGGGCGCGGGGACCCCGTGCTACGGCCGGTGCGGCGGGACCAACATCGCCGCCTGCGACTACCCGACGGGCGGCACGACGTGCGGCGCCGGCTGCTCGGACGGGAAGCGGCAGGTCTGCGACGGCACGGGGGCGTGCCTGGCGCCGGCGCCCTGCTCCGGCAACTTCGCGTGCGACGGCACGACCACGTGCAAGTCGAACTGCGCCAGCGACGACGACTGCGCATCTGGCTTCACCTGCGCCGCGGGCAAGTGCGCCCCCAAGGGCGCGGCGACGTGCTCCGCCGACGGCTCGCAGTCGATCCCGGGAGGCGACGCGGGGCCCGTCCACACGTGCGCGCCCTATCGTTGCACCAGCGCAGGCACGTGCGGGACGCAGTGCACCACGACGGACGACTGCGCGGCGGGCAGCAACTGCGACACCTCGGTTCCGCCGGGCAAGTGCATGCCGGCGCCTGTCGCCGGGGCCAGCGGAGGCTGTGCGCTCGGCCCGCAAGGTGGGTGCGGCATGCGTGCGCTAGGCAGCATCGCCCTCGCGGGATTTGCTCTGCGCATTGCGCGCGGAAGACGCGGCCGACGCCGGTAGGCGGTTGCTCAGGGAAGCTCGTCGAGCTCGAGGTTGATCGAGCGGTGGCGGCCAAGAAGTCCAAGCGTCTCACCCGGATTCCAGTGCCCCCCGGGTGACGTAGCAACGCGAGCACGCAGTTCGAATCGGACGGAGTCTCGCCGCTCCTCCGCCCCCGCGCCGTCTCTCTGACCTACTCCAAACGCCGCGTGCGCGCACGTAGGCCCACGGGCGCGCCCTGCGCCCGCTCGTCGCGGCCTTCCGGCCCGCCCGTCACGCGCCGACGTCGACCTGCCCGTCGAGCCAGACCTCCCCGTCGACGCCGTCGTCGTCGGGCTCTCTCGCGCCGCTCGGCGGCGCGCGTGCCGGGGGCTCGCGGACGTGCGCGAGAATCTTCGAGATCACCTCCGGCGCGGTGATCGCGACGATGACGCGCGCGCGAGGCAGCGCGGGCAGCGGAAGACCTCGACCTGGTAGGTGCGCTGGATCAGCCTGGCCCAGTCGAGGCGCGGCGTGGTCGCGAGGAGGCGACCGCCGTCGAGGCGGCGGCGATGCGCTTCGGTGATCGCGCGCGGATCGCGCTCGGCGCCGCCGATCGGTGGCCGCTGCCAGAGGGGCGAGAACGCACCGGTCTGGGCGCGCTTCGTTGGGTTCGTTGGCGACGCGGGCCTGGCCGCGGGCGCTCGCGGCAACGAGGCCGGCGGTGCGGCCCCGGCGTGGCGATGCTCGGTAGGGCAGCGCGCAGGCATCGCCGTCGCGCCGACGGGCTCCATCGATCGCGGCACGATCTCCTTGCGCCATTTGGCGATGCGCCCGTCGGGGAGCGCGCAGAGCCGCTCGAGCGCGAAGGCCTGGCGGGCGCAGCAGCCCACGAGTTTCTCGCGCCCGCGATCGTCGTCAGCGCCGATGCGGACGGCGGCGTGGAGATTCCACCCGTCGAGCACGGCCGACTTGCGGTGCTTGCCCGCCGAGGGCTCGTCGTCCTCCTCGCGACGCGGGCTGCGACCGAGCTCGGCGAAGAGCCCACGGTGCACGGCGAGGTTCGCGCAGCCGGCGAGCGCGTCGGGCTCGGCGTCGCCGTCGCGCTCCTCGCTCCCGTGCTTGGACGGCTTGCGCGGCACGATCCTCAACGGGCTCGACGATCCGCTCGGCGGCATGAGCGGCGACGATGGCTTCACGCGGGCCAACGGCACCTCTTTCGCCTGCACGACGCGTAGCGCGTGCACGACGGCCACGTCGGCCTGACGCTCGATCCGGAAGGAGTCTGTCAGATTTGTCGTGTAACTCGCCCGCGCTGCGGCGATCGGCCGTGCGATTCGGGGGTGACTACGATCTCGGAAGAACGTCGCGCTCGTTTCAGCGCAGACGATGTCTCGTC
>CAIXWQ010000087.1 GCA_903923175.1 uncultured delta proteobacterium | reverse complement strand
TCTCGACCATGAACGCGAGAGCGTAGCAGCGTGCGCACGCGGACTGGCGTGGCGGCGCGATCGCTGCATCTGCCGCTTGCGCGTGCCGGGCATCGTCGCGACTTTGCTCCTCCTCAAGCTGTCGGTGGTCGATCCCGATCAGTCAGAGGCCCACCGGCTAGGATGCCGGCGTGCACGCAAAGAAGTCGTCGAATTCCGTCGCCGTCCTTGTCGCGGCGCTCGGCATGGCGAGCGCGTGCGAGCGCACCGCGGCTCCACCGAGCGGCGGGATGCGTGCAGCGGCGAGTACGTCGTCGAGCAGCGCGATCGGGAGCAAGATGGCCGAGGACCAGCAAGTCGCACCGCTCTCGGCCGCCGACGAGGAGCGTTTGCGCGTTCAGCGGGCGGTCGTGGAGAAATACCTCGCCGACGACGCGTCGCGAGCGAAGTACGGCACCGCAGCCGGCAAGCTCGGAACGATTCGCGGACTCTTGCAGGGCAAGCTGTTCCGCGTGGATCAGACCTACGAACTGCAGTGCCTCGGCGTAGTCCTCGGCGACGCGCTCGTTCAGGAACTGAAGCTCGAATGGGTGATGGTGAAGGATCGGTACGGCCGCGACCCGGCCGTGCGGGTGCCTGGCACCACGACCCTCGTCTTCCCGTTGACGATGATCTCCAAGCGCGTCGAACGCGGCGAAGAGGTCGACGTCTTCCAGATCTTCAACGAGACCGCGGACCAGATCGACAAGGCGAAAGCGCGCGGGGGCTGACGCGAGCGGCCGCGCAGCGCTCGAGACGATGCGCTGAGTGGATGCAGAGAAGGTCGTCACCGGACACGGAGCGCCACACTCGATGCCGAAGTCCTTCCGATTCGTCGACGTTCAGTTCGCTGCCTCCTCGGGCCTTGCGCTCGACGACGCGCGCGCCGCCAACCTGGCGCTCTTCGCGACGTATGAGCCGCTGCGGCTTTGGCTGAAGGAGCATGAGGTAGCCGCGCCGTTCCGGAAGTTGGCCGTCACGTTCGCGGACGCGCGGGTAGCGGCGCCCTGGCACGGGCACGTGGCGAACGTGCGCGGGGTCTGCGAGGTGACCGAGGCGGTGGAACCGCGGGAGCTGGCTGAACGTGCTGCCGATCACCGGTGGTTGCTCGCAGGCGTTCAGCACGCTCTCTCTCGCGTGAACCAATCGCTCGGGTGGCGATCGGAGCTGTTCGAGCAGGCCCTGGTTGCGTTCGCAGCCTCGGAGTGGCCGCAACAGCACGTATTCGACCGGTTCGCGAAGACGGACCGGCGCACCGGGCTGCGCTGCGTGCCGTGGATGTCGCTTCGTCCCGGGGAGACGACGATCGGAGTGCACGTCGGCGAGCGAGCGATCCCGCTGCGCTGCAAGGCTGGGCCCTTGTACCTGGAAGACGAGTTCCCGCTCTCGAAGACCGCGATTCGCGATGGGCGCTTTCTGCTGCTCGACAAGGCGGGGGCGACGCTTGCCAGCGTCGCGATCATCCCCGACTGACGGGCCTGAGGCGTCAGTGATCTGGGCGCGCCAGCAAGGCGCTCCTTGCCTTCAGGCGCCCCTGGCGCATCACGGCGCCGCGCTTGTCGACGCTGATGCGCTGGCTGACGCCGAGCCCGACGCGGAGGCTGCGCAGGTGTGGCCGAAGTCGATCGAATAGATCGCCGAGGCGCGAATCCCGGGATCTGCGGGGAGGGAGATCTTCGCGAAGATGGCTGCCACGCAGGAGAGAAACTCGTCGTCGAC
>CAIXWQ010000086.1 GCA_903923175.1 uncultured delta proteobacterium | reverse complement strand
GGTACCCGTGAGCGCTGCAGTCGACATCGCACGCGACCGTGACGACGCGCCGCGCGCGCGGCGCAGGCCTGCGAAGGCCGCTCGGTGAGCGCGGCCGATCCTGGCTCGAGCCGCGTGCTCCGCCTCCTCGGGCCGGGCGGCCCGCTGGCGCGCGCGCTCCCCGGCTACGAGGCGCGCGAAGGCCAGCTCGCGATGGCCGAGGCCGTCGAGCGCGCGTTCGAGGAGGACCGCGTCCTGCTCTGCGAGGCCGGCACCGGCACGGGCAAGACGCTCGCGTACCTCGTGCCCGCGCTGCTGAGCGGCCGGCGCGTCGTCGTCTCGACCGCGACCAAGGCGCTGCAGGAGCAGATCTTCACCAAGGACGTGCCGCTGCTCGCCGAGCACCTCGGCGTGCCGTTCCAGGCCGCGCTGATGAAGGGGCTCGGCAACTACCTCTGCCGGCGCAGGCTCGAGGAGGCGCTGGTCGCGCACCCGGTCGCGGATTCGCGCGGGCAGCTCCTCGCGCGCATCGAGGCGTGGGCGCGCGAGAGCGAGACGGGCGATCGCGCGGAGCTCTCGGCGCTGCGCGACGACGATCCCATCTGGCGCGACGTGCAGAGCGGCAGCGACACGCGCGTCGGGCAGGGGTGCGCCTACTACGACCGCTGCTTCGTCACGCGCATGCGCGAGGAGGCGCAGCGCGCCCGGCTGGTGGTCGTCAACCACCACCTGTACCTCGCCGATCTCGCGCTGCGGCGCGGCGGCGCGCGTCAGGGGGTCATCCCCGAGCACGACGTGGTGATCTTCGACGAAGCGCACCAGCTCGAGGAGATCGCCACCGACTTCTTCGGCGTGCGCGTCTCCACGGCGCGCCTCGACGCGCTCGGCCGCGACGCGCGCCGCACGCTGCAGGCGCTCGGCGTGATGACCAAGGGGGCCACGCCGATGGCGCCCGGCATCGAGGGGGAGGCGGCGCGCATCATCGACGCCGTCACCCAGCGCGCGCACGCGCTCTTCGGGCTCCTCGCGGCCGCGATGCCCGCGCTCTCGCACCAGGCCGGGCCGTCGCGCGGCGGCATGGCCGCCGGCGAAGGGCGCATGCCGCTCCCCGAGGACGCCTGGACCGAGGACGCCGATCGCCGCCTCGGCGAGCTCGACGCGGCGCTCGAGGCGCTCGCCGCCTTCACGAAGGTGCACGAGAAGCAGGGCGAGACGCGCGAGGAGATCACCGCCATCGGCCGGCGCGCCACCGCGGTGCGCAACGACCTCGCGCGCGTCGTCTCGCCGCGCAAGAGCGACGTCGCGTGGATCGACGTGCGCAACCGCTCGTGCGCCATCGGCGTCTCGCCGATCGATCTCGCGCCGGTGTTCCGCGACGAGCTCTTCGGCAACGCGCGCCCGTGGCCGCGCGCCATCGTGCTCACCTCCGCGACGCTCGCGACCTTCGCCGGCGCCGGCGACAAGTCGCCGTTCGCGCACGCGAAGCGCCGCCTCGGGCTGCTCGTGCCGCCGCCGGCGCGCGACCCCGAGGGCCTCGAGTTCGATGAGGACGCGCCGGTCGGCTTCGACGCGAGGCCGCTCGAGCTGCTGGTGACCTCGCCGTTCGACTACCGCAAGAATGCCGGCGCGTACGTGCCGCTCGATCTTCCCGAGCCGAACGATCCCGCGTTCGTCGACCGCGCCGCGGCGCGCGCGATCGAGCTCGTGCGCGCCTCGCGCGGCGGCGCGTTCGTGCTCTGCGCGTCGACCCGCAACATGCGCGGCTTCCACGCCGTGCTGCGCGACGCGCGGCTCCCCTACCCGCTCTTCTGCCAGGGCGATCGCCCCAAGACCGCGCTGCTCGAGGAGTTCCGCGCCGCGGGCGACGGTGTGCTCGTCGCCACGATGGGGTTCTGGGAGGGGGTCGACGTCCCCGGGCGCGCGCTGCGGCTCGTGATCATCGACAAGCTCCCGTTCTCGGTGCCGACCGATCCGGTGGTGGCGGCGCGCTACCGCGCGATCGAAGAGGCGGGGCGCAGCCCCTTCGTCGAGCTGTCGGTCCCCGAGGCCGCCATCGCGCTGAAGCAGGGGTTCGGCCGCCTGATCCGCGCGCGCACCGACGTCGGCGTGGTCGCCATCCTCGACAAGCGGCTGCGCACCAAGGGCTACGGCAAGGGGCTGCGCGCCGCGCTGCCGTCGGCCGCGCCGCTGCACGATCTCGACGACGTGAGGGGGTTCTTCCAGCTGGTGGTGGGGGTGTCCGAGTGAGCGCGCAGGCGCGGGAAGCCGCGTGGCCCTCCGGCCGTTCTCGTCGCGGAGTCGCCTCGTGACGCTCTCGCCTGCCGCCCGCGCCCGCCTGCTCGGCCTCGGCGCGCCGCTGCTCGGCGGCGTGCTCGTGGCGGTGTCGGGCCCGCCGTTCCCCACCGCGCTGATCGTCTGCGTGTTCGTCGGCCTCGCGCTGCTCGGCGTGTCGCTCGAGGGGGCGACGCCAGGGCGCGCCGCGCTGCGCGGCTTCCTGTTCGGCTTCGCCGCCAACCTGGTCGTCTTCCGCTTCGTGATCGGCACGATCACCGAGTTCACCGATCTGCCGTGGATCGCCGCCGCGCTCGCGCTCGCGCTCCTCGCGGCCGGCCAGGCGCTGCCTTGGGTCGTGGCCGCGCTGGCCCACGCGCTGCTTCGTCGCCGCGCCTCGCTCGCCCTGTCGCTCGCCGGCGGCGCGGCGCTCGCGCTCGCGGTGCCGCAGATCTTCGTCTGGACGATCGGCGCCCCGCTCGGTCGCGCGCCGATCCTCATGCAGCTCGCCGAGGTCGTCGGCGAGCGCGGGCTCTCGGTGCTCGTCGCGGCGACCTCGGGGCTGCTCGCCTCGGCGTGGCTCGCCGCCGGGCGCGCGCGCCTGCGCTTCGCGGCGGCGGCGCTGGCCATCCCGCTCGCGCTGCTCGTGTACGGCGTCGTCCGGATCCCGACCGTCGACGCCGCCGCGCGCGCCGCGCCGCACGTGCGCGTCGGCCTCGTGCAGCACTCGGTGGCGCCCAAGATCCGCTGGGAGCCCAGCGCCTTCGTCTCGATCCACGCGCGGCTCTGGCGGCTCACGCGCGAGGCTGAGAAGCAGGGGGCGACGCTCGCGATCTGGCCCGAGGCGGCCTACCCGTGGGTGCTCCCCGCCGAGCCGACCCGCGACGCGGGGCCGTTCCGGATCCGGCCGCCCGGCGTGAAGCTCGAGGTGCTGACCGGCGTGCTCACCGACGCGCCGCCGCCTGCGGGCGCGGAGCCCGGCGCGCGCTGGCACTACAACGCCGCCACCCTGGTGGGCGTCGACGGCATGACCGAGCCGCAGTCGGCGAAGCTCGAGCTGCTCGCGTTTGGCGAGTACGTGCCGCTCGGCGAGACGTTCCCGTGGCTGCGGCGCACGTTCGCGCGCGGCGGCGGCCTCGTCGCCGGCAAGGACGTCGTGCTGCTCGAGACCAAGGCCAAGGGGCCGAAGGTCCGCGCAGGGGTGCTCAACTGCTACGAGGACACCATCCCGGGCGTCGCGCGGCGCGTGGCAAAGGCCGGTCCGAACCTGCTCGTGAACGTCACCAACGACGCCTGGTTCGGGCAGGGCGCCGAGCCGGAGCTGCACCTGCTCGAGGCCATCCCGCGCGCGATCGAGCTGCGGCGCGCGCTCGTGCGCGCGGTGAACACCGGGGTCACCAGCTGGGTCGATCCGGTCGGGCGGGTGGTCGACCGGGCGCCGCGCGAGCGAGAGGCGGTGCTCGTCGCCGACGTGCCGCTGCTCGAGAGCGGGCCCACTCCGTACGAGCGCGTCGGCGATCTCGGCTGGATCGCGCTCATGGTCACCGCGATCGGCCTGACGCTCGGCACGCGCAAGCTCGAGCCGCCCACGTCGTCCGAGAGCTACTCGTCGCGCCCCTGAGCGCGCGCGGTCACCGTGATCGCCGTGATCGCCGTGATCGCCGCGATCGCGTGGTGAGTCGTTCGGCGCGCGTCGCGCGGCGAGAAGCGAACGTGCCCGCCCGCGCGGGGCACGCTCCGTGCTCTCATCGTCGCCCCATGCGCCGATCCTCGCCCGCGATGCCCGGACTTCTCAGCCGATCGACGCGAACCCCCGTTCGCGCCGCCGTCACCCGCGCGCGCCACGCCGCGATCGCGGCGACGCTCCTCTCGGCCTTCTCGCTGGTCTCGCTCTCGCCCGCGCGCGCCCGCGCCGGCGATCGCGATGGCGACGAGGCGATCCCCACGCAGCCCTCGCAGAACCGTCCGCCCGAGTGGGCCGACGAGGGCGGCGAGGAGCGCCAGGTGCGCGTCGACGACACCCTCGAGTTCCGCATCGTCGTCAGCGATCCCGATCACGACACGCTGCGCGTCGAGGCGGTGGGCATGCCGCACGAGATGCGGCTCGTCGCGCCGCACACCCCCGGCGCCACCGCGATCGAGCTCCACTGGCGCCCGCGCCCGAGCGACGTCGGCCGCCACGAGATCACGCTCTCGGTGAGCGACGGTCGGTCGACGATCACCAAGACGGTCACCGTCTTCGTCACCGAGGAGTGGCAGAGCTACCTGCTCCCCGGCGCCGCGTACTCCGTCTACGCCCCCTCGGCGCGCTCCACGTACGGCACCTTCCAGGGGGTCTCGGGCGAGATCCTGATCGGGTCGTGGATCCACCGCAACGAGAACCGCGGGCCGAGCCACGGGCGCGTGTACGTCGACATGGACGTGCTGAAGTCGAGCGACTCGACCCTCGGCGCGGCCTTCGATCTCTCGCTCGGCTTCGACCTCGCGATCGAGCGCGATCCGAGCCGGCGCTTCCTGCTGCCGTACTTCGGCCTGAAGGTCGGGCGCTTCATGCAGGCGCAGCTGCCGAGCAACGGCTTCGCGCACGTCACGCCGGTACTCGGGCTGTACGTCTACGCCGATCGGAATCTCTTCGTGCACGGCTCGGTCGGCTACGTCCTGCCGATCAGCGCGGCGAACTTCGACCCGCTGCGCGGCGTGCGCGGCCTGGTCGGGGTCGACTTCTCGCTCTGGTAGCCGCTCGCCGGCGGCGCACCGAGCGTCGGCGCTCTGGTCTCAGCGCGCGCCGTGGGCGGGAGCGGACGCACAAAAAACCAGAATCCCCCGCTTCCTGCGAGGAGCCTGGAGGGCCGAGGCCGACCAGGCTCCGTTCGCGCTCACGCGCGCCGAGGGCGCGCACGCGAGGGAAGGGGGGACTCCCGGGGAGACGATCCTTACTGGATCAGGTCCTTGAGCGCCTTGAGGGCGGTCGCGCGGACCTTCTTCGAGGCCGGCTTGCCCTTGAAGATCGTCTTCTCCTTCGTGAAGGGGTTGATGCCTTCGCGATCCTTGGTCGCCGGCTTCTTGACCGACTTGAGCTTGAGCAGCCCCGGGATCACGAACTCGCCCGGGCCGCGCGCGCCGAGCTGCTTCTTGATCAGCTCCTGGAGCTTCTCAAAGACGCGAGCAACCGACTTCTTATCGAGCTCCGTGAGCTCGCTCAGCTCCGAGATGACCTGGGCCTTCGTGAGGCGCTTCGCACCAGCCATGGGAATCCTCCTGTGATCGAACTTGGTCGCGGGGCTCTCACCACCGCGAGACAAGTGAGCAGTACCCGACGTTCAGGTACCTCGCAACCCTGATTTTTCAGGGGTGGATCACTTTCCTACGCGTGGCTCCCGGGGGAATCGGGTGTCAAGGCGCGGAACGAAGGGGGATTGAAGGGCGACGCATGCCGTCGATGCGACGTCCGCCCCCTGGCCGGTGAGCGCGAAAAGCCCCGTGATTTCGAGCGTATTTCGCGCAGGCTCGCACCGAGCGCGTGAGCCCTTCAGCGCCGCGTCGGGCGGGGCTTCGGCGCACGCGCTGCGCGTCCGGCCGGCGATTTCCCGGCGATCCGCGGGATCGCGCGCGAGCGCCCCGCCGCGTCGACCCCGCCGAGCTCCATGAGAGGAGGCCCGCCGGCCGCCACGCACAGGGCATCCGTGGCTTTCCGCATGCGCGCGTCCTCCTCCTTGGTGCGGTGATCCCACCCGAGGAGGTGCAGCAGGCCGTGGGCGAGCAGCATCGTCGCCTCGTCGAGCAGAGGGCGCTTGGCCTCGCGCGCCTGCCGTCTCGCCGTCTGGATCGACAGCACGAGGTCGCCGAGCAGGTCGCCGGCGAAGCGCGCGCCCTCGCCTTCGCGCATGGAGAACGAGAGCACGTCGGTCGGCTTGTCGAAGCCGCGATAGTCGCGGTTCAAGATCCGTATTTCACGATCGTCGGTTAGGAGAATGGAGACCTCTGACTTCTCCAATTGAAGATGCCCGAGCATCTTCGCCACGCGTCGCTTCAGCGTCGCCGGCGAAGGCACGCCCGCGAGCGCGATCACCGACGGGCGCCGCTGGATCCGGATGGTGGGTGAGGGGGCAGACATCGCGCTGGTTCGCTTTCGATGAGAGCAGGAACGAAAAAGCGCGGAGGCGCGGAGCCCTTCGCTCCGCACGTCCGCGCCCTCGATCCCGGGGGATCAGCCGTTCTTCGGCGTCTTCTTCGCGTCCTCGAGGAACTTCGCGAGGCCGCTGTCGGTGAGCGGGTGGTAGGCGAGCTGCTGGATGACCTTGAACGGGATGGTGCACGCGCCCGCCCCGATCTCCGCCGCCTGGACCACGTGCACCGGGTGGCGCACCGAAGCGACGAGCACCTCGGTCTGGTAGCCGTAGTTCTCGTAGATGCGGACGATCTTCTCGATCAGGTCCATCCCCTCGGTCGCCGCGTCGTCCAGCCGGCCCACGAACGGGCTGATGTACGTCGCGCCGGCCTTGGCCGCGAGCAGCGCCTGCGTCGGCGAGAAGCAGAGCGTGACGTTGGTCTTGATCCCCTCCTGCGTGAGCGTCCGGACGGCCTTCAGCCCGTCCTGGATGAGCGGGATCTTCACGACGATGTTCTTGTGCCACTTCGCCAGCGCGCGACCCTCGACGACCATCTCGTCGTACTTGGTCGAGAGCACCTCGGCGCTGATCGGGCCGTCGAGGATCTCGCAGATCTGCGCGACGATCTCCCGCTGCGATTTGCCAGTCTTGGCGATGAGGCTCGGGTTCGTGGTGCAGCCGTCGACCGCGCCCATGGCGACGGCCTCGCGGATCTCGCCGAGGTCGGCGCTGTCGATGAAGATCTTCATGTGCTTGTCCTCTGGATGGGGGATGCGGCGCCTGCCCCGGCAGGTTCCGCGGAAGTCACGGGAATTCCAGGCGCGCGTGGGCGGCGCGCGTCACGACTCGTCAAGGAGCGACCTCGACCTCGATGGAGCCTTCGTGGTCGCCCAGCGCTTCGACCCAGTCGTTCGGCCCGAGCCAGAGCTCGCCGTCGACCGGCATCTCGAACGTCGCGCCCGCGCCGACGAACTCGCGCGCGAGGATCGGACAGCTCGGCTGGTATACGTCGCAGGCGCTCACCAGCACCACGAGGCTCATGCGCGCGAAGAGGCCGTCACCGCCGATGCAGTGGTGGCCCTCGTCGCCGAGGCACAGCTTGCGCGCGTCCCCCTCGGCGCCGAGCGTGGGGGCGTCCTTGCCGGCGCGCCAGCCGCCCGAGACGGGCCTCAGCGCGACGCGCGTCCCCTTGGCGTAGCGGCCGACGCGCGAGGCGGGCTTGTTCGCCGCGACGCTCACCTTGCGCGGCGCGGGCGCGGCGACGCTCGCCGAGGCGCTCGACGCCGGGGCGGCCGCCGGGGGCGCCGGGTGGGTGCAAGCGGGCGCGAGCGGCGCGAGCGGCATGAGCAGCGCGCAGAGCGCGGCAGGCGTGAGGCGCGCGATGCGCGCGGGCCAGGGCGACGTACGGGCGCGCACGGTGTCAGTACTCCGCGATGCTCTCGTCGCCGGTCGACAACGCGAGCTGCGAGTACGCGAGGTCGAGATCCATGATCGCCTGCAGGTGGTTGTAGCGGTTGGTCAGGTAGGCGCGGAGCGGATCGATGATCTCGCGCTCCTCGCGCGTGCCGACGCTCATGGCGGCGCTGATCGTCGACACCCAGCGCTTGGAGAGCGTCTCGGCCTCGCCGTAGGCCTGCTCGCGCACCAGCGCGTCGCGCGCCGTCGCGTAGGCCGTGGTGACCTCGACGCCGACGCCGCCGAGCGCGTACTGCTCGAGGTCGCGCGTCTCGGCGAGCTGCCACTCGGCGTAGCGCACGCGCGCGGAGCCTGGAAGGAAGTCGAGGTTCCAGCGGAACACGATCCCCGCGCCGTAGCTCGGGAGGTAGTTCGCGCCGTCGACCACGAACGGGTTGGTCTGATCGGCGATGACCGGCGAGTTCGCGTAGCTGAAGCTCAGGCCGAGGCCGATGTCCGGGTAGAGCCGCGCCTTGGCGAAGTCGACCTGCGCCTCGCGCGCCTTCACCCCCTCGCGCACCTGCCGGATCTCGGGCCGGTGGATGCGGGCGGCCGCGAGGTAGACGAGCTCGTCGACCAGCGGCTTGCGGGGCGCGGCGATCGGCTCGTCGGGGACGTCGAACGTCGCGGGGGCGGCCACGCCGGTGAAGAACCGCAGCGCCGCCATCCCGATGCGCTCGAACTTCTCGATCTCCCCGAGGCGCGCCTTGATCTCGGCGCGGTAGGTCTTCATGCGGAGGAGATCGACCTCGTCGGCGTCGTCGCGCTCCTCGGCCTTGGCGATCGCGTCGTCGAGCTTCTTGCCGGCCTGGTCGAGCAGGTAGCGCGCGTCGTGCGCGAGCATCACCCCGAACCACGCGCGGCGCACGTCGTGGTGCACGAGGATCTTGAAGCGCTCGACGTCGATGGCGGCGACGGCGGCCTGCCCCTCGGCGGCGCGCTTGATGCTGCTGATCTTGCCGAACGTGTAGAGCGGCACGACCCCCTCGATCGTCACGCGGCCGGCGGTGCCGGCGAGGCCCGAGGAGAGCGAGATGTTGGTGTTCGGCGAGTAGATCGCGGTGCCGCGCACCTCGGGCACCACGGCGAGGCCGCCCGAGATGCTGAACTGCGACCACGGCGCCCAGGTCGCTTCGTCGAGCTGCGCGCGCGCCTGCTCCAGCCGATCCTGCGCCTGGCGGATCTGCGGGCTCGACGCGTCGGCGAGCGCGATGCAGCGCGGGAGGCCGTACACGTTCGCCGCCGGGCCCGGCGACTTCGCCTCGTCGCTCGTGGTCGTGCTGGCGACGGCGGCGGCGCTGG
>CAIXWQ010000085.1 GCA_903923175.1 uncultured delta proteobacterium | reverse complement strand
GGCCGCGGCCACGACGCCCGAGCCGGCCACGGCCTCGGAGGCGGCTCCACCTCCCGTACCCGCGTCCGCCCCGGCCCCGGCCTCGGCGCCGGCGCCTTCGAAGGCCGTGGCGTCCGCGTCGGCCGCGACGCGACCGACCACGCTGCGCAACCAGGCCAGCGCGCTCTGGCAGAAGCGAGACGAGCTGTGAGCCCGCGATCTGCCTCGCGCCGCGCCGCCGCGCTGCTCGCCAGCGCGTGCGTGCTCGGCCTCGCCTCCGCCCGCGCGGGTGACGGCGAGCCGCCCGCCGACGAGCGCGCCCACAGCCTCGCGACCGATCTCTTCGATCGCGGTAACGCGCTGATGCAGACCGGGCGCTGCGACGAGGCGCCCGTCGGCGACGCGGCGACCTGCGCGCAGGCCTGCGACGCGTTCCGCCGCGCGTGGGAGCTCTACCCCGACGGGCTCGGCGCGCTGCGCAACCTCGCGTACGTCGAGAAGTCGCTGCGACGCGTGGCCTCCGCCGCGCGCCACTTCCGCGAGCTCGCCCGGCGCGCGCCGCTCGATCCCCGCCCCGCGCGCCAGCTCTGGGCCGACTTCGCGCGCAAGGAGCTCGACGAGCTCGAGCCGCGGGTGCCGCACCTGCTGCTCCGCGCCGCGACCGCGCCCGCCCGGACCACCGCCACGCTCGACGGCGCGGAGCTCCCGCGCGGCAGCTGGGGCGCGCCGCTCGACGTGGACCCCGGCACGCACGCGGTGCGGTTCGAAGGGCCGGACCTGGTGCCCTTCGAGCAGAGCGTGCCGCTCGCCGAGGGGGAGAGCCGCACGCTCGACGTCACGCTGGTGCCGCGCGCCGACGCCACGCGCGCGCTCCCCTCGCAGCGCACGCTCGCGCTCGTGACCACCGGCGTCGGCGCGGCCTTCGTCGTGATCGGGCTCGGCCTCGGCACCGCGGCGATCGTCGATCGCCACGACGCGTGCGGCGCCCACGGCTGCGACGCGGCGGCCTACGAGCACGGACGCTCGCTCGCGCGGGCCTCCAACTACGTCACCGGCGTCGGCGCGGCCGTGGCCGCCGGCGGGCTCACCTGGTTCTTCCTCGCGCCGAAGGAGTCTGCCGCCGCGCGCGCGACGGTCATCGCCCCGTGGGCGTCGTTCGACGGCGCCGGCGTCGTGGTCCTGCGGAGGTTCTGAGAATGCCCAATCGTACGCGCGCGGCGCTCGCCGCAGTGCTGGTGGTGTGCGCGAGCTCGGCGTGCCAGGCGATCGCCGGCTACGACGACACGGTCCCGACGACGGCGCCGGCGACGGTCGGGGACGCCGGCGCGGAGGGGGATGCCGGCGCGGACGGCGCCGACGGCGCGCTCGACGCGAAGTGCTCGGGGCTCAATTGCCTCTGCGCTTCGGGCCAGATCGTCTGTGGGCTCCGCTGCGTCACGCCGGCCACCGACCCGAGCAACTGCGGCGGGTGCGGCAAGAGCTGCGCGAGCGGCGAGAGCTGCGTCTCCGGCGTCTGCGCCTGCGCCCCGCCGCTCGTGCGCTGCGGCGCGAGCTGCGTCGACCCGAGAGCGGACGGCGCCAACTGCGGCGCTTGCGGTGTGACCTGCGCGCGCGGCGGCGTGTGCACCGCGGGGGCGTGCGGTTGCCCGGCGAGCGCGAGCACGCTGTGCGCGGCCGCGTGCGTGGATACGCAGTCCGACCCCGCGAACTGCGGCGGCTGCGGGGTCGCGTGCGCGCGCGGCGGCGTCTGCGTCAAGGGGGCCTGCGGCTGCCCTGGGACGTCGAGCGAGTGCGGCGGCGCGTGCGTCGACACCACCAGCGACTCCGGCAACTGCGGCGGCTGCGGCGTCGCGTGCGCGGCCGGGCAGTATTGCAACGGCAACTCGATCTGCGTCTGCCGCCCCGGGCTCTCCTCCTGCGGCGGCGCGTGCGTCGACGTCACGACCGACCCCCGCAACTGCGGCGCGTGCGGCCGCGCCTGCACGGCGGGCGAGGCGTGCCAGTCCGGCTCCTGCAGGAGCAAATGCATCGCCGGCGCCACCAGCTGCCCGACGGGGAGCGGCGACGCGTGCGTGAGCACCAACGGCGCCGATCCGCTCCACTGCGGCTCCTGCTCGACGACCTGCTCGGCCACGCAGACCTGCGTCTCCGGCACGTGTCGCGACACCGCCTCGGCGACCGGCTGCAGCACCTGCCCGTGCGCGGGCTGCGGCGCGTTGCTCGGCGGCTCCGTGACCTGCTGCTCCGCGTTTCCGGGCCAGGGCGACGCGCTCTGCGTCGCGGGCACCGCCTGCAAGTGAGAACTGCAGCAGAGCTGCGCGGAAGGCTGCCCCCTGCGCCGCCGCGGGCGTAGGCTGCGCGCGCCATGGGCCTCATCCGACAAGAAATCCGAGATGGCATCGGGACCATCACGTTCGACCACGACGCGAAGCGAAACGCGCTCAGCTCGGCGCTGATCGAGGAGATGATCGGCGCGTTCGACGGCTTCATCAAGCAGCACGTCCGCGTGGCGATCCTGCGCGCGCACCCGGGGGCGAAGGTCTGGTCGGCCGGGCACGACGTGAGCGAGCTGCCGCGCTCCGGGCGCGACCCGCTGGCCTACAACGACCCGCTCGAGCAGGCGATCCGCGCGGTGCGCGAGTTCCCTGCGCCCGTGATCGCCATGATCGAGGGGGGCGTGTGGGGCGGCGCGGTCGAGCTCGCCCTCTGCTGCGACATCCCGATCGGCGCGCCGAGCGCGACGTTCGCGATCACGCCGGCGCGCATCGGCGTCCCGTACAACCCCGCGGGCATCCTCCGGATCATGAACGAGATCGATCTCTCGGTCGCCAAGGAGATGTTCTTCACCGCGCGCCCGCTCGGCGCCGAGCGCGCGATGCAGGTCGGCATCCTCAACCACCTGGTGGAGGCCGACGAGATCGAGGCGTTCACCTTCGACATGGCGCGCACGATCGCCGAGCTCTCGCCCCTGAGCATCGCGGTGATGAAGGAGCAGGTCCGGCTGCTGGGCAACGCGCGCCCGCTCAGCCCCGAGACGTTCGAGCGCATCCAGGGGCTCCGCCGCAAGGTCTACGACAGCCACGACTACCAGGAGGGGATCGTGGCGTTCATGGAGAAGCGCAAGCCGAAGTGGCTCGGCAAGTGAGGGCGTGAGCGCGCGCAAGGCACGGACGCTTCTGCGCGCGTGACGACCCCGCGCGCGGGCGCGCGCCGCTACGCTCGGCGGCGTCCGCTCTGGCTGGTCCGATGCGCTTCTCTCCCCGCGCCCCCGCCCGCTGCTCGTCGCCGCCGTTCGCGCGGGTGGCGTCGCTCGCGCTCCTCGCCTGCTCCGCGCTGCGCGCCCCCGACGCGCACGCCTCGGGCGGGTTCTTCCCGGCGGAGCCCTCCGCCACGAGCGCTGCGGCGGTCACGCGCCACCGCATGGCGCTGGCGATCTCCGCGACGAGCACGACGCTCTGGGACGAGGTCGAATTCAGCGGCGCGCCCCGCGACTTCGCCTGGGTGCTGCCGGTGCGCGGTCCGGTGGCCGTGAGCGTCGGGACCTCGGGCTTCCTCCAGTCGCTCGACGACCAGAGCTCGCCGGTGGTGGTCCAGACCGACTACGTCTGCCCGATGTACGCGCAGGGGGGCGGCTGCGGAGGCCGCGGCAGCGCCGTCGCCCCCGCGGAGCCGCTCTCGATCCGCGACGTCGAGGACGGCGGCGTCGTCGTCACCGGCCACACCGTCGTCGGGCCGTACGAGTCGGTGCAGCTCCACGCCGCGGCCGGCGCGCCGATCGGCGCGTGGCTGTCGGCGCACGGCTACTCGGTGGCGAGCGACGCCGACGCGCTGCTGGCGGCGTACGTGGCCGA
Source organism: uncultured delta proteobacterium (assembly GCA_903923175.1). Classification (GTDB taxonomy): domain Bacteria; phylum Myxococcota_A; class Polyangia; order Polyangiales; family JADJMO01; genus CAIXWQ01. The sequence continues at coordinate 866 of CAIXWQ010000085.1, read as the reverse complement.
GGGGTTCGATTTCGTCGCGCTGCGCTTCTCGCCGGCCGCCGGCGTCGTGCGTCCGATCCGCGTCACGTGGGGTGGCGCCGATCCGCGGCTGCCGCTGCGCCTGGCGGCCGCCGGCGCCGCCTCGAAGGCCACGCTCGAGCTCTTCGTGATTGCCGACGCCCGCTGGCGCGCGCGCGACTACCCCACCGCCGCGGTCGACCCTTCGCGGCTCCACTGGGACTTCGACGCCTACCGGAGCAACTACCCCGAGCAGCGCGCGGCCCTCGAGGCGCAGTGGCTCGATCGCGTGTGGGTGATGGAGTCGAGCGTCGACGTCCGCGCCGACTCGCTCGTCGCCATCGGCGAGGCGCCCTACGCGCCCCCCGGCGCCGACGCGGGCCTGGCCGAGGCCGCGAGCGACCCCGACGCGAACGCCGACGCCGCGGACGCCGCGGACGCCGCGGACGCCGCGGACGCCGCAGAGGCGAGCCCGGACGCGTGGCGACCGACCGAGGCCGACCCGACGTCGAGCGACGTCCAGCTCGCGTTCGGCGCGGCCGCGCAGCGACGGATCACGCGGCTGCGCGCGGATCTGGGCCCCTCCGCGCTCGATGTCGACCTCGAGCTGGAGCTCGATCCGCACCCCGAGGTCTTCGCCCGCGAGCGCGTCATCGCCGATCCGATGCCGACCACCCCGGTGTGCACGAGCCCGGGGCCCGACTGCGGGCTGGGGGGCGCGGGGCGTACCCGCGCGCTGCGCACGCCCGCCGTGCTCGGCGCGCTGCTCGCCCTCGGTGCGCTCCTGTGGCGACGCGCGCGCCGACGCTGAGCCCATAGGCCGCGCGCGCGGCGTCAGGCGCGTCAAGCCGCGTCCGGCGCGTCGGGCC